>CAZQTZ010000166.1:0-4794 GCA_964596465.1 uncultured Candidatus Bathyarchaeia archaeon | reverse complement strand
TTAAAGTCTTCGCGTATATCAGCGCTGTACCTAATCCTGTAGGCGTTGGACAAACCGTGCTTGTTACTTTCCGAGTAGATCAACCCGCAGCAGGGGCATTGGTTAGAAGCGGTCTTTTTAATGGGACTTCAGTAACCATAACAAAACCTGACGGAACAACAGAAACAAGACAGAATCTGGTATTGGACTCAACAAGTTCAGGCTGGTTCGCTTATACACCTACCCAAACTGGTACATACTATTTCCAGATGTTCTTCCCCAAACAAGGCCCATACCTAAGCACAGTTGACGGCGGAGGTTTCGGATTACCACCAGGAATCTATACATATCTTCCTGATGAAAGTGAAAAAATCCCACTTACCGTTCAGGCAAATCCAATAGCTAGCTATGATCGATCGCCCCCGTTACCGACTGGATATTGGACTCGCCCAATAAATGCTGAAAATAAAGGCTGGTGGGATGTAGCCGACAACTGGCTAATGCGTGGATATGATAAAACAAGCAGAAGCTTCGCAGGCACACCTGCATTTGCTCCCTATACTTCAGCACCAGATAGCGGGCATATACTTTGGACTAAACCTATAATACCTGGTGGGATAGTCGGAGGAAAGTTTGGAGATACGGTATGGTATCATGGAATTTCCTATGAACAATTTTTTGAAGCGATGGTTCTCCAAGGCTTAGTCTTTTACACTGAACACGGTTTAACCGGAACTATGCAAACCTACGGAACTAGATTCCTGAACCTTTACACTGGAGAAGATTACCCATTGATGTATATGAATAACACTAACATTCAATTCGCGCAAGCCCTTAACGTTGATACACCCAACGAACACGGAGTACTTGAATACTTAGTAGTCCAAAGAATGGAAGCAGGACAAGTATACTGGGACTTCTATGAAGTATTCCCCGATATGCAACAGAATCCACGCCTCCAATTTAGCCTAATCATGACTGGCCTCACATCAGGATACACATGCTTTGGACCTAAAGGAGAAATACTCATCTACAACATAGGCGGAAACGCAACCCACAGATACATGACATTATTTAACGCAAGTAGGGCTGTACTTGGAGTAAGATACGCAGGAATTGATGTATGGAGCCCAAGTGGAACAATAAACGCATCAAGATTAGTAACAGAAGCACCAAATCCAGCTTTACCTTCTGAAATAGCATACTGGCAGTCGGTAAGTCATTCACCGTATGTTGGCATCGAATGGAATGTAACTCTACCAGATATTGACGGAGTAGCACAGACAGTACGAGAAGTTAACGTTGAAGAAGGATTACTTTTAGCAACTCAAAGAGACTTTTCCAAATTACCGAACATCTACAGTGATGTAGGTTATGATATAAGTATAATGAAAAAAGGCGCTGATGGAACATACCCAAGCAACCTAAATCATCTATGGGCAGCAAACCGCACCATGATTAATGATATTCACGACCGTGTAAGCAACCACATCAGAGGCGGTAAATATGTAAGATATGACGAAGGCGAAGAAGTTTACTACGGTTTTGATATGCGAACAGGACAAAAAATCTGGCAGACCCAACCATTAAACAATGCATGGGCTTTATTCACAAGAATCTATGAAATAGCTTATGATAAACTCATCACATCAGGTTATGATGGTATTGTTAGATGCTTTGATATGAATAATGGTAACTTATTATGGGCTTATGACAAAGGCAGCGCAGGCTTTGAAAACGCATATGGAACATATCCAGAATATGCAGGCTTGGCAATTGCAGATGGGGTAGTTTATACTACCGCGGATGAACACTCATCAGACGGAGTCTTATGGAGAGGTTCACAACTATGGGCTATAGACATAAACACTGGACAGTTAATCTTTAAAGTAAACGGCATGTATCGTCACCCTGTTGTCGCAGATGGTATTGTAATCGCATTAAACACCTATGATGGACAAGTTTATGCATTCGGTAAAGGACCAAGCGCAACTACTGTTGAAGCCCCATTGACAGGCGTCCCACAGGGTTCTAGTTTAATTATACGCGGTACAGTATCTGACGAGTCTTCAGGAGCGAAAGCTAAGGTCGCAAACGGCGAATTTAAGATGGTGCCTGCAATATCAGATGCAAGTCAATCCCAATGGATGGAATACGTATACATGCAAAAAACGTGTCCAGCTGATACCACAGGAGTACCAGTGAAGATTTATGCAACAGGACCAGACGGCCAAACAAATGAAATAGCTACGGTTACAAGCAATGCAAACGGAATGTTCTATTACGCATGGAAGCCATCACAGACAGGAACGTTCACAATTGACGCCGTATTTGAAGGATCTAACTCATATGGAGGATCCGCGGCAAGCACTGTGGTAGTAATAGATCAAGCCGCAGCAGTACCAACACCAACAGTAGCACCAACTTCAACGCCAGTAACTCCAGCACCCACTGCCACTCCAACAGCAACAATCTCTGCTTCCCCGACAGTTGCACCTACACCTGGCACAGGAATCACTACCGAAACCTACCTAATAATTGGCGCAGCAGTAGCTATAATTGCAGCAGTAGCAGCAGCCGCTTTACTTCTGCGCAAACGCAAATAATTCCAAAATAAAAACCATCACACCCATTCCCTTTTTTGTTAAAAAATAGTAAAAAATATAAAGCTGAGAGGACTCTAACGGTTAAAATTCTAACCAAGGCTTTGCAGGGTTTCCGATTGGTTTCTCCTGAAAAATCGCCCGGTAGAGTCCCAGCAAATATTGTTTTTATTTTAAATAAAAATTTTTTTTCCTCCGAAAATAGAATTAATGAAACCTCTGACGAATTTTGGCAAGTGCTGAATTAATTGAATGAAGAATATCAGGAGTAAATATAGAAAAACTTGCCAAAACGAAATTTATTGGAAAAACAATCGAGTGCTCAAATATGTTACTTCCATACGGACCCATAATTAAAAAATAGTATCCTATAAATTGAAAAATTGACCATAAAGTTGTCTGAAATAAAGATCCGGCGATTCGATAAAGATATTTCATCTTTTTATTAGGTGGAGCTAAATAGTTACTAAAGAAGACTTCTCCCGCAACGCTTCCTGCACCACCTGGAAAGAAGGCATTTACTAAAAATTTTTCTAATAAATTCCCAGGAATAAAATGACCAATCCAAAACCCAGGAAAATTTAGAATAGGAATACTCACATTACCAGTAATAAATCTGATTAGAACAGGAATACCATAAATTATACAACCAGCAAGTTCCCACAGCCAAAATCTTCGATTTTTAAAGGTATACATCAAAGCAGGAATTACTTTCATAGTTGCATGTATCGATTACTAATTAAAAACCTTTTATTGAATAATAGAATTGGTGACCGAACTTTTAAAAGAGCAGACTCTAATTCAATAATAGAGTAGAAAAAACAACTTTTTTTTAAAAAACAGGTTCTTTCTAATACAATAGCGTATCGGAATTCGTAATATGGATTATAAGCCTAGTTTACGAATTCAACATAATCTGAGGAGCCAATATGAAAAAAGAAATCAGAAAAAAGTTAGGCGAAAATGGTTATTCTAATAAGGCAATTAATAAAATATCTGAATGGTATGATGATAAAAAAATAAACGCTTCCTTAAAGACAAATAGTCAGGAAAAAGGAGTTCGAAAAGTTACGAAAACCAGAAACCTCACTCAAAAAAAGGTCAACAAAAGTCCTTAGCAATTTTAATTTTATAAAGTTAAAGCAAAGATTAAATGAAAAAAATTAAAAAAAATAATAAAATCAGGTAGTAAAAAAGAAAATAAAATGAGTTTTTAAGAGTTAAGCTATAATTTTCATTTATATTAGAATTTTTAAACAAAGAAGTACAAAAACGCATTCAAAAACTAATTTATCTTTAATTTAGAAGTAGGTTGATGGGAATACATCCCTAAATAACCAAATAGCTTTGGCGGATCAACGTTGGAAAGACGCGGAGGCTTCTTAGCCCAGTCTCATCACCTGGTCACCCCTCACCTTCTCGCGTCTAAACCAAAATGTGCTTTGATCCGCCAAGCAACTTTTTAAGAGATTGTTTTAGAAAAATCGTTACTATCTTTCTTTTCTCTATAAAGTTCAATTATCTCCCATGTTGTATTTGAAACTTTCAAATTTGAGCCATTAAAAAAATCAATATATCGTATTTCATGACATGGTTTAGGAATACCTCTGCATTCTATCAAAAATACTTTATGACTGTTTGTAAAAGAAACATATTCGAAAAGAAAAGAACAGCCAATTGCGTTTAAGCCTGTTTCCTCTTTAAGTTCTCTAATCGCCGCATCGTGTCTACTCTCGCCTCTCTTGGCCCCACCACCAGGTAAATAAAAAGTTCTATTATCATGGCTAACAACAAGAATACCAGCAGATGTTTCAACAATAGCAGTTCCTCTTCGTCTTTTCCCAACCAATATTTGTCGCCCGTTTTTTTTGGACCTGAAAATATCTGTATAATCATCATCCTATTAAAGGAAGCCTGAAAAAATTTCAACAAAAACCAGTAAAATCCCTAAAAAACATTTTAAAAAATATTAATTATTCATCCTCATTTTCTTCTTCACTAGCCATACAACCTTGACAGCATTTTTCTGGATTACATTTATCAGGGCAATCCTCAGAAAGCTCTATTGGACAAGTTGTCAAACAGTCACATTTTGATTTGTCCTCAGGACAGGTACGTATAGGCGTCTTGTTAACCAGTTCTAATTCACCTAAATCAGTATTCTATACGATAAATGGGCTATTTAGCTCTATAGAATATTCATTAAATCTAA
>CAZQTZ010000165.1:1290-4839 GCA_964596465.1 uncultured Candidatus Bathyarchaeia archaeon | reverse complement strand
AGCATGACGGATATGTGTCATTTTCTAGCCACGAATGACAGATATACACCTATTTTCTATAAACTCCTTCGCGAAGTAAAATATGGAAAAAGTTTATGGAAATGGGGGTCATATCTGTCATTTAGCCTCAAAAAAATGACAGATATCTGTCATTTTAGAGAGACTTTAAGCAAATTCCTTGATATCCTCTAAACGATTCTTTTCTGATCGGTGTAAACTTATCGGATATTCTTCTTCCAAACATTTGTCTGGACATTATCTCCTTCTCTTTGTACTGTTCTTTGGTTGCCCAAGTTATGTATGCTCTATAAAGATCCGACGACTTAACCTCTCCATGAAGTAGACACATATCATCTATAAACGCCTGTAACTCATCATTCTCTGCTCTATACTCGCTAGTGGCAAAGCTAATTTTTTCTGGTACTGGATTAAGGCCTTCTTCCTGCCACAACAAACATCCAGCAATCAGCCAATTCAAAATTCCTGATTTTTCTAATTTTAGCTTGTCTAGTAAATAAGGATCTTGCTCATTTAACTTGAAAGTTCTATTAAACGGTATCAACTTCACTCTACGCCAAAAACCATAACTATCATCTTGGATGATTGGACGGTGATTGATAAACAGCCAAGGCTTTACTGTTGGCTCAAAGCTAAAATTCTCTTGATACAAGTATCTAGCCCTCACTCGATCACCACCTGTCCACGCCTTTAACCTCTGCTCATTTAATTTAGCGGTGCTAAGCGTCTCTGATGCCACTAGAAACCGTTTTAGTTCCGTCTCGGCTACGTCATTAGTATTAGTCACATACTCATTGCGCTGAAAGAGTGTAGCTGGCGCATCGTGTGCATAGTCTCCTAGTATGTCCATTATTATCTTAAACAACACACTCTTCCCATTAGCTCCAGTCCCGTAACAAAAAAACGCTGATTGAGCGGTGGTCAATCCAGTTATAGAGTATCCAAGGGCTTTGTGGACAAAGTGAATTACATCCTCATCACCATCAAAAATTTCCTTAATAAACAAATCCCATCTTGGGGCTGTCGCCGAACTATCATATTCAACATTAGCAACCATTGTGACTTTCTCTTCCGGCCTACCCCGTCTTAACTCACCGGTTTCTAAATCAACGATTCCATTCCCAACCGAGAGAATCATATTATCCAAATCCCACCCAGAGCCATCATCAGCAATCCCGTCCATCGTCTTAAGCATAGCCAAGGCACTCTCAACCATTGACCTGTTCTCTGACCTTATAGCAAAATTTGATTCAGCTTTCCTTAAGCTTGTGTCCTCAATAGACAGTGCTTGTTCATATCTCCGTCTGGCAGACCTGACTGCTAAATTATGTATCTTTTGTATGTTGTCCGGCTCCCACCTGTTCCCTCGCCATAACAACCATCTCTTCCTTCTATGATCATACCTCAACCTTCGACCAAACAAGTCCCTTATTATCTCAGCATTTCCTTGATCTGTTCTGTTATATCCCTCTCTTCTTATCTCCCTATTTATTTTCTGCATTACTGGATCGGTTGGTGGCATATACTTGACAATAACAAATTCGTCAACCTATGTCAATAGATGCCTACTATTGACAACTAGCCAAATTCTGATACGATGAATTCATGCAGTCGCAAACATTAACCATCAAGCAAATCCAGAAGGCTCTTAACGTATCCAGACAGACCGTCTACGATCTCATTAAAGATAAAGATAATCCATTGCCAGTTGTTTATATAGGGGAAAAATCACCTAGAATTTTAGTTGTAGATTTTAACGAATGGCTTAAACGCCAAATTGTTATTTGGACAGATAATGGAGAGGAGGTGAACACAACCAAATGATCGCACCAGACCAAAAGCTAAACATAAAAACTGAAAGTAACGGATTTGATCCGATTCCAGCAGATAAGTACACCGTTGAGGTGTTTGATGTAAATATGGTCACGCAATTCAACAAATTTCAAGGTATAGAACAAGAGCTACTAAACTTCCAATTTGTTATCCTTGAAGATAAGAAAATGGACAACGGCGACTCAACCAAGGGAAGGTTCCTATGGAAGCGTTGCTCGCAGTCTTTTAACAAGAAAGCCTGGTTGAGAAAACTCGTTACCGCAGCCCTAGGACATGAACCAACCGAGGATGAACAAAGAAACTTTCACCCACACGACATCCTTGGCAAGCAAGTTGACGTTATGGTCGAGCAACAGCCATCAGCTGACGGCTCCACCATCTACAACAACATCATCTCCTTTACCAAGGCCTCTAAACAACTTCCTAAGTGGGAAGGCGTGAAAGAAGCTAAAAAGAAATCCGACATCCATATTGATGGTATCGGCGGAAGGAAAAGCAAGAAATCGTCTGCGGAAGATATCGAGAAGATATTAGCTGACGACGAGATCCCTTTCTAAGGTTTTTGTACCAGCCCTCTTTGCGAGGGTTGGCTAGAGAAACTTTAACCCCCTTGACAGATTGTAAATAGGGGTATATGATGACCTTAAGTTAGCAATCAGCAACAACCAACATGACAGTAGTTCCCCAAAGAAGAGGACCATTTTACTGGAAAGGCACAAAACCCTACGTCTCAGTCACTAATGCTATATCCATTTTAGACAAACCAGCTCTGAGATATTGGTTTGGCC
Source organism: uncultured Candidatus Bathyarchaeia archaeon (assembly GCA_964596465.1). Lineage (GTDB taxonomy): Archaea > Thermoproteota > Bathyarchaeia > Bathyarchaeales > Bathycorpusculaceae > JADGNF01. Next base: position 2,200 of record CAZQTZ010000165.1, on the reverse strand, counting down.
GTGAGGTCTACCGAGCCCTTATGGCCGACCCCTCCCTCAACGAACAGGAGGCCCTACAAGCTCCCTACAAGAAATCAAAAGACGCCATGAGTAGGGGTACGACCATCCACACCCTCATCGAGGCCTACAAATACACCGGAGAGGTTAAAACCTACCTTCCTGATAGTATCAGGCCTTACATGGAAGCTTTCAAGGATTGGTTGGGCAATAACCATGTGGAAATAGTGGAGAGCGAAAAAACTCTCTACTCTGACAAATATGGTTATGCTGGCACGGCAGATTTGATTGTTAAGATCAACGGTTCGGGGGTATATGTGGTTGACACCAAAACAAGCAAAGACATCTACCCAGAAGTCGCTTTACAACTCTCCGCCTACAAGCAAGCCCTTGAAGAGAGTGGCACTAAAATCGACGGTATGGCTGCCTTACTCTTGGAGACTGGAGCTGACGACAAACCCACTGGCAAATACAAGTTTGCTACCCAACAGGATTATTTTGAGGAGTTTTTGGCTTGTAAGAAATTGTGGGAGTGGATGAATCAAGATTTAGTTAGTAAGTATTATGAATAAATACCGCCAACAAGTTAGCGGGGTAACAACCAAGAACCCCATGTTGGCGGCACACTAATTATATATGACCAACCAACCAACCAAAGAGGAAATGATTATCAATCTCCTCAACCAAAAAGAACTAAGAAGAAAATACACCGTTACTGCTATTGCAAAAATGGTGGGTGTATCAAGGCAATGGGTGTATCAAATCATTGCTAAAAATAGAGATAAATTGGGACTTGACAAGGCGTAAAGTAGGGGTTATTCTATAAACAGTTAGCAATCAACAAAACAACCAACATGAACAAACTCAACCAACTCTCCGACAACTTCTCAGACCTCAAGCAAGCCCTCACCAA
>CAZQTZ010000165.1:0-1190 GCA_964596465.1 uncultured Candidatus Bathyarchaeia archaeon | reverse complement strand
AAGGCCACTATCCGCAGTCGGTGGCCTTCATCTAACCCTAGGTGAGGGTTGATGGGGAACAAACAAGACACCATCGCCCTTGATACTACTCGCCTTGGGTTAAATGAAAAAAATAATTGTCAAAATACCAAGGGACAAAAACGACAAATGGAGACTCCAACGGAGAGGTCAATGGAAATCAAGACAATACAAAACATTGACCGGACTTATAAACCGGCTTCATTGGGTTTCCTCCTCCAGCAAATTGAGAGAAAAAACCTCTCTGGTGATAAAGAGGTATAACGGTGCCACTTATGAAATAATTAACGAAACTTGCGAAAGCTCCAACGGTAAATACCACATCTGGTGCCTAATCAATTTTCTTGAGGATTATTTGACTAGAAAAACCTTTCTTTCTTATCACAAACATTACAAGGGCGAACGGCCATGAACACTCTTAAATACAAACAACCAAACTACCGCTACGGTCTTAACAAAAAGACCAGATATATCATGAAGCAAGGAGCTATCATTTTATTATCAATTTCCTTAATTGGCGGATATGCACGATCCAGAACTAATAATCAGTCTTTCATTACAGGTGGACATCTTGAAACTCTTGCTTGCGATCAGTGTAGCGGGCAACCTGATATTGACCTTTCTGCTGATGTTCAAGGGGGAGAGACAAAGACCACCCCAGATCAAGTTAAAGAAGAAGTGGAGGCTATTCAGGTAGTTGTACCCACTCCAACCCCCACAACGCCTCCTACACCTACTACACAGCGTCAAGAGATAGAAAATTATATAAGGGAGGTATTTGGGGATGACGCTGATGATGCTTTTAAGTTGTTGGCGTGTGAAAATAGAAACCTAGACCCGCTGGCGGTCAATGATAATACCGTATGGGGCGGAGTAGGAAGAGATTGGAATTTATTTCAAATTAACGATGTGTACCATCCAGTTAAAGAACTTCACTTAGATACCGACTGGAAAGCCAACGTTAGGTACGCCAAAAGAATGTTTGATAACGATGGCGGATCGTTCAGAAGGTGGACTTGTAATTATGTGTTTAACAATTAAATAACCAAGCATGACTAAGCACCTAAGATTGCTCGTGATTCAATGGGAGTATCCAGTCGGATCTAGTGGAACAACCACAACAATGGCGCAATATGCCTACTTTATTAACGATAAAACAGGTGACGTTATTA
>CAZQTZ010000164.1:0-4900 GCA_964596465.1 uncultured Candidatus Bathyarchaeia archaeon | reverse complement strand
CCGCCTAATAAGACCACTTTGCGCCCTTTGACCGCAACATTGTTCTCTTGTAATGCACGAAGAGCACCGACGCCATCCGTACTGACCCCCCGTAACTTACCATTATCATTTAGAATGGTGTTCACAGAACCCAGAAGCTCAGATGTCTCGTCGACTTCGTCCAGATAAGGGATAACAGCATTCTTATGAGGCATAGTAACATTAAATCCACAGATACCCAAGGCCCGCATACCCTCGATAGCACTCTTTACTTCCATCTTTTTTACTTTAAAAGCTAAAAAAACCCCATCTACTTTAAGTGCTTTAAAAGCAGCATTATGCATCACAGGACTTAGAGAGTGCTCTACAGGATCGCCTATAACACCGTATATTTGGGTCTTTCCGGAGAGATGCTCTTTCATTTGAGTCCCAGTAAATCGTAAGCAGCCCGCATTTCCTGAACAGTCATTTGCCCAGGAGCAGTTACACAGCCTCGTTCCAGAGCCGCAAAGGTAAAAAAGCTCCCGAATACAGGAGATAAAAGCCTCGAGGTTTTGCCTAATTCTCCCATCGCAAAGCAAACTGGCTTCTTCCTAACAGGCGCAGCCTGAACGAATTGTAATAGAGTAAGGTTGTCTTCAATTTTTGTTGCGGTGGTTACGATTTTACATACATCCGCACCGCTAGACACTTCTCTTTCAAGAATCCGGTTAAGTTCAGGAGCACTTAAGGTCTTTGTATAATCATGAAAAGAGACTATGCACTTAGCACCCTCTGATTTTACTTGATTAATAAACGCCTGAAGTTTAGGACTAGACAAATCCACGTCAACATAATTAAACCCGTTTTTTGCAGCATTCAGTAATATCGCTTGACGCTCAATTTTGCTTCTTCCAGATCTATCTGCAGCGATAAGGGGCGTCCTCTGATGTTTAGTCAAATCAGCAAGATGGCTAACTTTTTCGATATTATCTAGACGAACTTCGATAAAATCTACTTCTAAAGCTTCCGCTTTCCTGATAAGCTGCACAGCTTCAGTTACGTTTTGAGGCAGAACCGACACACAAATTCGGGCTGTCACCGCTCAATCACCGTCTCTTCAGTAACAGAAACACCAAAGTGACGTCCACCCTTCGCGGCGAGATAAACCAAAACCTCGTCACCTGCTTTAAGTTCAGTTACCGGAGTAGAACCTTTAGGAGTAACTAAGCGGATAGTCTCAGCGTTCTGAAGTATGGTTTTAATTTTTTTGCCTTCAACTTCAGCCTCGATGAGCATAAGAGGCCGGAACTCGATTTTCACTCGACCAACATTAGCCTTCCTTACTTTACCTTCACGATTTACAATAATGACTTCGTCGCCTGCTTTAAACTCTGAAAGATATCGAGTATTCTGTAGTGAACCTAAAGTATACATTGAAACTGAACCAGCGTTAACACGAAAAGGCCTAGATGCCACATAGGGGTTTTCGTGAACCTCAGCTTCTACAAGAAAAAGACCAGCTGACTGAGAACCAACGATTAATCCTTCACCTATAGTCATAAGATCGCAGGTATCAACGCAAACCCTTGCGCCTGTACCAATTGGAGATGTTGAAACGATTTTTGCTGAATTTAACTGTATTTTTTCAGCTTGATGTTTAACGACAGTAGCGGTTTTGGTAAGCTCCTCAGAGGAGGCAGTCTTCAAAAGCACTCCATCAGTACCTAACTCTAGCGCTTCCAAAACAAGCTTTGCATCCTGAGAATTTGTAACTTCAGCTAACAGAGTACTTTTTCCTCTAGTTCTCGCGATAAGGTTCTCAAGTGGAATAACGCGCCAATCAAGACAATTAATAATTATATAATCAACCATGAGCTCAGCTGCTTTAACCGCATTATTTTCGTCTTGTTTACCTTTTATGGTAATTCTTAACGCTACCTTTTTTTCTGCTCGCTTCAGTTCTCTAATTGAATCAACGTCAAAACTTTCAAGAATAGAAATAACCTGCTTGTCTGAAGTAACTGCTGCTTTTGAATCCTCTAAAATCGCGTCCCCTACTTCAGCGGCAATTTTTTGAAGTTTAGCTTTCTCTGCTGTTTTAGAGTCAATTTGGATCCAGAGTTGCTTCAATTAGAGCCACCTAAGATTTTTAGAGCCGATTCAACAGACGCGTTTTTGTGTACAATCGCGGATAAAGCTCTAACCATCAAGGCAGGATTATCATGCTGGAATATGTTTCGGCCTATTGAGAGACCACTACTTCCGGCTTTCATGGCATCAAAGGTCATTTGCAGAGTCTCTTTCGCAGTCTTAGCTTTGGGTCCACCCGCAATCAGAACTGGAACAGGACACCCCTCAACAACAGTCTTAAAGGAGTCTATGCTACCAGTGTAGTTAGTTTTAATTATGTCAGCACCTAATTCTGCGCCTAACCTAGCAGCATGAGCTACAACTTCGGCGCCATGCTCATTCTGAATCTTAGGACCCCGCGGATACATCATAGCTAATAAAGGTAGACCATAGATATCACATTCGTCCGCAACCTTGCCTAAAATGTTAAGCATTTTATCTTCCTCAGAAGCACCAATATTCACATGAACAGAAACGCCGTCAGCGCCAAGCCGAACAGCCTCTTGTACACTGCACACCTGAACCTTATTGTTAGGGTTAGGGCTGAGATTGCTAGCACCTGAAAGCATAACGATAAGTCCAGCCGAGCCAAAACTGACACGCTTAGCTATGCCTTTATGAACAACAACGGCATCAGCATTACCTTCTATAAGTTGATTTACAATCAGCTGCATGTTCCTAATACCTGCACAAGGACCTATGGTAACACCATGATCCATGGGAACTATTACTGTACGTTTATCCTCTTGGAAGATATGAGCTAAACGATGTTTTTTACCTTGATCCATGACTTGCACACCCAACGGCATATTTTCTGTATTCTTGTGTGGTTATTCCTAACGGCTCCTTAAGGAGTTTCTGATTAATTCAAGAGCTTTTTCGCGTTGATTCCAATCTACAAAAAGCAAAATGCTTGAAGTAATAGTTAGAATACCCGCAATGTTAATACCATTAACTCGTAAGACCTCAGAAATTTTCCCGATGATGCCATGAGTTTCTTCCAAGCCAACGCCGCTGGTCTTAAGAAAAACAAGGTCCTTTTTAACAGCCATAGCCTTAGCGTCAGTGTTAACTAGAACTGTCTTATGCAAATCGTTAAAGAGCACATCAATATTATTCTTCTGAGCAACATATAATATGACAGAATTGGCATCAACCGACATACCTAAAAGAGACGTGTTCGCGTTAACCTTAGCTACCATCTCCTCGATTACTTTTGGATTCTCAGAAAGTTTCTGCCCGACTATCGTGATTTCTGCTATCTGAGAAGGAAAAGCAATAGAAACACCAAGTTCAGTTGATAATGCACCTGTTATTATGGTACCCTCCTTGGTCAAATCTCCATGAGCCTGATTAATTACTCGAACATTGATGGATTTCGGCTTATATTTTAAAGCTTTACTATGAATAAATTTAGCTCCAGAATCTGCTAGGCCAACAAGCAGATTAACATCTATTTCTGGGAGGCGCCTAGGAGTAGCAACAACCTTAGGATCACCGGACATTATTCCTTCTGCATCAGTAACCAATACTACCTCATCAGCTTTCAGAGCCTCCGCGAGTAGAAACGCAGTAGTATCACTGCCTCCTCGTCCCAGAGTCGTAATCTTTCCATCTTTAGTTCGCCCCACGAAACCAGCAATAACTGGAATTACACCATTCTCCACAACAGGCAATACATATTCACGAGCACGTTTTTCACATTCTCCCAATAAAGGGTTAGCATTAGAGAATGAAGTATCGGTTATTATTGGCCAATCATTATCTAAAGGATCAAAATATCGACTCTCTGCACCATTGGTTCGCAGAGCCGCGGCGAAAATTCGCACACTAGTCCGCTCACCCATAGACAGAATATCGTCTAAGTCATGCTTCTCAAGTTTACCATTACAGGTATTTTTTGCAGTATTCAAGAGGACATCAGTGGTCTTACCCATGGCTGAAACTACAACCGCGATACGTGTACCACGTTTAGCTTCAGCAACAACCGCAGAAACAGCTTTTGATAAGCGCTCAGGCTCACCTAGGCTAGAACCACCGAACTTGACTACGATTTTTTTACCACAATTTTGAGTTTTCATTTTAACAACCATCCAAACCCAGAACCCCAAACTTTGTTCCGGGTTCAATAGCTAAAATAATAAAAGCTGTACTCGAAGCTATAGAAATAAGAAAATTCGACACGTTTACTTCTTATCGAATCCATCAATATAGCCTCGAATCTGTCAAAACAGACAGACCGCCAAAAATAAAAGCATTTCGGAAAAGCACTGCAAGAATCAACAAAAATGCACAAAAATTCTCATGGATTAATTGATGAATTAACTTCTATTATCTGCGGAATTTTACCCCACGTTCCCACACGCTCTTTGTAGAGAATAAATACCCCTTGCACGCCGACTATACTTTTAGCCAACTCAATACCTTCTGAAATAGCGGTGTCTATGTTTTCTCCTTTCACTACGTTACAGACAGCCGTTGCAGCAGCATCCGCTAAGCCGGCATCGCTGCAGAATATGGTAACCGCTTCCGCATCCCCAAAACTTAGCGCATGACTAAACCGACCTGAGCTGGTCGCAATCCCAATGGGAAATTCTGATAACCTAAACCCCAATCTCTTAGAGAGAGGCTCATCTCCTGCCACAACTACAACATCAACAGACTGATTAGATATAGCAGAAACCTCACCTCCATCCTCCACCACTGCCACAGCACAACCACTATCAATCATATCCTTAACGGCTAAATCCGCTAAAACACCAGCCACCGCCGCCATAGGTCCCACATTAGCTTTAGCAGAAGCATCAGC
>CAZQTZ010000163.1:0-4905 GCA_964596465.1 uncultured Candidatus Bathyarchaeia archaeon | reverse complement strand
TAAGGTTTATCTTTTTTTGGCATTTGCGTTCCCAGAAGCAGGGTACTTGAAAAAATTCACCTGTTCTTCTTCTACTAAGAACAAACCACCCTTCCTTAAAAGAAGAAAAAATTTATTTTCAGAAAATCGATATTTCTTCTTCTGTCATCTAGATGATGATTACCTAGTTTGAGCAAAGGTTAAAAGAACAACATCTGATTCTTTTGTTCGGGTATTGTTCTTTTGAAGCCTAATTTGGTTTTCTGAGAAGTTTATTTGAAATTTGAAGGAATTAGAGTATTTAATCGATATGAGCAATAGAGGGCATTGTGAAATTTTTTTGTACTCCCATATGATATTGCGCAACAGGTGCCTCGGCAGTTTCATTTTTTATCGCAATTCCTACAGTTGGCTCCGAGATCTTTATCAGAGAAGTTTCTATTGTATTGAAATGATTTGGAATCAAACCAGATATCCCAGAAGATAACAACCCTTCAATTTTCCGTTGCTATTAATTCCTGCAGAAGCTCTTTTAATTGATATTTTAAGAAATATTTCAGGGTTATTAAAAAAATTGTCGTGAACGGCAGGTATAGTACTCGGGATTAGTTAACCAGTTTGGTTCCAATAAAAGATTTGGCTATATTTGTTTGCAACTGGATAGGCTGCATCATCATATATTATGTCAAGTTTTGGTCCGTATTGGGAGATTTTGTTTTGGAGTTGGTGCCAGATTTGTTGTGAAACGGTATCTGGTTTCCATATTGCCCATATGGTGTCGTTTGTGTTTCTCATGCCCCATCCGTAGTCTTTAGGCAGGACCAGAGTCGCCTCGGCTTTGGTGCCTCCGTGTGGAACGCTGCTGTTTTTTACGGTTTGGTTCCAGAAGCGTTCGAGGGCTTGGAAGTGCTCGTCTTGCAGGGTGCCGTAGGGGTTGGTCATGTTTTTGGCGTAATTGAATAGTATAATGTACTGTGCGCCGCATTCGTAGGAGAGGCGCATTTGGTTATAGACGTCCTCTCCGGTGGCTAAGTAGGGCGGTTGGGTGCATGCCCAGGTTATGATGGTGCCCCAATCCTTGTTTTGCAGATTTGCTGCGCCTCTTATCAGACCGATTTCTTGGGCAGCAGTGTTATTCCAGCCTAGCTCGGCGAAAACTGTGTCGTATCCGATTTGGTAGTCCCACCAGTAGAGAGCATAGTCTGAAGTGAAAAGTTTGACATCGCTTCGGTTTGCTATCCAATCTGTTATGGCTCGCTGAGTCTTGATGTATGATGTTGCTATGGCTGATAGTTCTTCTTTGGTTTGGAAGGGACGTGAATCCCAAAGTTGTTGGTAAGTTTCGAACTGGGAAATGTTGCCTCTGTCGGTCACTTCCACTAAGATCGGAGTTAAATTTGACTGCCATATATGGTGGAAGACAGTTTCGTTTGAGAGGTCAGCTCCGGATTCGCTGTTTGTTTCTATGAAGGTTTGTTTTAGTACGGTTCCGTTTGGCAGGTAAATTAGATATTCGTCGTTTTTAGAGAGCGCGATGGTTCCGTTGGGGAAATAGTTTACCATTGTGTAATTGTAGTTTGCTTGGTCAGCGTAATTTATTACGATTCGGCCTAAGAACTCGCCGCTGTAGGTGAAGGATTTACTGGTTGTAGTAGAGTTGCAGGTTTGACTGATTGCAACTGCGTATTGGCTTACTGTCACATTGCCCAAATCGGCGACATTATCTAAACGCATGTTTACATCGAGTGCTTTTCCGCTGGGTTCATCCCCATAGTATACGCCTAAAAAGTGGCTGCCCCAACGTTGATTTGCGGTATCGATGAAGGCGGCTGTTGTGTTTCTCTGCGTTTGGTAGGAGCCAAAGTAGACGATGAGGTCTAAGCCGGCTTTGACTGCGTAGTCGCAGGTGTTTTCTAATTCGGTTAGGTTATTCTGCAAAGGACCGGAAGCTACGACAAACAGGTTAGTGTAGTCTTTGACTCTGTCAATCAGAAGCTTCGCTTCTGCACTATTATCTCCGCCAAAAGTTACGCCAACTTGGAATGGGGAATCATATTTTTTACTCGAAAACGTGTAGCCTGCAAAAGCCACCAGTCCAACTGAAACAATTAATATCAGGGCAATTGAAAGGACCATTGAGCGATTCATAAATAACCACTTTCATGAAAAAAGATTCATACTTATTTAACTTGCTAAAATCCACTTTGCCGGATTTCTTCTTTAGGTAAAGTTGGGGGTGCTGCTTTTTTTATTCTTTTATTTGAATCATTTTTGTTATTTTATCAAGCAGGTTAACTGCCCATTTTGCGCTAAATCCTGCTAGGGCGCAAAGTAGCATTATGAAGAATTGTGATTCGATTTCGCTTTTTCCTGTTATCGCTATTAATCCTGCAAGCACGATAAGGTATGCTAATGCGCCGAGTATGGCGCCCATGAGTGGAAGGGCAATGTACCATGTATACCAGACTTTTCTGATTTCTCTAAAACATGCGTGCTGCCAAACTTTCCAAAAGCCGTTTAGGATACCGCCCATGGCGCCCCAAAGAAAGGCCCAGCTGGGTACCCAAAGAATTTTGTGATTTAGTAAGGTGTTTTCAAAGAAAAACCATACAAACAGAATAGCTACAAAGAATATTATGAGATATATGAGAACTGGTCCGCCGTAGTAAAATGAAAAGCGCCACCATTTAAATTTCTCGAGATTGGAGCGTAGATTCAAGTTATTAAAAGCGATACTGTGCTTTTTTTTAGCTTCGATTATTTTTGGAGATTTTTCTGATAGACCGTCAAGTGCAATAGCTATTTCGGCTATAGCTGTTTTATATACCTCAGGGTCATCATCAAACAGACCGTTTTCGTTTGCACTATCATAAGCTTTATGTAATTTTTTGAGTTGGTCAACCCAATACTCAACCTCAGAGGGCTTAACCTCAGGCAAAATCTTCCTCTCTCCATGACTATAGCTTATCCTCGTTGGTTGCTATTTTCATACTTAGAGATTATCTACTTTGGCGGCTTTTTTTTCGCTGGTTTCTTACCAGGCTCTACTATGCCATGATTAATTATTTTTAAAAATGACATAAGTAATCCCTTGATTCTTATTTGAGCTGTTTATACTTAAAAGATTTTTTATTCTTTATATATGAAAAGCTAAGAGGATACAACTTAGTGTGCGCTACTCATTATATTGTAAACCTTGGAAAAATGAATCATGGATTTAACGGCATTCAAAATTAATCTTTTTCTTCTTCCCTTTGGTAACTTGATCTGTTAATTTTACATGAGTTGAATCATCGAAGACGGGTTACTAAAGACAGGTGATAAAGATACAGTTAGGTTTGTGGATTTTTTCATGACCAACGCCGATTGTTCTTTACGGACTGGAAATGATGGGAGTAATTGAGAATGTGGTTTTGTGGGTTTTGTGGGTAAGAAAATCAGGATGATGCCTCATCTGCGTATGAAAAAAACAGCGCGTTAAGAGATGATGATACCTTGCTTTCGGTGGATAATTTGGATTCTGAGAATTTGTTTTTTTTTTGATGATGTTGCGATGAAATTAAAATTTAAATAAAAAATTGGGATAGGATATTGTTTGGTTTATTTTAGGATTAGCTTAACAATATCGGTTCCCTCGATTAGTGTTTGATCGTATAATCTGCCTGTCATGGTCACTGGTGCTTGGATAAATTTTTGAGGTAGGGAAGGGAATTGAGCATCTGCTACGTTGAATTTAACCATCAGATCTAAAATTCTGTCGCTATCGTAGTCTCCAAACGCTATGGGTTTAGATAATGCTGGGAACTGATTTCCCAATTTGAGAGTTGATATGTCAATATCATGTACATCGTAGCCTTCTGGGAGCTCAATATAACCTGTAACCTGATTGGTTCTTCGTGCTATGTTGTATGAGTCTGGTTTGAAATCAAAAGTTGCAGGAAGCTTGACAATATATGGGGGTGGGGGGTAGGATTTTCGATGATCTCTGAAACGACCCGATTAAAAGTGAAGTCTTGTCTAATCCAACTAACCGAACCATGCCAATCATAAATTTCATCAGCAGACACCACTAATAAAGGACCTCCAGGATGAACGTTGAGGAATTCTTTGAATTTTTTTGGATGTCGTGGGTTTCCGGCAGGACCTTTTAGCCGTTGTTTGCGTGTTGGGGTAGCATGAGGTCGGGTTTGTAGGTTTGATGTCCGGCTGTGTTTTCTTTGGAGAGGCAATGTTGTTCCTTGTATGGAACAAAGTGTTCCTTAGTGAATGTTAATTTGGTGTGTGCGATATTAACCAATGGAAGAAGAAGCAGTATGGGAAAGCAGCGGCCACCAGCAGTCTTTGCATTAGCATTTTTAACTTTATCATTGATGGGAGTTTATGTTGTTAGGGCACAGAGTCAATATAGCCAGCTTACGGTGAGTATTTCTCCAGCTGGCAATATTGAAGCATTAGCAGTATACTTTACTGCGACCATAGAAGGTGGAACGTTGCCGTATAGTTTTCAATGGTACGTTAATGACACTATAATAGAAGGCGCTATCGCTTCACATTACACGTTTAATCCATCTTCTACAGGAACATACTTAATCTATGCAACAGTAACTGATTCACTAAACGCTTCTGCAACATCAAATATGGTGACAGTTACAGCCAAGTCCTATCTTCAAGTAGACTTAGCTAACCATAATTACTTAACCACTACAACAATAGGTCAGCCAGTATCCTTTTCGGCACTTGTTGTTAATGGAACACCACCTTATGGATATCAATGGTACTACAGACTATACGCACAGTATCAACTATCTCCAATCGGAAGCACCTTAGAAGGGGATAAGTCTCAGAACTTTACATTTTCCGCCAATTCTACGGGTCATTACCTAATCACGGTAAGAGTGTGGGATTCTCAAAACATAGAAGGCTATT
>CAZQTZ010000162.1:0-4955 GCA_964596465.1 uncultured Candidatus Bathyarchaeia archaeon | reverse complement strand
CCCGCTGGCTACGATTGGGAATATTCTGCGTATGAAGTTTTGAAGACGTAAGAAAAGCGTCTGCGGACCTTCCTTCACAAACTCCGTTCCAAAAACAAACGCAACAGCAGGATCGTCAAAGAATTTTAAGGCCTTATGGAAGTTATGGATTTTCGTATCAACATCATTGAACACCACAATATCAGTTCGAGGAGGCATCAAGCTTACCCCAAAATTTATCGCATCAAACTTGCCCTTCGGAGCTTGAAAAACAACGTTAGGGTGACTCACATGCTCTCCGCAGACTATCTTATAAGATACCTCTAAAGCGTCCAGTTCCCTAATTTTTTCCAAAACATGCTTCTTTTCTCTAGCTAAGCAAAGAATAAACAGATTCATAGAAGACCTATCTAATCACTTCTCCACCTCCCTATATTAAATCAGCTATTACTGAAAAAAGAAGCAAAAAAATCTAAAAAAGCAAGCCAAATTTCTGATGAAGATTAGACAGAGCTTTCAATTAGTATGTTGAAGTTGAAGCTATCTACAGCTTGCATATCTACTGAGGGTAAAAGGGTTATGGCAGCTGAAATAACTTGCCCCGCCTGGATTAAAGTACCTTCTTTGTCCCAGGTCACCTCCATCAGGGTTTCTGCTTCTGCAGGGACCCAGTTATTCGTATAAAGGCGCAGGGTTTCAGCGTTTTCCGCGGTATTTTTAACGTATATAACCCGAGTTACACCTACTCCTTCTTCAATAAGACCCCAGTCAATGCTTGCGCAAAGCACAGTAGCTTGGGCGTTAGTGTAGACTTTGACCCCAACGGTGGTTTGGATGGCACCTTGGCTAGAGCTAACGTTTTGCTGGGAAATCAACGCGGAGGAGGTTGTGACTGAAGCCACAGCGACTACGATTAAGGTTATGACGGAAAGGAGCGTTCGGTCCATAAATATTCGTGTATCGCAAGAATTAATAAAAATTATGCACCACCAATAATTAAACAACCACCCAAACCAAACAAAAAAACAAAGACACAAAAACCAAAACTAAAAAACAGAAAGACAAAATTTCCATAAAATCTAAAAGGCGCCTCTTTTTATTTAGATTTAGGAGAGAGAATCAGATGAATGTTCTTCCAGTTATTTTTATTCTTCTTAATTTAGGGGCAGTTGCGGCGCCGTTAGCAGGGGTAGCCGTGATGCATATGGATAACCCCTTGGAGATGGTTATCCCCACAGAAATGCAGCAGATACTAACCAGCACCCTAAACACTCAAGATACTATAGAGATGCCGCAGATTGTAGACTCAGATTATGATCTGGCCACCCGAACCGTAACGGCCACGTTCAGCTTCAAAAACCCCTTCCAAATCGACCTGACCGTAAACGCCCTCTCCGCCCAAGTCCAATGCACAACTCATAGCTTCAACTTAGGCAATGCCCAACTTAAAAGCCCCGTCCAGATAAACCAAGACACCACTGGACTCATCACCGTTATTTTCCTGTGGACCCAAACCGCCCAGGACCACTTCCAAACCGCCCACTCGCAGGCAACAAACATAGACATAACCCTAACCAACCTGCTAGTTGATGTCAGCGGCATAACCATCCAAACCCCCGAAAGCATCCAAGTCAACGTGCCCTTGCCGGAGTGAAAAACATGACCCCTAATAAAATCAACTGGCTAGGCATAGCCGGCGGAGCACTCATCCTCCTACTAATAGCCATCTCACTGTTTATCCCATGGTGGCAACTACAAGTCGGCGACAACCTCATCAAAGCATACGTCTCACCACTGTACACCAACTTTGACTTCATAGGCAACACCTTCACCATACCCCTACTGCTAGCTCTGAACATAACCAGCATAATCCTTCTAGCCGCAGGAGGCATAACGATTCTAATCTACGCCGTAAAACCAACCAGCCCAAACGCAAAACAACTCTTAGGCTTCGGCTACAAAAAACCCCTCTACGCAGTCATCACCTTCACCATAACCCTAATAATAATAACGCTGGTAGTCAAATCCAGCTGGGGCATAGACATCCCCCTCATAGGCCAAACAACCACCACCCTACCAGCAAACCTAACCCAAAACACCACCATCAGCGTCCTACTCCAAGCAGGATTCCAATGGCCCTACCTCATAGCCATAACCGCAGCAGCGCTTTGCATCGCAGCCAAACTCTACCACAAAAAAATAACCCCACCCCCAACCGCCATCTGACACCAAAACACCACAACAACACCCCTCACCAAACTAACCATTAAGAAAGCCTGTTTACTGAGTTACACATACTTTTTGGATTGTAGATACATAACGGATTTATCGGTAAGGTTGTAATCGGTTCTACATTAAAGCAGGATATGATAGTTTGAATGCTACACAGGCTGCGAACCTGATTCGTATTTTGCATGTAGACGATGACCCAGGTATACTGGAAGTCTCCAAACAAATCCTGCAGCTAACCAGCAGATTCGAAATCGCCACCGCCCAAAGCGTCGATGACGCATTAAGCAAAATGCAGACAACCAGCTACGACGCAATAATATCCGATTATGAAATGCCCCAAAAAAACGGACTCCAATTCCTAAAAGAGCTCCGAGAAAACAACAACCAAACCCCATTCATTTTATTCACAGGTAAAGGCCGCGAAGAAGTGGTCATATCAGCACTAAATCTGGGCGCAGACGCCTACATAAACAAAATCGGCAACCCCGAAACCGTCTACGGCGAACTCGCCCATAACCTACAACTCGTCGTAGACCGCAACAAAACCAAACAGGAACTTCAGGAAAGCGAACAACGCTACCGCGCACTCATGGAACAAGCCAGCTTATCCATGATCATACACGACCTAAAAGGAAACATCATAGACGCCAACCAAAAAACCCTCAAAAACCTCCAATACACAAAACAAGAACTCACCAAAATGAGCATCTTCGACATAAATCCAAACGCAAAACCAAACGAAAGCGACATGTGGAACCAAGTCATCCAAGAAAAAAACTTCACCTTCCAAACCATTGCCAAACGTAAAGACCAAACCATCATACCCGTCGAAGTCACCTTAGGACCCATCAAAATCGGCCAAACAACCCTAATCATGAGTATAGTCCGAGACCTCAGCGAACGCCAAAAAGACCAAGAAACCCTGCAAAACTCCGAAGAAAAATACCGCCGCATGATAGAACTCTCCCCCGACGGCATCATAACCGCCTCCATGACCGGCACCATAACCAGCGTCAACAAAGCCTTCTGCGAGCTCACCGGCTTTGCCCAAGAAGAAATCGTGGGCAAACACTTCACAAAAATCGGCTCCTTAAAAATAACCGACTTACCCAGCTACCTAAAAGTCTTCAGCACCCTCATAGCAGGCAAAACACCCAGAAAACTCGAATTCCCCTACATCCGCAAAGACGGCGTCGAACGCATCGCCGAAGCCCACTTCGTCATAATGAAAGAAGACAACCAAAGCATAGGCCTCCAAGCCATCCTAAGAGACATCACCGAACTTAAAGAAGCAACCAAAAACGCCAAAGAAAAAGAAACCATCCTCAACCTACTTTTAGAAACCTCCCTACTAGCCAAAACCCACCTTGACATACAAGAAAAAATCACGCTCATAAACCGCAAAGCCTGCCAAACCCTCAACAAAGAACCACAAGACCTAATCGGAAAAACCATTCGCGAAATCTACCCACCCCAAAAAGCAGACCTCATAACCCAACGCCTAAAAGAAGCCAAAAAAACCGGCCAAAACAAAGTCTACGAAGACCTAGAACAAACCCCAAACGGCCAAAAATGGTTCCGATCCACCTACAACCGCATAGTTAACCAACAAGGAAAAATGATCGGCCTACAAATCATCTCCGACGACATCACCGAAAAGAAAACCACCGAACAAGAACTCAGAAAAACCACCCACGAACTCCAAATCGAATCCGAAAAACTCAAACACCTCAACGAAAAACTCCAAATCATAGGCAAACTAACCCGCCACGACCTAAACAACAAACTCGCCGCCATCAAAGCCCAACTCTACCTCATAGACAAAACCCTAAACAACAACCCCCAAGCCAAAACCCAAATCCAACAAATCAACACCACCATAACCAACGCCGAACACCTACTCAACCTCAGCACCACCTACTCAGAAATAGGCAACCAAAACCTAACCCCCACAAACGTCGAAGCAACCTTCAATAAAACAACTAAACTCTTTCCCGAACTCCGAACTATTAAAATAGAAAACAAATGCCAAAACCTAACCGTAAACGCCGACCCCCAACTAGAACAACTCTTATACAACCTCATCGACAACTCCCTCAAACACGGTCAAACCGTAACCAACATTCGCCTCAGCTACAAAAAAGAAAAACACCAAATAACCCTCATCTACGAAGACAACGGCATAGGCATCCCCCAAGGCAACAAACCAAAAATATTCAAAGAAGGCTTCAGCACAGCAAACAGCAGCGGCCACGGCCTACACCTCATACAGAAAATCGCCCAAGGCTACGGCTGGACCATAAACGAAGAAGGCACCCCAAACAAAGGAGCCAAATTCACCCTAACCATCCCCCAAACCAGCACCTAACAAACAAACTACCAAAACAAAACAAAAAATTAAAAAGCACCAGCTTTAGTCTCTGTTAAGATTTAAAATCCACAGAGGTTAATTATATAAAAACAGCAGATAGTAACAAGAGAGAGAATTCCTTGCCTACCGTATCGCACGTATCGGAAGCATCAAGCCCAGAAGTAAGATGCCTCGCACTCATCAACAGTCTACCCGAAATGATTTTTGAAATCGATAACCAAATGAACATAGTCTTCGCCAACGCCAAAGCCACCCAGATCACCGGCTACAGCGAAGAAGAATTCCAAAACGGCATGAAAATATCCCAGCTCATAGCACCCGAAGATATCCCACGAGGCAAAAATAATATAGAAAAAGTCTTCTCCGGCGAAAG
>CAZQTZ010000161.1:0-5002 GCA_964596465.1 uncultured Candidatus Bathyarchaeia archaeon | reverse complement strand
AAAGAGCAAGACGAGAAAAGAAAGAAGCACAAGGAAAAGAAAAGCAAGACACAGACTTCTTAGTCTCTAAGAAAAATACTCCGTTAACCTTTTATCTTTCAATTAATCCCTTTTGCTTCTTTACTAAATGAACGAAAGACCAATAACCTCGGATATTGATGGCTTTTCTAATTAATATAAAGGAAAAATGTTTTAGCATGTATGTATACCTTTAATGATTAGATGATGTTTATGCCGAGTGTAGCGAAACGTAAAGAAAAAAATACTCAAAAAGCACAACAGAAAAAGATGGAACGAGAAAAAGAAGCAAAAAAGAAGCAATTAAGAGGGCAGCTTCCTGCTAAGGGCAAGAAACGATAACGCCCTCATAACTATCTCCAAAGGCTTTCATTAAAAGATAAAAATCCGAAAACAAGAATTTCTAATCAAATAATGAAAAATCTACAGAGATACCTTGCTGGATAGGTACACACTGTTTTAATCCCTCTTATATTTCTGAAGTAAACTTTTTGTTTATTCTAAAAGTGTTCCATAGGTGGAACAATAGTGTTCTTGCACAAGAGTTAAAAGGTGCACGTCTAGAGTTGCTTTTGTGAACTACAATGGCTCAGGTAACTCCGGGTATGCCCTGTAGGTTGCAAAAGCTTTCTACCTTTAACTACTCAAAACTACTGCTTACAGTTCAAGACACCTTAGAATATTATGTTTCGATAACCCAGCTGGATTTTTCAGAAAACAGTCATCCGTTGTGACCTTGGGGAACTAATTGAGATGAGAAAACGAAATATCGTTCTGGCAGCTGCGTTAGTGGTGCTGATTTCATCTTCGCTTTTTTTCATAGCCCTAACTTTAAACTTACCCCAATCCCAGTCCTCCCAAAGTGAGTTTTATGTTGGCATTGAATGTGGCTACAACAACGTTACCCTCTGCAAAGCCCTAATTGACAAGACAAAAGACTATACGAATCTATTTGTCATCGGTTCGACAAATATTATCCAAAATGTAACTTTGTTAAACGAAGTTTGTGACTATGCCTACAATGCAGGTATGCATTTTGCGGTGTACTTTTCAACTCTCCAATCTTATCCGGAGCTAGGAGAAAACTTAACAGACACCTACACTCTGCCTAATGGCACAGTCACGACTTTCAATTATACCTCAAACTTACCTACAGGCTGGATCAAAAACACTGCGGCAAAATATGGTGATTACTTTTTAGGCTCATACTTTTTCGATGAACCCGGCGGAACCCAACTTGATGCAGCCGCTTTTAGATTATTAAATTCCGAAAAAGACTACGCCAGCGCCGCAAACGCTTATACGCGTAATCTAACTGCCGATATCAAACCCTACTTAAGCACCAACACCTCCACCTTCACCGCCGATTATGGGCTATACTGGTTTGATTACAAGGCAGGGTATGACTTTGTTTTGGCAGATTATGGATTCAACAACAGTAGACCACTACAACTGGCACTTTGCCGAGCTGCAGCAAATGCGCACGGAAAAGATTGGGGCATAATGGTTACTCATGAATCAAGCAAAGACCAAAATTTGGTAACCGGGGACCAACTCTACCAGGAGTTAGTAATGAGTTATGATGCAGGGGCAAAGTACGCGGTAATTTTTAATTTTGCAGAAACCGAAAGATATCCTAAAGAACCCCTCTACCCAACGCAATACGGAATTATCTTTGAGGAACATTTTGAAGCCCTAGACCGTTTCTGGGAATACCTGCACAGCAACCCCCAAAAGCATGGAAGCCTAAAAGCAGATGTAGCATTGGTTCTTCCTCAAGTTTTCGGCATGGGATTTCGCAATTCAGGCGAGAGAATTTGGGGATTATTTGAAGCTGACTATTGGTCTGAGAGGATATTTTCTGATGTTCAAACCTACGTAAACCAATACGGATCCCGCTTAGACATAGTATACGATGATGCCGCATTTAATGAAGCGATTAAGAGTAGTTATGACGAAATTATTTACTGGACAGGCAACAGCGGAGCTGAAAACTATGGGATTATAAACCTCAACACGACCTTAGGCTATAACACCATTCGGGAAGCTATCGCTTCAGGGGCAACATCTGATGGTCAAATGCTGTTGGTTAAAGCGGGGATTTATCCTGAAAACTTGATCATCGACAAATCCCTAACTCTACTCAGCGAAAATAAAGCAGCCACCATCATTGAAGGAGGCAATTCTGGAAATGTCGTTATCTTAACCGCTAACAACGTAACCCTCCAGGGCTTTACTATACGAAACAGCGGCTTAAAGCAAAGCGCAGGTATCTACCTTGCAAGCGCAAGCAACTGCAGTTTAACAGATAATGTGGTGGAAAACAACTTTTACGGCATCTACCTCAACAGTTCCAGTGACAACACACTGAAGAACAATACCCTGGATAACAATGCCTACAATTTGGAAGTGGACGGCACAGAATCTGCCCATTTCATCAACATAATCGATGATTCAAACAGAGTGAACGGTAAAAAAGTCCACTACCTGCTTAACCAGAAAAATCTGGATGTGAACCCATCCAGCTACCCCGATATTGGCTACTTAGCCCTAATCAACTGCATCAACGTCACAGCACAAGACTTAAGCCTCAGAGGCAACGGAAACGGGATATTACTGGTAAACACCCAAAACTCCAACTTGATCAACAACAAAGTTTCAGGCTGCGCAGAAGGTATCCGCCTGCTCAACTCCCAAGAAAATACTCTCAGAAACAACCGACTAAACGGCAACTTATACAATTTCTGGGTTCAGAACAAATTCATAAATGATATAGACGGAACCAACACGGTCAACAGCAAACCTATCTATTACTGGATTAACCAGCATGATCGAACCGTGCCCACGGACGCGGGATTTGTGGCTCTAATTAATTGTTCTGACATAACTATAGCGAACCTTCAGCTCTCGGAAAATTGGCAATCCCTCATTCTATCCGCCACTACCAACTCCAGCATAACCAATAACCAAATCAGCAACAGCTACTTCGGCATTAAACTTGAAGCATCCAACCATAACAGCATTAGCCAAAACGGCATCATAAACTGCACACAGGCAATAGCCTCATCAGAAAGCAAAAATAACCTCATTATTGAAAATGAGTTATCACATAACCAGTTTGGCGCCTACCTGAACACCTCAAACTTCAACACCATCTCAAAGAACACCATCACAAACAATACTGCATGTGGCCTGCAATTCACCGCAAGCAACAACAGCACAGTATCCCAGAACCAAGTCAACAACAACCAAATAGGTGTTGAATTCATGGATTCAGCAGGCAATACCATAACCAAAAACAACTTTTCCGCCAACACTCAAAGCATCCAAGCCTATGGCATTAACGACCACACCATCATAACCCAAAACAGCATAACAAACAGCACCTTGGGCGTAGAGGTTGCGTTATTCAAACCCCTCCCCTATGATCCCATAACTCAAACCTCCGACACATCAAGATACTATATCATCCCTCCAACATCAACTAGCCACTACATTACAGAAAACAACTTAACAGGTATCCAAAAAGGCATAGTAATAAACAAAGTAAACGCTACAACCGTAGCTGACAATACAATGTCTGCAGGAGAATACGGCATTGTACTTGGCACACAATTAGAAACATCTGGCTGGTTGCCTTTTTCAGAAACAGTAAATAATTCCATCAAAGGGAACATCATAAAATACAGCACTAACGGAATCTACGGCGAAGGCATAGCCAATTGTAGCATATTAGATAATCAGGTTATCGATGGAAAAAACGGAATTTACCTATCTGGCACAGGCAACCAAATAATTAGTAATGTCATTTCTTGTCAAAACGGCGTTTATCTTGGTTTCCAATCTTTGAATAACTTACTAAGACAAAATCAGATAACCGCAAACTCAAGCGGCTTTGGCGACGATGGCATCGATTACGGAACTTATTATGAAAACTACTTACACGCTGAAACAGGACTAACCATGCAAAGGGAAATCGGACCTTTTTACTTTACAAATGATGTTGATGCTTCAAACACCATAAACGGTAAGCCAATCCATTATTGGGTCGGAGAAAGCAACAAAACCGTTCCAGCAGACGTTGCCTGCGTTATACTTGTAAACTGCACTAACATAATAGTAAAAGACCTCAACCTTACTAACAACCAGAATGCCATACTGCTTGCCTTTACCAATAACTGCACAATCAAAGGCAATAACATCCAAAATTGCTCTACTGTCGACTCATCTAGCTCGTTCTTCACTACAAGATATGGTCGAGGCATTCGACTGATTTCTTCATCATACAACCTCATTGAAGGCAACAACATCGCCAACAATTACGAAGGCATTACAATATATCAGAAAATCGCATCCTTTGACCACTATTTCCCCTGTACGGGTAACAATATAATCCAAAATAACCTAACTTCCAATAACTTCGGTATCAACATAGGTAGTGATATGCTAATTGGCGCATCAGAAAATGATTTCAGCAGTAACATCTTCTATAATAACAACTTTTTCAACAATACCAAACAAGTATTATTTCCCTCTCAACAATCCAACGTGCAGATAGCCTTTAAGAATCTATGGGATAATGGCGCAGAAGGTAATTTCTGGAGCGACTACACCGGCATTGACAACAACGGCGATGGCATCGGCGATTCAGCCTATCAAATAAAGATAAAAGAGCCTGATAGCACAACAGAAGTCGTGCTTGCAGAAGACCACTTCCCACTCATCCACCCCATTTCTTAAGATCATACGATTGATAGTCCCAAAAAGGAACTACATTTCATAAATCTAACAAAATTGTCTACACTGTCAGATAGAATATAATTTACTATTATCCAATATTTTGAATACAATTAAGAGCACTCTAACTATTCTTATTTCATAGTAACAATCTCCTTCACAATCATCGACTCAATCAATTAAATAGCAGAATCTAAGTAAAGTAGCCTGAAAATTGAATTAAAGATTACCTTATCAATTTATAAAT
>CAZQTZ010000160.1:0-5065 GCA_964596465.1 uncultured Candidatus Bathyarchaeia archaeon | reverse complement strand
TAGGCTCGCATGTTTTCCTTAATTTATCAACAGATAATTCATTGACCAATAACCGCATCTCCCAAAGAAATAATTAAAGAAATTAGTCGTATAAAACTATCCTGTAAAACGAAAAATCAATTTACTGAACAAGCTTTAAACAATTGATTAAATTGCTTGTTAAAAAAAAAGGCATAAAGAATCTGTATTTATCAATTAATATGCGATTTTTTTCTTTTTGTTTTTTATCTAAAACCAGATTTTTAGTTCGAAAGTTGTTGCTTACTCACAGTCACATATCAATTTATGCTAGATAAGAGTGAGTATTATTGCGTTGTTTTTGGGAGTTGATGAAAAAACTGATTTAGCAATAAAGGTGACTATGAATTGTTAAGTGTTTTTAAAGAAAAATCCTGGAGCGTTAGGCTCGTAGATGGTTATATTTTGGGAAATCAAGTAAAAGGCACTCATTGTGATAATTGTGAGGGAATGAGCAAATTAGTAGCAAATAATTTCAGCAATCCCAATATGGTTCTATTTGGCTGCAATGGTCATAAATGTAAACATAGATTAATTAGATTATATTTTTACTCTGAAAACTTGGGAATCTCAAATTTAGCTAAATATTCTATAAGTGTACGTACAGATTCTGGAAACACAAAACTTTAAAGTCTGATTTTGCCAGTAACTATAATGGGTTGGGTTCAGAGGGAACTGCCCTTGATGGTTCGCCATCTACGAGGCAACTTCCGCACACTCCGAGCCCAAACCCACTTCTAAAAAAATATCTAATTGGTCTTTTTCGTGACTATATGTTGGGTCAGTTTCAGAAGCTGCTTCTTTTCAAAAATTAAGATATGAAAATAGAAAGCCAAAAAGCAGATAAACCCATTAATGGCTACCTTATTCGGAGAATGCTTTTAGAGGCTAGACATATGGCTAAGTATAGATGTATAATCTGCAATTATATTTATGATGAAGAACAAGAAGGCAAAAAATTTGCTGATTTGCCTAAAGAATGGGTATGTCCAGTATGCGGGGTTCCTACTTCATCATTTGTACTTCTAACTGAAAAGATTGAAGTATCGGAGAAGAAAGAGGGAAGAACTGTCTCGGATGTGCTGATTGAACAGATTAATACATGGGGAGTAAACTATGTTTTTGGCGTTCCCGGAACCTCAACTTTAGGTGTTGTCGAGGCGATTCGTAAAAACAGTAAGATGAAGTATATTCAAGTTAGACATGAAGAAGTTGGGGCCTTCATGGCTTCAGCTTATAGTAAGCTTACGGGTAACGTTGCCGCTTGTTTGAGTGTTTCAGGACCAGGAGCAACGAACTTGGCCACTGGATTATATGACGCGAGTATGGATCATGCACCTGTATTGGTTATTTCAGGGATGGTTGCACGCCAATTCATTGGACCAGGGTCGATACAGGAAATTGATCAGCACAGCTTTTTTGAACCCATATGCGTATTTAATAAAATTCTCATGTCTGAGAAACAGACCACTATGCTTGCTACCCTCGCAGTAAAATCAGCCCTTCTAGATAAGGGAGTTAGTAACATTGGAGTTCCTAATGATATTCAAAAACTGCATTATGATGCGCAGATAGTTCCGTTTGAAGGAAGAATGCCTAACATAGCTTTTGGTGTGGAAGAAGCGGTTATTGAAAAAGCGGCGAAAATCATTAATGAAGCTCAGAGACCAGTGATAGTCGCTGGTTTTGGGGCTAGAGGTCAGGGAGGTAAAGTCCTGAAGTTAGCTGAAAAAATCAGTGCCCCAGTTGTAACTACTTTTAGGGCAAAAGGAACAGTCGATGAAGCGGATCCTTATTGCGTGGGTTGCCATGGTAATCTCGGATCCACAGCGGCGGCGGAACTGGTTCATAAATCAGATCTTCTAATAGTAATCGGATCCTCATTTTCTGATTTAACTCAGCTTCCACAGAAAAGGACCGTGCAGATAGACATAAACATGAAGAATATCGCTAAAAAGTATCCTGTTGAAGTGGGCTTACTGGGTAATAGCGCGGTGCTTATTCCTAAACTGACCAAATTAGTGCAGAATAAATCTAAAGCTGAATACCTAGAAGAGATTTCTAAACTCAAACAGAATTGGCTAAATCAAATTCAAAAAGAAGCAGACGCCTCATCAAAACCTATTAGGCCACCGTATATAATGAAAGTTCTAAGCGAAAAAGTAGCTTCTAACGCAATCATTTCTTTAGATGTTGGCGAGAATTGCTGGTGGTTTGGGAGAAACTTCCAGATGAAGAAAACCCAGAAAATGGTTATGAGCGGGCTTCTTGCTTCAATGGGATTCGGATTACCTGGTGCAATGGCTGCAGCGTTAGCTTATCCTGACAGACAGAGCATATGTATAACTGGTGACGGAGGCTTCACTCAGGTTATGGGAGATTTTCTGACTGCGCTAAAGTATAATCTGCCTATCAAAGTCTTTGTCATGAACAATAAACACTTAGGTATGATAATGCAAGAACAAAAGGTCGAAGGGTATCAAAGTAGCCAGACGGATCTTTATGATTTCAACTTCGCAGACTACGCAGAGCATTCAAGAGGATACGGAATTAAGGTAACTGAGCCTAACCAGCTTGAAATTGCAGTCGACAAAGCCTTAGCATCCACAAAAGCGACCATAGTAGATATAGACACAGATGCGAAACGCTTTCCATAGAAAAAACAAACTTGCCTCTTTTTTCCGCAAACAATAAATGGTTTAGTCAATATCGAAAAAACAGGTTTAAGAAATGAAAAGCGGGCACATCAAATCCGTTTGCGCAATAATTGCAATTCTAACTCTAACAGCCTCCATTAGTATATTGCCAAACACGAAGGCACTTAACTTCAGCTATACAGACAATGCCTCTTTTAATTTATCAATTTCCAGTTCTTTAAGCACGGTAAAAGCAGGCGATACCCCGGTTTTCACTATCACATTAACACTAAATACTTACTTAGTAGGTAATGCGCATGTAAGAATCTGGGCTAATACTTCTTCGTCTGCGACTGTTGATTTAGTTAATGAGAATTTGATGGAGTCGCTTAATTGGAGTTCAGGAACATCCTTTAACAAGCCCTATTCGATTTCAATCCCAAGTAGCCTGTTAAATAATAATTATATTTATGCAACAATCGATGTTGGAACAAAACATTTCTCCAATATCATACTAGCTATAGTTCAGAATCCAACCTATTCCGCGCTGC
The DNA here is from genome assembly GCA_964596465.1 of uncultured Candidatus Bathyarchaeia archaeon. Taxonomy (GTDB): domain Archaea; phylum Thermoproteota; class Bathyarchaeia; order Bathyarchaeales; family Bathycorpusculaceae; genus JADGNF01. The sequence goes on along the minus strand of CAZQTZ010000160.1, from coordinate 1,860 downwards.
AAAGTCAAATTACTCAGCTTCAAAGCGACATAATTGATCTTAATAATGAGCTTAATCAGGCAAAGGCAGACTATGCAAACGCTCAAAATCAAGTTCAAAATCTTCAAAATAACTTGGCAAATTTGCAGGGAAACAACACGTCGCTACAGACTCAAATTTCTAATCTGTCAAGTGAAAAAGCCTCTTTACAGACACAACTTGCAAATCTTCAGGCACAATTAGATTTGCTTACAGCTAACAATACAGATATTCAAACTCAATTAGAAGCTTTAGTAGCTAATAATACCGCGCTCAAATCAGAAATAGATAATTTAGAGACAGAAAAACTCATTCTGCTTAATCAGACAAACACTTTACAGGCAAGAATAAATCAGCTACAGCTGAATAACACTAACCTTCAGCAGCTAGTGAATAATTTTTATGAACAAATCAGCACTCTACAAACGGATTTAAGCAAGGCTCAGGAAAATAATAACAATGTTACAATTCTAATGTACATCGCCTTAGTTGTTGCAATAGTTTTCATAGCTACAACTTTCTATATAGTTTTCCTTGTGATGAGGAAAAAGAGAGCAGAAAAGCCAAAAGAAGCAGCTGAAGCTGAACTCTACTAACATCATTCTCCCAGATTTTATATCAATTAAGAAATCCTTTTAGGAGAATCAGCTAGCAGGTTGATAAGCATAAATATAAGAATCGTAAGCGTTTTTAGCATAAAAGTTAGGTGAAAAATTTGCATTTAGAAGAGATGAAAAAAGAAATCGAAAATCTGGTTATCTCTAAGGGCTTCTATAATAACCCAGAAGATATTCCTAAAAAATTACTTTTCGCATTCATCGAGTTAGGAGAAGCAAGTGATGATTGGAAAAAAGGGGCTTCTGAAGAGAAAATTGCTGAAGAGCTTATTGACGTTATTTTTTATTTACTTGATGCCAGTCGGTTAGCATGCCCCAGTGTGAATATGGATGAGATGTTTGAATGGAAATTAGCTAAGAACCTGGGCAGACCTTACCAATATGGGGAGGGCCATAGAAACAAATAAGCCTATTTTCAGATCCCTTTAATGTTTCAGAATTGTGAATATTTGGTTATTACCCTTAATCTATTCGATTATTGCCAGTAATGATTTTTATTATCGTTTAATTAAGAGGTAATTGTGAATTGAGTGCGATTTGATTATCCATCTGATGTAAGCTTTACATGTAACAAATGTGGACTATGCTGTGGAGACACAATACAGAAAACCCGACATATTCTTCTGACTAATTCTGAAGCACAAAAAATATCGCAGATAATCAATCAGCCGATAAGCAAATTTGCGAAAAGCATCAAAGGTAAAGAGCCTTACATTTATGAAATGATTAAGAGCGTAGAAGATGGAAAATGTGTTTTTCTTCAAGATAGTCGGTGTCGCATCTATATGCATAGACCTTTGATTTGCAGGTTCTATCCTTTTGAGCTTTCCACTTCTGATATGGGAAAATACGTTTTTTCGGTTACTTTAGAGTGTCCGGGTGTGATTTACCCTGACACTAAGGGGGTAGGAATGAAAGTGAGTGTGAATCATTTTAGGACTCTTTTTCAGTTAGCGAGTATTTTATTTAATTATGAAAGGTCCTAGTTGATTTGGATTGAGGCATTGCTGAATTTAGATTTCGTGCTAGTATTGGGCTTTTTTGGACGTAGCGGAAGCCGCATTGGCATTTGAATCCGGTAATTATTTTTCCATGATTTCTTGTGAGATGCTGCATTTTGTTGCATTGACAACTTGCTCTTTGTTTGTGTAGTTTCCAGAGTATGGATGCTTCTTTTTTTGTGAGGGGGATGTTTCGTTTTGCAGTTGTTAGGTACATTATTGTG
>CAZQTZ010000159.1:0-5079 GCA_964596465.1 uncultured Candidatus Bathyarchaeia archaeon | reverse complement strand
CCTTCTGATCCTAATCTTACTCCAGAGGGAGTACAACGCGCCAATGAGTTAAAAGAAGTTCTTAGTAACGTTGACATTGATGCTGTCTATTCAACTAATACATTCAGAACTAAGGAGACGGCACAACCTTTAGCCACTTCTAAGAACCTCCAAATAACTCTCTATTATAATATTGACTCGCTTGTTAATGAAGTGAAACAGAATCACAGTGGAGAGGAGATACTAATTGTCGGTCACGCCGATACTGTGCCCGATACTATTAACAAATTTGTTGGGCAGAATACAGGATATTCTATTGGCAATGAGTTCTATAAGATTTTCATTGTAGCTTTGACAGAGTCGGGAAAATTTTGGGTTGTACAACTTAAATATGGTGAAATTCCCTGATTGCACAACCGGAATATTCCTATGACGGCAAAAGACAATGATAATTCCATTCTTGCATCAGTTTGCTTTGGAACTTTTCGAAAAGCAAATTTTGGATATGCTTAGTGGCAAAGCGTTCAAGCTACAAGAGACCTTGATTAATACTAATGGCGAACTGTATCTAATGCGTTTGGAATCTTGCATCTCAGGGCTTGGTAGCTAAAGAGAAATGGCAAAAATCAAACTAATTTTGTTAAAGTGGCGCCGGGAAAGGGATTCGAACCCTTGCGGACCTCGCGATCCACGGGCTCTCAAGGCCCGCGCGTTAACCACTCTGCCATCCCGGCTTTCTGCCAAGTTCACCATTTCTAATTCATTCTATCTTAAAATCTTTACCTACATTGAAGTTATGCTTTTCCTTTATGGTAAGAGTAATTAGGGGTGTTGTCTTCTCGGTTTGGCATGAATAGTTCAGATACTACTGTTGTTCTTCCTCAGGAATTGCTTGATTGTATTTATGCGGGTGCAAAGCAGCTTTATCCTCGCGAGAGTTTTCTTCTTCTAAGAGGTAAGAAACGTAAAGGCGTTATTCATATTTCGGATCTTGTGCTTGCCCCTTTTGCGGTTCACGGTGAAGGCTTTGCTAATTTTAATCCCTACATGTTTTCCGGGGATTTTTCTTTAGTCGGGACAGTGCATTCTCATCCTTCAGGGGATATCTCCCCTAGCTTTGTTGATTTAAACCATTTTTTCGGGCGTGTACTGATGATTGTCGGTTATCCCTATGAAGGTGTGGATTGTGTAGCGGTTTATGATTCAAATGGGGATAAGTTGCCCCTGAAAATAACACAAAACCCTGAAGAATAGATTAGTTGCTATTCTCAGAGAATTTTTTGGCGACTTCTTGATATTCATTGATGTATTCGATTGCGAATTTATCAGCGTTTTTCTCTGTTCCACGGTGCTGTCGGTCTACGGCTTTGCTGCGTAGATGATGGTAAAATTCATGAAGCACCACAAACGGGTTACCTAATATGTCACTGTTTAGAAGACAGATAGTTTGATTTTTGGCCGAATACGTTCCGTAGACGTTATTCTTTCGTCCTTTCGGTAACCCAATTTTAAGCTTAGGAATTTCTACGTTATATTTTTTTGACAGCATCTCTAGGGCTTGTTCGGTCTGTTTATTAAGAATTAGTAGGACAATAAATGACTTGAAACTCAAGTTAGAATCCGGATTCAAAGCTATCTTCTCATATGCAATTTATTAACTCGTCTTGAATTGATGCTTAAAACCATTTTCCTTATTTATAGTGCAGAGGCGAGGACAATTAGATTATTTGTAACCACTATGGCTAAGAAGACTATTGTGCCTCCGAATGCTATCCTTAGGATTCTTTTAGTGGTTACAAATGCGCGGGTGTTTTTGTTCTCGGTTTTCATCAGCAACTTGTCTGCTTGAATAAAGATTATACAGACAGAGACGGTCGTAATCAGCTTCAACGCCACAAAAGCAGGCAGATTAGAGGTTATTATCCCCGACATTAATGGATTGCATTCAATTGCTCCAAAATAAAGGATGCCGATTACTGTTGTGAAGCAATCCATTGAACCCATTAATATAAGCATCAAACTTGGTAATGAGTTCATCCTTAGTCTTAGCACTACAGCCTTCTCCTATTCCTTTCTGGATTGATATCCTACTTTGTTATGTTAGTTTATTTAGCAAGTTTCGTTTCTCGATATATTTCATTTTAGAAATGCAAAGTATTATGCAAAGTGTTAAGAACCAGCAGTCTGGATGATGATACAGCAGGTTTCCAGTTAAGTTGGGGGTGAAAAATGCATGCCGGTAGTTATAATTGAAACATGGTCTGGAAAAAGCGAGGACCAAAAAGCCACTCTAATCCGAGGAATAACTCGAGTGTTCCAAGAAATAGGAGTAACATCCGATCAGGTACAAATCATAATTCATGATGTCCCAAAAACAAACTGGGGAATACATGGAGAGCAAGCCTCCAGATTACCCCCTTGAAACTCCACGGGCAGAGCACAACCTATCTGTGCTCAAAACAATTTTTTAATAACGCATTTGTGGTTTATTTCGATTCATAAACGCAAAACCCATAAATATTCCGAACACCGAAACTTGTAAGAACAACACCAAACGTGGGCCGGTCGTCTAGCCTGGTTAGGACATCTGCTTGACGTGCAGAAGGTCGCCGGTCCGAATCCGGTCCGGCCCACCATACTGTTCAAATATATTTTGCGTTATTTGGAAGGTTTTTTTAAATTGATAGAGCGGCTGAATAAAAAAATAAAGTATGTCGCCCAGCTAAATATTATTAATATATCAATTTAAAAAAAGCATATTTTCTAATTTCTTAATTTTAAATAATTTTGTGTTTAAAAAAACTTTTTGCGTTTTATTGCTTGAGGTTATTTTTATATTATCGGCTTTTGTGTTATTTGGTATTATGGGTATACTCGTTGATGATATTGGTAGTTTTCCATTACCTGGAATCATAACTAGAGAAACCTACAATACGGCATATCGTTTGGCACGGGATGCCATAACAGCTGGTAAGGACATCAGAAATGATGAGTTTTTATTTAGGAATTTTTATGATGTGACAATTGATTCGTTTAAAAAGAAAATTGGTTCAGGATTAGATGTCATTAATTCACCGTGGCATTATGATGGGATACTACAAGTTAGTGATCTAATTCATAAAGCCATGGAAAAAGGCTCCTTTGTTGTTGATGAGAAAGACGCGTTTCTGCCCGAGGTAAGCGTTATCGAAGCAGAAGCTAAGACTCTTTATGAGGAATTTGGAAAAAAAATTATGCTCCGTGTATGCCTATATGGTCCCATGGAGCAATACCTCAAAGAGATTGGTACAGTATCCTACATAGATGTACTTCAGGGGTTTGCTGAAACAATAAGACGTTTTGCAAAAAACAGTGTTATAGACACCAAATATGTCAAAACAGCAGTTGTTTCAATTGATGAGCCCAGCTTCGGGTTTCTAGAAATCAATGAAGAAAAGGATGTGCTTTGCGCAATTATGGAGAAAGCCTTTGACTTCACTAATGCTACTAAGCAGATTCATCTTCATTCTTCAGTTAGGCTTCACGAATTGCTTAATGTTAGAAATATTGATGTATTATCTTTTGAGTATGCCGCTTCGCCAAAAAATATTGAAAGCGTTTCCAAACGATTAATTGATAGGTCAGGAAAGAAGCTGCGAATAGGTGTTTCAAGGACAGATATAGATTCGATAACAGCCGAACTTTATGATAAGGGAATAGTCAAACCTACTGAAGAACAATTAGTTGAAAGTCAGGCTACAATAGTAAAAAGGTATCTTTCAGCAAAGGAAAAGTTTGGCGATGTATTAGCTTTCTCTGGTCCTGACTGTGGGCTTGGGGGTTGGCCAAGTCAAAAAGCAGCGCTTTTGCTTCTGTCTCAAACTGTTAAAGCAATAAAGTCAGTTTAATATTTTAATTAGACATCTGCCCTATTTTTGTATGAGATATTTCAGGCGTCATCTGATTTGGTCTTCAACTAAATCCAAATAATTATCTGATTATTTACTATTCTATCCAATACTGGATAATTTTAGAATTTTGCTACATTTCTTCTAAATATCTTTTTCCTAAAGCTGCCAAGGATGGATTATTTTAGAATGGTTTTTCGTTAATTTAATAAATTTGTTTGCTTCTTTTTTATTTGGCGTTTTTATGGTTCAAATCATCAAGTTTTCTTCCGACTGGGTGACATTTGAGCATGAGGGCAAATGCTATTCAATCCATTCTAAAGATGAGATTAGTCCTCAAGAATTATCAAAAATTTCGTGTATGACTTTTAATGAGGTAAAAAGAAAATACAAACTGACTTACGACAGTACTGAAGGAAATACTTGCGGATGCTGTTAAGTGCTCCTGAATTTTTGTTTAACGAAATTTTAGTCACAGAGATTTTAAGGATTTATTTTTACTATTAGTATACTTTCTGATTGATACTGGCAAAGTTATCTGTACCAGATTTTTGAGTTGATTCAAATTTTAACTTGGAGCCTTCGGAAATTATTTTATTAAAATATTTTTGTCAAATGATGTTGACCCCAAAGCTGGCTATATTGTTTTTTGCGAAAGATTTTTCTGCGAGTTACATCCTAAGAGAACTGTGGTTTCTATGCCGAAATTTCAAACGTATAAAGATGCCAAAGGAAAATTTCGTTTTCGTCTTGTTGCTGATAACGGGAGAAAAGTAGCCGCAGGTGAAGCCTATGAGCAATATGCAAGTTGCTTAAAAGGTATAAGAAGCATACAAACCAACTGTAATTCTGAAATAGAAGATTTAACCATTGAAGGAAAAAAGATACCTAACCCAAAATACCAAATTTATGAGGATGAGCAGCAAAAACTCCGTTTTCGTCTAAAAGCTAGAAACGGCGAAATAATCGCCCAAGGTGAAGGTTACGAATCTAAAGAAGGCTGTCTAAACGGTATAGATGTAGTCCGAAATAGTTGCAATGCGCTAATCGAAGATAAAACTGCAGGTCAAGAGCCCGAAGAAGTAGTTAGCGACCAATTAGGGACCGAGGTCAAAGTTGCCCCTAGGGTTGCTGCTGAGTTGAAGGCTGCTGAGGAGGCTAGGGTTGCTGCTGAGTTGAAGGCTGCTGAGGAGGCTAGGGTTGCTGCTGAGTT
>CAZQTZ010000158.1:0-5148 GCA_964596465.1 uncultured Candidatus Bathyarchaeia archaeon | reverse complement strand
TTGCAATCTATTGGCGTGACATGATTAAATTCTTTCGTAACAGAGCACTTCTATTTTCGGCTTTAATTCAACCAATACTTTGGTTGGTTCTCTATGGCATATCCATGTCTAGTAACATAAACGTCTTTTTCCCTAGCGGGTCTGATTCCTCGGGTGCGGTTTCGGTGAGTTATATGACTTTTATGACCGCCGGTGTTGTAGGGATGACTATCCTTTTCACTTGTCTTTATTCAGGACAGAACGTCCAATTTGACAAGCAATATGGGTTGATGAAAGAGATTGTAGTTTCACCTTTGCCTCGTTCTCAAATTCTTATCGGGGTCACTTTGGGCGGAATCACGAAGGCGTTAATTCAAGCGGCAATCGTAATCCTTTTTGGTTACGTCCTTGGAATCCAATTTTTCTTTGGTTTAACAGTAACTGCTGCTTTAGTCGCTATTGGAGGAGTTATGCTATTTTCCGTTGTCTTTTCAATGGGTTTGATGTTTCTTTCTAGCGCTATAGCTATGAAAGTTAGAGATCATAATGTAAGTCAAGCAATAATCACTTTGCTTACTTTGCCTTTGTTCTTTGCGAGTAATGCCCTTTACCCTTTGAATTCGTTGCCAACAGTTCTGAATGTAATTGCTCAACTTAACCCTTTAACCCACTTCATTAATGGTATTCGTTACTTTGGAATAAGTCCGGAATTCACTTCATTTGGAATTCTCTATGCCACTTCAATCTCTGATATTTTACTTTCGCTTGGATTCCTTGTGGGCTTTTGTATTGTGATGTTCGTATTGGCATTAAGAGCTTTTAACACAACTATAGAATTCTAATGCCGCACTTAAATTAAACATAAAATCTGAAAAGCATGCTTTTGAATGAGGACAAATCGGCTTTTATAAAATATGCGATTATTTTTTTAGTTTTTAACGCGTTTATTGTACTTACTTCGGTTAAAGAGCATGCTTAGTATAAAGAGCATTTTGTAATATTCATTATTGATTGTTATTTTGTCAATAGATTTCGTTTTTAATAAAGAAAGAATGAAGAAGAATATGCGTGTTTGTACTTTAAACTTTTACTAAAGACATAAAATCTGATGGCTTGTTACCGATTATTACTCGATAATATTGCTTTCCGGTTTTTTTATTCGTAATGTGTTCAATTTTTCCTTGAACGATTATTCTTTCGCCTATCTGGGCTTGTTCGCAGAATCTGCCTCGGAATGAAGCGATCTCTTCTATGGGTTTTACGTTAGCGCCTTCCAGAACTTGGGCCTTGCCAATTTTGTAACTGCAGGGGGTGAATAATGCTTCTGAATCGTCGATTATTGTTGCAGTTAATTTTGAATATCCTGCGTTTTGATAACAGATTTCTCCATAACTCTCAGTAATTTCGTTCCAGTCTTTTACGAAACGGATGAAGTAGTCTAAGCCTTGGTACTTGCCTTGAAAAGCTTTACGAGCCTCAACTTCCATAAAGTCTTCGAAGCTCATTATGGTGTCTTTAGAGCGGAAATCGAACAGAGTTAATAGTTCTTTTTTAGTATATGGATTGAATCCTGATTTAGGATCTTTTAATAGATTCTTTAGCGCCTCGTAGGCTTTTTGGCTATTCTTGGAGCCATATACCAGCGGATCAATATCTGATTGCAGCGTGAATAATCCTGCCATTATCGATCCTGAAATCCCCATGCAGCTCCAGGGAATATTAGCTTCCTCCTTTAGGGTTTCAGCTAGCTGCACTACTTTTAGTTCCAAATTTTGTAGATGTTTAGCTTGTCGTAGTCGCTGAAGTTTTGTAATGGGATTATAGTATTTGGTTATTGTGTCACTTGGGACTTCGCAAAGTGTTTCGCCAAAAACAGGATCATGCACAATGAGTTGAGGTGCTTTTTGTTGTAGAAAGAGGAAGCGCTCTGCAAGATTATACACTTTGCTGTATAAGTTGGTGCCTTTTCCGCGGTTGCCTTGAGGTGAGGGTATGTAGCGTGGAAAAGCAATGATTTTGTTGGGTGGATGAATTTGACCTTTAACATCGAATATGACATTATCAACTGTTTTGATTAAATATCCTTCGCGGGGGCGTATCATCATGATAAGTACCTTTTAAACTATAATGTAGTAGAGTTCAAGTGTTTGTACTTTTTTACATAATGTTAATAAAGCTTCTTTTTGACTTTTGCATTGGGCGTGCTTTCATGATGAATCATTGTGACAAAGCTAAACATGTTTCCAAATGCCTACAGCTGGCTATACTTCTTGAAGTTAGTACTCATAAACCAGGCAATGTAAATTTTGTCGTAGGCTTTGAAGGCACGCGTGTCGAACACTTCTTAGCTTCTGCAGTAGCGGCTGCCCCTTCATTTGAAAAAGCTGCAAAACGTGGCATTGCTGTTGAAAATGGAAAACTGTCTTTAAATAAAGTAGGGGTAGGTCAATTAATCCGCGATTGTGTAGCGGATATTGACTCTTGGCAAAAAGGTGGAAATACCCTCATAGGAACCGTTATGTTGTTTATACCCATGGCAGTTGCCGCAGGTATGACCCCTTTCAAGGATAACAAAGACTATGATGAACTTGACATACAAAGGCTAAAGAAAAATTTGAAGATGGTAACCGAGGCAACAACCGCGCAGGATGCAGTTCACGTTTACGATTCAATTGCTATTGCCAAACCGAGCGGGCTTAATCGTGCTCCTGATCTTGACGTAAAAGATAAGAATTCTAAAGAACGTTTGCTTAAAGAAAATGTTTCCCTCTTTGAAGTCTTTAAAATTGCTGCTAATTATGATGATGTTTGTTCCGAGTTTGTTAACAATTATCCAATAACTTTTGACATGGCTTTTCCTTACCTTATGGAACAGCTTCTAAGCAAGGGCATGACAACAGCCATAGTTAATACCTTCCTAAAGATTCTCGCAGAGCACCCTGACACTTTCATTGCCCGTAAAGTAGGGATAGAAAACGCACGTCGGATTTCTTTAGATGCAAAGAATATTCTTAAGGAAAATGGTGTCGCTACGCCTCAAGGCAAAGAACTAACTACGCTTCTTGATAAAAAGTTACGTGAATCAGGTAATGACTACAATCCCGGAACGACAGCTGACATAACAGCCGCAACAATAGCCCTATGTACCTTAAGCGGCTACAGACCATAAATAACGAACCGGTTAGGTTCCTTATCACGTACCGATTTTAATGTTATACATGGTTTTTTGTTTATTACGTAAGCTTAATGTTTTATATTACGATAGGCTTACCATCTAACTTAGAGGCGAATGTTTTGTCTGAATTAGTTTGGAGAAAGCCTGTACTAACTATCTATCGCGAGCGGTATCCAAAGACCGAAACTGAGCCTTTTGCGGTATTAAAAGCCAAACAAATGACCCTTAATCAAACTGATGAAGGGGAATTATTGGGCAATATCAAAGATTTCTTTGCTCTCATGGGCGATATAGACTACGTGTCCACGCAAGAAGGTTCGATAGATAAATACATACTCTGCTGGTTCGATGACACCGAAGAAGACACTGCAAAGGACTTAAGGCGGCTTTCAGGAGTGACCTTTCCACAAAAAGTATCCTACACACTTAACGAAGCAGGAAAACGAACTTACAACGCAACCTTCAAAGCAAAGCATGGCAAACTCAAGTAACATTTTTCTTTATTGCTCCCCGCAATTTTTGGAATAAAAGTAGATTTTTTTCCAAATCTGCGATATAGGAACGTACTTTTTGATTGATGCTTTTGAATAAAATTTTTTAGATATTGAAATAAAATTATTTATATTAATTAAAATTTTTATTTTTTATTCCCTTTTTTTGCATCGTGTTTAGGATTTTTTTGATATTTGGTTTTTGGCGATTTTTAAACCTAATTTTAAATACAACCCTTTAATCTAAATTGGTAAAGGTTGGAGTATTATGGTGACTCAAAAGTTGCCCGTATTGTTGATTACCGGCCGTTCTCTCGAACAAGGGGTAAACAACCAACGCGGGAAAGGATCAAAAGAATATTTTGAAACTGTAACCACATGTTTTATGGACCTGCAGGACATGGCAAAACTTGGAATAACTGATGGTACGCACGTAACAGTGACTTCTAACGCAGGTTCTGTGGTGCTAAAAGCTGTCAAGTATCCCAAAGGATCTCTGCTTGGAAAAATGTATCTTCCTTATGGTCCATGGGCAAACGTAATCAATAGCGATGACACAACAACGACTGGAATGCCTACCTGTAAAGGTGTTATGGTAGAGGTCGAAGCAACTCCAGAGAAACCTATTCTAACATTATTAGAATTATTCCAACTAGAATTCGGAAAGAAGGGAGTAGAATGCCACCAATAATTGTAAAACCAGTAACCTGTCCAGTATGCGGCTGCGTATGCGACGACATCGAATGCACCGTTGAAGACGGTAAAATAATCCGTGCAAAAAATGCATGCGCAGTATCTGCGATGAAATTTCTCAAATTTAATAGTGAACATCGTGTCAAAACACCTATGATGCGAAAAGGTGGGGAACTTGTTTCCGTCACACTTGATGAGGCAATAAACAAAGCGGCTGAACTATTAGCAAACGCTAAATATCCAACACTTTACGGTTGGGGTTCAACGAACTGTGAAGCACAACGTGTAGGTATTGCTCTAGCTGAGGAAATCGGTGGAATTCTAGACAATTGTGCTACTCAATGTCACGGGCCATCTGTTTACGGAATACAAGCAGCTGGCTTTCCAACAGCCACTTTAGGACAGATTCGTCACCGTGCAGACCTAGTACTATACTGGGGGTGCGATCCAATGAACTCTCACCCACGACACCTGCAAAGATACACAGTAGGTGCAGAGGGAAGATTCATTAAAGCAGACTGGAATGAACGCATAGCAAGAGCCAGAGATCCAAATGCCAAGAAACAGACCTTAGCCGAAATAGCTCAGGAACTTAAACAACATAAAATTCCTGAAGTACCTGGTATACCTACCGCCGAATCAACCATTCCAAAAACCGGTCGAAAAGTTATAAGCGTAGATGTTCGCAAAACCCGAACCTCAGAATTAGCTGACTACTTTATACAAATTGAACCTAACAAAGATTTCGAAGTGTTTCAAGCCTTAAGAATGATAGTTAACGATCAAGAATTAGATGTTGACAGTGTTGGC
>CAZQTZ010000157.1:0-5320 GCA_964596465.1 uncultured Candidatus Bathyarchaeia archaeon | reverse complement strand
CCTTTTACGGGCATGTTTATGGTGGCCTAAATCATGGAATTGTTTTTTCTCGCCCTGGAAATGGAATTTGCCATCAAGTATACCTAGAGCGTTTCGCAAGGCCTGGCTACACTCTTCTAGGTAGCGACAGTCACACACCAACCGCTGGCGGCATGGGTATGATAGCTATCGGCGCAGGCGGTCTTGATGTCGCAGCAGCTATGGCCGGCGAACCTTTCTATCTCGATATGCCTGAAATTTTGGGAATAAAATTAGCCGGCGCCCTTTCACCCTTCGTCTCAGCTAAAGATGTTATTTTGGCGGTTCTGCAAAAATTAACTGTCAAGGGTGGAGTTAATAAAATTCTTGAATACTGCGGACCAGGCGTTAAAACCTTGAGTGTTCCTGAACGGGGAACAATAACTAACATGGGAACGGAAACAGGCGCAACCACCTCCGTATTTCCTTCCGATCAGGTTACACATAACTTCCTAGCCGGACAAGACCGTGCCGATCAATGGGTTGAACTCAAGGCTGATAACGACGCATCATACAGTGAAGTTCTCAGCATTGACTTAAGCGAAGTTGAACCCCTCCTCGCTTTGCCCCATAGTCCTGATAACGTTAAAGCAGTCAGCGAAGTTGAAGGCACTCCCGTAGACCAAGTATGCATAGGCAGCTGTACCAACTCTTCTCTACGGGACCTCAAAATGGTAGCTGCTCTGCTTAAAGGCAAAAAAGTCAATGACCGAGTAAGCCTCACCATTTCACCTGGATCTAGACAAGTACTAGAAAACCTTGCGGCCTCAGGAGAACTAATTCACCTCATCCGCGCAGGAGCCCGGATAATTGAGAACGCCTGTGGTCCATGTATAGGCATTGGCCAAGCTCCCACAACCGGCGCCGTTTCACTTCGAACATTCAACCGCAACTTCAAAGGCCGATCCGGAACCGAAGACGCCAAAGTCTACTTGGTTAGTCCAGAAACAGCGGTTGCGGCGGCATTAACTGGAGAAATAACCGACCCGCGCAAGCTGGGCGTATACCCTAAGGTTACTATGCCGGAAAAATTCCTGATCACCGACACCTCATTTATATTCCCAACCAGAGCGGTATCAACCGAAATCATAATGGGTCCAAACATCACACCTCTACCGACTTTCCCACCTTTGCAAGCTAAATTAACCGGAGAAGTGTTGCTAAAAACCGGCGATAACATCTCAACCGACGATATACTACCAGGCGGTTCAGAAATCATGGCTTTGCGAAGTAACATTCCCGAAATTAGCAAATACACCTTCTGCCGTGTAGATAAAACCTTCGCTCAAAGGGCCCTAGCGAAAAATGGAGGTTTCATCATAGGCGGCGAAAACTACGGTCAAGGCTCAAGCAGAGAGCATGCGGCCCTAGCACCAAAGTACCTTGGAGTAAAAGCTGTGCTTGTAAAAAGCTTCGCCCGCATTCATCTGGCTAATCTAATCAACTTCGGCATAGTCCCTCTGACTTTCGCTGATAAACAAGATTACAATAATATCTCCCAAGGCGACATGATAGAATTAGAAACTCTCAAACTAAAAAAGAACCTCTGCATCAAAAACATCACAACTGGCGTAAAAATCCAAGTCGAATGCGACCTTAGCCCCCTAGATAAAGCAATGATAATTGCAGGCGGAAAACTCGCAGCTATCAAACAGAAACAAAAAAACTAAAATTTTGAAACTAATTTTTTCTTCTTCTTTTAACTACAATAATTAATCCAGCAGCAACAAGTATTATAGCAATTATTATGATGGAAACCATAATTTCAGAAAATAAACCTGCTGGCTTGGGCGTAGGCAGAACTAATCGGTTCTCTATCAGCGGGAAACGATCTAAATTCTGTTGATCAATTATATATTGAGTATCGCCGATGCCATCACCGTCCGTGTCCGTGCCATTATAGTTGCTCCAGTAATTGCCTCTTGCGCCATCATCCCATGTATGGGCAGGCTCATTCGGATTATAGGTTTCGCAGAAGCATCCGCTGAATTGAATATTATTATCTACAAAGCTATTATTTGTAACGAGAATATCTAATGGCGTATTACCTGGATTATTAACCCCGAAGAATATGCCCTCCTCGTTATGTGCAACATAATTCTCGACGATTTTATTTGAATCTCCCGAGAGTAAAATCCCCACGATGTTTTCGGTCATGGAATTTCCGATTATCGTATTATTTGAAGTCCAAACATAGATGCCAATATAGAAGTTCTTTAGATTTACATTTTTAACAGTTAGATTATACCTGAATTTTGTTGCCACATCTATGCCTATGGTCCAAGGGATGCTGCTAGTGTTCTGGTTTGGTCCCTGACCTACTACCCAGTCATCTGTTCTGGTTCCGTTATAGTTCCCCTGAATCGTGTAGCCTGCTCCATCAATTACAATATTGTCTCTGTCGACTACGATAGGCGAGTACACATTGCTAGTAAGTCTATACACATCGCCCTCTCGTTGAATCGGCACGTTTGAAGGTGAAACACTTCCGTCAGATTGAATCCGAATAGGTGTAATAGGTGATTGAGCCTCTGTCCATCCAACACACAAAGCTACCAAAAGTATGGTCAGTAATGAAATGTGGCCTAGACCCATAATTATTTTCATTTTTCTATTTAACTTCATTATTTGTTACTTCCTTCTCCAGATTACCGACGGCTGATTTATTGGCTAGCCAATTTCTGCTTTTGAAGACCGTTTTACCTGCGACTTTAAAGTGCAAACAATCTTCTTGAGGACACATTTCCACACAACGCAGGCATAAAAGGCACTGTGAAGTCGTCACGTCCCCTCCTTTATACTCATAGACCTCAGTCACCTGAGTTGGACAGACCCGTTTGCAAACGCCGCATTTGTTGCATTTTTCCTCTTTCTTATCTAAGCGTACACCTGATATCCATTTGAAGGGCGGAAAACGGTTGAACAGTGCAATCAGTGCGCCTAGAGGGCAGATCCTGCACCATGAGCGTCGGAAGAAGAACGCCGCAATCGTAACTATAATCAATATGAACAGATTCAACGATGTCAAGTACTGACCCATATGCCATAGTTGACCTGTAGTGGTTTCTGTAATCCATTCAAACTTCATAACTCCTGTAGCTCCCTCAAAAAGCAAACAAAGAGGTTTCATAGGGCAAACTTGGCAAAACGGCGCAGAAAAATAAGTGTTAATGACCCCTCCGTTTTCGGTTCCGGCTATAAGTTGTGTTCCAAAAATTGCTTGGCTTCCAAAAACGATGCTCAAAATTATCATTAAAGCTAAAATAACATAAGCCAGTTGATGGAATCGCTGGTTAAATTTTGCTGAAAAATTCCGATGCTTAATCCCTACAGCCTTTCTAATGCGAGTTATACCATCTAAATATAAACCGAACGGACAAACCCAACCACACCAGAATCTCCCTAATAAAATCGATGAAATAATTACAATGCCAAACACCAGCGCTAACCGTTCAATGCCGGGAATAACATAATCTACTCCCCAACCGCGCCCAGCATCCCAGAAGGGGTAAATGTAGGTTTGAATAGGCCACAATGGACAAGTTACGGTTCTTCCACAAGGATACCAGCATCCGAATACCGGAAATGTCAATCCATCTGGCAAAGGACCAAGAAAACTAGTACCAACTAAATACTCGTGGGGAGAAATCTGCTCCGCTGGAACAGGTATATTCTGATGGTCAATAAATACCCCAAAGAAAATCAAACAGATAAGACCAATCTGCACCGCAAGACGTAGACTACTGATTTTACGTGTCCTGTCGCTTCTTCCAACAATAATCGCGATTATTGCGATTGCAATCGCTATTGCTGCAATTGTCAAAACAGCATAGTTAGTTTTAAACGGGGGCAAAGGAACGGTAGTTGGAACAGGAGCAAGGGGATTCTCAGGGTCAGTTACGTTTACATACAATCTGTCCGATATGTGCCCTCTTATAGGAAACACATTCCAAAAACCCGCCATATCAAGCTTTTGAGTAACATTAAATTCTCCTGTTTCAGCATCAGTCAAAACATATTGATCTATCCAAGTATAGTCAGGGCGAGTAAAAGTAACCCTGATTGTACAATTAGGCTCCGGGGGAGAAATGTGTCCTTCTACAGTAACCGATTCACCCAAGTTTATTTGGTTGCTGCTAACATTAGCACATATACTTGGACCATAACAAGCCGAAGGCGTTTCTTCAGTTACCTCTACCCTATCGGTGTCTAAAGCGTAGGTTTGTGAAACCAAACAAAGACTCGCTGATAAAATTAATATACTTAATAGGATCGAGATGAGTACTGGCTTTTTTTCTGTTACCCTACTCATTGCCGCCTTCCCTTGAACTTGTTCTTTCCATTCTGATATCATGGCTGCAACATTTATTTTCACTTGCTTCTATTAAAAATGATAGGTGAACTAAAAGTATCCTGAAGGCTGATACCACTACGGCAAACAATTTTCCTTCACAGTTCCTCTGATATAATATAAGATGGTGCTCCTTTTAGCTCTCCCCAAAGAACACATTGTTCCGGCGAAAGAACAGTTGTATGCCTTTTAAGTAACATTGTTCTATAGAATATAAATTGAAATTGAAGGTTTCAATATGCATCCCCATTCTGCCTCAGATTCGCCAAGAAACTTTAAAAAAGGACCGAAATCTCAAAAGAACAATGCAAAATCACCTTATCAGAAAAAAACCTCTGACAGAATGCAAGCAGAAGAAAAAGTATCTGGCTCTTTAATAAAAGAGGCTGCGGAGAAAGCCACTTCCAGCCTAAATAACCTTGGTAGTCAAACATTCGCGTTTTCTCCTTTCACTGCATACTATGACGATTGGCTAAGGAATGTACGCAATGTTATCTCCCATTTCGAATCAAACCCCGAAGTGAACGTAGACGTAGAATTCACTGAGGCATATAAACAGATAATAGCTGACTTAGAGCGTGAGCTTTCGGAAAAAAAACTTCGAGAAGCCTCTCTTTTAGAAGTATCCAACGTTCTTTCAGAAACCAATCACACCCTAGCACAACTAGAATCAGAATACTCTGCTAAAACTCATGCCCTTAACCTAAAAAAGAGCAACGCGCTTGAAGGCCTTAGTTTGAATGTCAGTGTCTTAAAAGAAGAGCTCGTTTATCTAGAAAAAATGAAAACAAGCTTTTTCAATCCTCTCTCAAAAAAAATCAAGGCTCAAAAAATTGCTGAAGCAACAGAAAAACTAGAATACGCAGAAAGCGAATTAGGCATAGCTATTCAGAATTTTAAATCTGAACAAGAGAAGCTCCATAATCAATACATAAAGGAAAAACAATTGAC
>CAZQTZ010000156.1:1227-5346 GCA_964596465.1 uncultured Candidatus Bathyarchaeia archaeon | reverse complement strand
AATCAGGCGATGTAGTCGCATTAGTCTGTGTTAATCCGATGGCAAATCAGCGAACACTGTCAGGGGTATTCAAGGCTACTCGTGAAGGAATCCTATTCTACGATTTTAAACTCTCCAATTATATTTCCGGACTAACCGCGGAAGACTTAGTGGAAGGAAGACTGCCTAAACCCGCAACTGGAAACTATTATGCAGTTATGCCTCTGCTTTATAGCGTCGAAGTTAGTCCAGGCGATTACCGACTTGCTTGGTATGTGCCAATTTACTGGTATGAAGACAGTACAGATAGTGATGAAACAATTTACCTCGCCGGGTTCGCAATAGTGGATGCTCAAGACACAAACAAAATCTCCTCGACTTTAAACCAAGAAGGAATTAACAGCGAACAAATGGTACGCCAAACTAGACTAGACTTCATCAAACTCTTCGGGGGAAACGCAACCTCCAATCTTGAATTTGACGCAACAATCTTAAACAAGTATGAATATGTCCAAGATGGCTCAACACATATAGTTCTGCAAACCGATGACACCGAATACTCTTGGATAGAAGCAACCTCAATAGACCTTAGCGCTCAAGAGTGGAACCAACTTTTATCTGCCAAACCCAACCAGGATATCTTTGCACGCGTAGAAAAAAGAGATGATCGTTGGATGATAACCCATTTCGAACTTAAAACCCCGTCTTGAACTTCAAAAAGAGATATAGTTCAGACTAACAAAGCCGCTGCTTCCTCAGTTTCTTTTTTGTGAGAATAAACCAGGCATAAAATAATTATGCGAAAAGCCATTCAATATGTTAATAATCCTTAATCAGCAAAGTAATAATGCTGTTAACCATTAACTAATATGATTAGCTTATAATGTGATTTGTTTGGCTCAGGAAAAAAACCTTAGACTCGAAGAAGAAATTAAACGACTAAGAAGAGAGAACGAAAGACTAAAACAAGCAATAAAAACTCAGAAATACGGTCTTGTCTGGTTATCTATCCCTGAAGCTTTTGATGAAGATACAGAAAAAAAGATTCCTATCCTTGAAGAGTTGCCTACCTTATCTTTTACTAATAAAGATGATAAGCCTACTCACATTCTGATTGAAGGCGACAATTATCATTCTCTAACTTGTCTTAACCAAACCCATAAAGGAAAAATTGATTTAATCTATATTGATCCGCCCTATAACACGGGGTCAGATGGTTTTAAGTATAAAGATAGAAGAGTGATTGAAAAGTTCCCTGACGGGACCGATGTTCCTAAAGATCACCCTTTTCGACATAGTTATTGGCTATCTTTTATGAGCAAACGTCTAGAACTAGCTTATGAGTTGCTAAAAGAAAACGGTGTAATTTTCATATCTATTAATGAAGAAGAATTAGCCCAACTCAAGTTACTATGCGATCAAATTTTTGGATCCTCAAACTATCTGACGCTTTTCACTGTACGAATTAGACACGAAGAGCGGATACTAAAAGGCGACAAGGATTTTCATGAGGTTGTTGAATACCTGCTCCTATATAGAAAATCAAAACAGCACAAAACAACAAAAATCACAAAAGATAACACCTCAAATAAAGAATACATCTACAGAATAGAAAAGTTAACAAAGACTCCGGAAACTATCCAATTAGGTTCAAAAAATGTTGCGTTCTTCAAACCAAAAGAATTTCGTATTATCAAGGAAGAACCAAACCCTGCCCTTCTTAAAAAAATAAACATACGTGGCTCATTAAAAGAGGGCAACAGTAGCGGCAGATTCTTCATGGCATACCTGAATAATTTGTCTGATAGAGCAGGATACCTAGTTAAGGTTCCTGAAATGGGCGATGACAAATTAGGCTTTAGATATTTTCTGCTTCCCTCCTCATCTAAAAAACTAAACGGCGATTATTTCCAAGGTGTACCCCTGAACAGGAAAAACACCAAAGAGATTCCTTATCCCAACTTTTTAGATTTTGAAAGAGACTTCAACAACGTTGGGTATGAAGGTGGTGTTGAATTTAGAAATGGCAAAAAACCAGTGAATTTTCTCCTGAAGATTTTCGAAATTGGTGGCCTGCTAAATAATAAAGAAGCCGTAGTGCTCGATTTCTTCGCAGGTTCTGGCTCAACAGGACACGCCCTAATGCTGTTAAACAAGAAGGATAAGGGAAAAAGACAGTTCATATTATGTACAAATAATGAAGTTGAGGACAAGATAAGAAAAGTCTTAGAAGAGAAAGGATTCTCACCCCAAACTGAACAATTTAGGCAAGAAGGCATCTGCAGAAAATGCTGCTACACCAGAATAATTAATGTAATGAAAGGTGTAAACGGGATGGAAAATCTGGGCAACTCTCTAAAATACTATAAAACCGCCTTCATAGACAAAATTAACAATTCAACTCGGGAATCAAAAATAAGATCGAAGTAACCCATAAAATTGATGAATTATTATGAGCCTGTGCGCCCAAACAAATCTCTGAATTGTACCCTAAAATATACAACTACATCCTAACTAAAAACTAGAATTCTGCGTGTATAATTGTTTACTGATTTCTTGTTTCTTCATAGCAAACCTTTTAGGTCTTAAGTAATGACCAAGCTATAAGGATATGTACCTATGTTGGGCGGTCTGTTTGGTGTTGCCTCAAAAGATAGTTGCGTCAGAGACCTGTTCTTCGGGACCGATTATAATACTCATTTAGGAACCGAAGTAGGAGGATTGGCACTACTCGATAATGAAATCGAAACAATCTCTCATAATATTAGCAACAGTCAATTCAAGACCTGCTTTGATAAACATTATAAAAACTTAAGCGGCAAACTAGGAATAGGCGTGATAAGCGACACAAAAGAGGAGCAGCCTATAAAGTTTGAAGGCAAAATCGGTACTTTCGCTTTATGCACTGTAGGTTTAATCAAAAACTCCGCCCAAGTTTTTTCTAATTTAGTGCAAAAGGGAGCCACCTTTAAAAAATCTGGTCATAAAACCGATTCGGCAGTTATCAACCAAACTGAACTCGTTGGTGAACTCATCTGTACTGGAAACAACATAATTGAAGGTATACAAAAAATGTACGAAGCGATTGATGGTTCAATATCGCTTCTCTTGCTCTCAGAAAATGATCGAACCATATACGCAACCGGGGATATATTCCCGCTCGTGGTAGGTTCAAAAGAAAACAGCTGGGTAATCGCCTCTGAAACAACCGCGTTCCCCAATCTGGGATACAGCGTTAAGAAATTCCTTGGATACCACGAAATAGTAGCCTTAAACGAAGATGGTTTAAAGACACGGGTCCCTACAAGCGGAAAAAAGAAATATTGCCCCTTTCTACACATTTACTCCGGTTTTCCTGTTTCAGATTTCTATGGTGTAAACTCGGAAATAGTGCGAGAACGTTGCGGAGGCTTTCTAGCTGAAAATGATAATGTGAAAGCGGATTTAGTCTTAGGAATTGCTGATTCTGGCCTTCCCCATTCAGTTGGATATGTTAAAAGGAAAATAGAATTAACCAAAGAGAATATCCGAAACATTCTGTCCGAAATGGCGCAAGGAAAAATCGATTTAGCCGAAGGCCAAAAAAGAATAAACGCGGCAATGGACCTGCTGGCTCCAATGCGCCGTCCATTACTAAAATACACCCCTGGTTGGGGGCGAAGTTACATACCTCCATCTCAGCAAAGACGAGAACTCGTGGCTAAATATAAACAAGTTCCAAATCCCCAAATCATCCGGGGCAAAAGCATCATTCTGGTAGATGACTCCATTAGAAGAGGAACTCAGCTTAAAGACCTTTTAAGCGAGAAACTTTTGCCTTTTGAACCTAAAGAGATTCATGGCCGCATTGCTTCTCCCCCTCAACTTCATCCATGCATATACGACCAGACTACTAAACATAGTGACCTTGCAGTGTACAAGGGAGCTGAAGATAAAGAATCCAAACTGCCTTCGGTTCAAGTTGAAGCACAATATGCAGAAAATTTGGATTTCGATTTGACCATAGAAAAAATAAGGAAAAGGATCGGGTTCACTACATTACGGTTTATTACTCTTGAGGAAATGGTCAAAGCAGTAATCGAGGCGCCTAACAATAAGGAACTAAAAAAGAAAGATCTTTGCCTATTTTGTTGGACAGGG
>CAZQTZ010000156.1:0-1217 GCA_964596465.1 uncultured Candidatus Bathyarchaeia archaeon | reverse complement strand
CAGAAATGCTCTGATTATTTTTTCTATATCTTATTTGCTGGATACCCTCAGAAGAGTCGGAATTTGTAATAGGGCCCTGATTTTTTCTGAAAATTGTTCAATAAAGTAATAATGCTCTATATGGGCTGCATTATTTTTTGATATAGGAACAGAAATGGATTAGTACTATTATCGTTTTTTGTTCAAATATATATGAGTAGTTAATTACGGGAGATGATTTTGAAATGATTCATAACTCTGATAGAGTCGTAGTTCGTGGGTTGAAAGATGTTGCTGCCGCTGAAACCAGAATCAGCTATGTAGATTACAACGGAGCCCTCTATTATCTAGGATATAATATTGATGATCTTGTAGGACGAGTTATTTACGCAGAAGTAGCTTACTTGCTTATTCATAAACGTCTTCCAAATCAGCAGGAACTGGAGGCTTTCCAAACTGAGCTTGTTTCTGCTATGAAATTACCCGAGCCTATAGTTGACAGTATAATGCGTACACCTAAAAATTGTCATCCAATGGATATTTTGCGAACAGAAGTTTCTCATCTTGGTGAGTATGATCCTGATGGAGCCGATTTTTCTGATGACGCTAATATGAGAAGGGCTACTCGGCTAGTGGCCCAGGTTCCGGTGATAGTAGCTACTATTTTTAGAAGTCGTTTGCATCAGACTGTTCCTGAGCCGAAACCTGAATTTGGATTTGCCCAAAATTTCCTCTATATGTTTAAAGGTGCTGTCCCAGAAGATAAAGAAACAGCTGTTCTGCATCGTTACATGACTCTTCATATTGATCACGGCTTTAATGCTTCTACATTTGCTGCCCGCGTAACTGCAAGCACAAATTCAGATATGTATTCAGCAGTAACTGCCGCAATCGGAGCACTTAAAGGGCCTCTGCATGGTGGAGCCAGCGAGAAAGTTATGGAGATGCTTGATGACATTAACCTTGAAGAAGAAATAGAAGAATACATATACGGGCTATTAGCCGATCAGAAAAAAATCATGGGTTTTGGCCATAGAATCTATAGAGCGCAGGATCCCCGAACTAAGCATCTAAGAGGTATGGTTGAGGATCTTTGTCATCGCGAAAGAACCCTAGGATTATACAACAAATGCATCAAAATTGAACAAATCGTCTATGAAAGAAAGAAAATTTACCCCAACGTGGATTTCTACGCTGCCGTCACCATGGACGCATTAGGGGTGCCTAAGGAATACTTC
>CAZQTZ010000155.1:0-5353 GCA_964596465.1 uncultured Candidatus Bathyarchaeia archaeon | reverse complement strand
TTCCCAAGATGTTCACCTATTCACTAATTTTTTTAAGCATTCTAATTGTCGAATTGATAATTCTTGCGTTACATATGCCCCTAGAGAATTATAAATTCATAATTTGGTTTTCTTTATTAATTTTAATAACTGGCCTCGCAACAACAGTTTTTGTTATAGAAGGATTTTTACAATACAGAGCAATAAAGAGAAGTTTACAACCCAATCATTAATCAAGTTGAATCTTTTTTGGAGGATTTTTCTAACATTAAACATAATACTACTTTTTGAAGTAGGAATTGTTTTTATTTTTCATTTATTTAATTATCCACCTGAGGATAGTATTATGGAGTTTAAAGGCAGTCAAACTGAGAAGAATCTTTTAACCGCTTTTGCAGGTGAATCTCAAGCCCGAAACCGTTATACCTTCTTTGCTAGTGTAGCAA
Organism: uncultured Candidatus Bathyarchaeia archaeon; assembly: GCA_964596465.1. Lineage (GTDB taxonomy): Archaea > Thermoproteota > Bathyarchaeia > Bathyarchaeales > Bathycorpusculaceae > JADGNF01. Next base: position 4,928 of record CAZQTZ010000155.1, on the reverse strand, counting down.
AAAAAGAGGGTTACGAACAGATAGCGGCAATTTTTCAAGAAACAGCTGATAACGAAAAAGAACATGCAGAACTCTTCTTTAAGCAGCTTAAAGGCGGATGCGCCGAAATTACTGCGACGTATCCAGCAGGAATAATAGCAGATACCGCAAGTAACCTAAAAGCTGCTGCCGAAGGAGAAAATGAAGAATGGGCTTTACTATATCCCAATTTCGGAGCAGTAGCAGAAAAAGAGGGCTTTCTTGAAGCCGCAAACATTTTCCGTCAGGTAGCTAAAGTTGAAGCCTATCATGAACGCAGATACCTAAAATTACTCGAAAATATAAAACAGGATAAAGTATTCAAGAAAGACGCCCCAATCAAATGGAAGTGCAGAAATTGCGGTCACGTCTTTGAAGGCAAAGAAGCACCCGATAAGTGCCCTGTTTGTAGTCATTCAAAAAGCTACTTTGAGGTCTGGACAGAACCCTACTAAAGACCCCATTCTTCTTTTTTTAGAATAAAAAACTAATTCACTTTACCTAGATTATAGACAAAGCAAAGATTAAACAGAATTTTACTAATTATTCAGGTATTCTTTTTTATAATTATAATTGGTGGACGGGCCGGGATTTGAACCCGGGACCTCCACGATGCCAACGTGGCGATCATACCAGGCTGATCTACCCGCCCACATAACGAGGCATCCTAAAACGTTAACCCGCAACTATTGCCTATAAGCATTTCTTTTATTATTACAGATTAGAATGAGCACAACTTTAACTAATTTTATCATATTAGGTAATATTTCCGGAATTATTTTCAGGTACTATGGTATTTCAAATTCAGAATGCTTTTATGTTATCAGGATTTATTTTATAGTTAAATAATATGTTATAATAGGAAATTGAGAAAGCTAAACAAATCCGTAATTCAATCAGCTTTTTAAGAACAGCTTTTGTGTGTATATTTTTAATACAGACAACACTTTATCAATTACATTAACTTATTTTTCTTTCAAAAGATGAATTTGATTTGTGAAAAGCAGGACAATATTATCAATCAATATAGATATGTCTGCGCAATGATATGTTTTTAGAATTCGTTAGCTTTATAATCAATTCCCTGCAATATAGGCTCCTTGAGGACTGAAGTGGAAACATGTCTGAGAAACCACCATCTAAAGATGAAGCGCTAGAGGCTTTAGATTTCATTGTGAATGTGCTTAAAGAGCATGAGAAGGATCTTGACCGTTTAGTCAGCGAGCTGGGCAGCGTAGCTGGGCAGCTAGGAGATTCGGGGGAGCTTAATGGTAAGGTCAAAAAGATTGAAGATAAAATTAACAGCCTACAAGGTGAAGTCGGAAGTTTAGTTAAGAATTTTTCTGCTTCTGGTCAATCATCTGCGGTTACATTATCGGCAGTTGAAAAACCTAAAAACAGCGTATCAACAGCCCCACCGCATATGGTTGCAGCCCAGATAAATGCAACAAATCTAACTAGCATTACAAGCAGTATGCCATTGATGCTGCAGTGCAGTAAATGGGAGGATTTCCAAGAACTTGCGGCTCAAGCTAATACCGTATCATTCAAAATTGTAGAAGCAGACAAAACTCTTGAAATCAGCGCTATAAAAAATAACCAAGTTATAACTTATGGCGGGCCGATTCCGGAGCGCTCAATGCTTTTAAAGATGTGGCTGAGCAAACAACTTGAAGTTCCGGAAAAAAGAATCCTTGAAGGAAACATCGCGTTAAGATAAACGCGTTCTTATTTGTTAATTTTATTTTTTTATATTAAAAATTCATAACGTTTTTATATCTTTTTATCTTAAGTCTTGTGATGCAAGATGGAGGGTGAAGAGGTTGAAGGCACACCAGATAGCCAACACCAAAATTTTTTCCGTTCTCGAAGCCTTCTCCTTTCTCCTCGATGACGGATTGGCCTTTGGTCGCCAACACACAATGACCCACCCTCCAAAATGCAATTAACTTACATGGTAGATAGTGCATGAATCAACAACCATTACAAACAAGAATGCATGAAGAAATCATAAAATTCCAAAAAGCAATGGAGGAATTTTATCTACTTAAAGCTGTTTCAAAAGACTTAAAAAAATACCGAAGCATGGCAACCTTTAAGAAATTCGATTGAGCAAATTAAAAGTAGATATTTTTATTTTTAACTGATTTTAGACTAATTTGGCCATTTTTAGTTTAATAATTTGCTCAATATTAATTTCAAAGGCTATCGTTGGATTCTCAAGCTTCCATGATTCCAAAACTTGAGGATTAATTTCTCCTAAAAAGCCCATCCTAACACCATTTATTATGACTGCACCTGCACGACCTTCAATAAAACTCGGATGTTGTATTGGTTCTATCTTCCATATAACGCCTAAGTTGGTAAAAAATGCATCTATGCAGGATTTTATTTCACTAAAACCTGCCTCAGGATGACTTGTCACTGCTGCTAGCCAATCTTCATCTCGTGTTTTGGTTTCTTTAGATTCATCCAACAGAGTGACCTTACCGAGTTCAAAAATTTTTTGAGGAAATGATACTGATTGGTTTAAGCTTAAAAATTCCATAAGGCCAGGCAGTAGCCAGTTTCGTAGGCAAGTCATAGTTACAACTTTTGGATTAGTTATATCAATGGTAGTTGTTGGTTCGCAATTCATTTTAGTGAACAAGTTATCAGGATTTGTTAAGGTATAAGTTAGAATTTCTTGATAACCTGCACCAACCATTAGTTCTCTTGCTATGTTTATTAATCGTTGTTGAGGTCTTGCAGCACCTGTTGTAGGCAAATCTCTCCAGAGAGGCTCAATTTTATTATATCCGAATGCTACTGCGACATCTTCTACTAAATCAATCGGATGCATAACATCTATTCGATAACATGGAACTATTACGGAAATCTCGGTTTTAGTTTTAGTTTCAACCCCGAATCCTGCAGTTATTAGCAAATCAGCCATTTGGTCACTACTTAGGGCAAGGCCTAAAATCGAGTTTGCATATTCTACATTTAGAACCATCGGTTTATTGCTAAAATCAGGGGTTATTCTAGGTACTTTTTCGTCAGCATAATGTACTTTAGCAGAATATGCTTTTCCCCCTCTTTCAATTAAGGCAGAAGTTACAAGAGTCAAAGTGTTGATGACCGTCTGATATTGTGTACCTGTTACCTCAATTAACAAATTCTTTGTCTCTGTCGCAATCCTACCTAAGTCATTGGAATTAATAATCGGCGGGAAAGAAAGCACTTTATTTTCAGCATCAAGTAAGATAGGAAATAGTTTATGATTTTTGACTATATGACCGTACTCTAAACCCTTTGGATGATTTTTCAGGATTTCATTCAGAGTCATTTTTTCTGAAAAACCTAAGGGAATAAAACTACATTCATCAGGATTAACTACGGTGTATTTTAATGGTAATTTGAGCATATCAATATTGTAAAGTCCAATAGATGTTTTTTGTCTATTACGACCATAGGTTTTATCAAGCTTGTCTTGCATGTGCATTAATCCGCGTATTATACTGTCGCTTAATTTGACATCTTTGATTACAGCAACTCCAATGAATGGTCGAATTGCTTTCAGTCGAGAATCAACATTAATATCTAGGATTGGTTTTTCAGCAAAATATTGCTTCGGCCCTCGTTGAATATTTTGATAGCTTCGTATAGTACGTGCAAGACCCTCAACACTCCAAAGGTCAGATCTATTAGTGTCTTTTAGTTCTATATTCACGATGTTTTCTTTTTCATTATAAAGTTTAACTTCGCTCTTTACAAGCGCTAAAAGCTCATCGAGTTTTTCAATATTACCGTTAAATTTGAAACCTAGCATTATTTCCAATTCTGCTAAATCCATATCAATTGTCGGCATTTAGGTCACCTGTTTTTTTCTAAGCCAATCAAGATCTTGACTAAAAATACTACGGATATCGTCTAATCCTGCTCGCATCATAAATAAACGATCTACACCTAGGCCCCACGCTATAACTGGTACTTTAATACCTAAGGGTCGGGTAACTTCTGGACGAAAAATTCCGGACCCACCGAATTCTATCCAGCCTAAACCTTCTTTGTAAGCACTTAACTCGACGCTAGGTTCTGTGAAGGGGAAATAATCAGGTTTAAAACGTATCTTGTCAGCACCTGCAATTTCTTTAGCAAATTTTCCAAGAACACCTAAGAGGTCTCTTAAAGTTAGCTTTTCGTCAACAACTATTCCTTCGACTTGATTAAATTCAGACAGATGGGTTTTATCGACAATTTCAGGTCTATAAACCCGTGCTATAGAGAAATGTTTACTAGGAATCTGCAGATTTTTAGTTAATAGAGTACGCGCGCTTAAGCAAGTTCCATGTCCACGAAGAATAAGGCGCTGCGCCTCTCGCGGATTATACTTATATCCCCAACCTGTAGAGCCGGTATCATTTCCATTTTCATGTGTAGCTTTTACCCTTTCAACTACTGGAGAATAAGCGTCAATATTTCCATAATCAGGCTTCTTAACTCGGTATATACCATCTTCTTCGGTAGCAGGATGATCTTGCGGCGTATATAGCGCATCAAAGTTGAAGAAAGACAGCTCTACGCTTGTACCGACCATCTCCTGAAAACCTAAATTGACAAGTTTAGTTCTAACTTCATCCAAAAAATTCAGATAGGGATGTTTTTTTCCAGGCCAACAAGCTAAAACTGGCGCCTCAATATTATATTTTTGAAAACGAACATTACGCCATTCACCTTTTATAATGAGCTCAGGAGTTAATTGAGTTATTTCCTTTGGACCAAGAGTTAAATCTGCAGCACCGCCTTCAATAGCTTCTTGACCATTTTTAGTAAGTTCAAGAATACGCTCTGTTTTATCCTCAACTGTTATGGCTTTGCGTTTTTTTAAGGAGTCTACTGCGTCTTTAAGATCAGGAGTTAATTGACTC
>CAZQTZ010000154.1:887-5367 GCA_964596465.1 uncultured Candidatus Bathyarchaeia archaeon | reverse complement strand
AAAGAACCATGAAAAAATGGAGGGAGAACTTGTCATCAGAAGAACTAAAAATAACAGGAAAAGAAGCACTCAAACTAATTCAAGTCTTGTCATCAATAACAAGCTTCAAAATACTGCAATTGCTCTCAAAAGAAAACTTGGATATTTCATCAATAGCCCGAAGAATGAAACTAAGCGAAGCCCACATAAGTGGGGAAATCAGTCGATTAGAAGACTTACAGCTCATCAACATCAGCTATGCACCCGGTAAGAGAGGAATTAGAAAAGTATGCATGCTTGCTGTCAAGCAAATTTCAATAATAATCAAGCAATAGATACGTCAATAAACAATAAAAAAATAGAAAATGAAAACCAATCCATTCTTAAAGAACAAGCTTGAACCCATCGAGGTTAAGAAGCAAAAAACGATTTCCCAGCTACTTTCCGAAATGTCAAAGACGGGTTTTCAGGGGAGAAAGCTTGGCGAAGTAGCAGACGCCTGGGAGAACATGCTCACCGAGAAAGATGTAACTATTATTCTAGGCTTAGCAGGCTCTATGAGTACGACAGGCCAGTGGAAAATAGTCAATTGGCTAATTGATAACCGATTCATTGACGTACTAGTTTCCACGGGAGCAAACATATCCGAAGATATCTTGGAAGCAATGGGCGGAACATATTGGCAAGGCTCGCATACAGCTGACGATGCTAAACTGCTGAAGCATAAAGTTGACAGATTCTACGATGTTTATGCTGACGAAATGCAATATCGAGAAATGGAATCACTGATTGCAGATTTCATGAAAAGCCTACAACCAAACCATAATTATTCTTCCGCAGAATTCTTGCACTTATTCGGGAAAGAACTTGCCAATAAAGGCGTGAACAGCATCATTGCCAAGGCATACCAAAACAGAATCCCCGTTTTTTGCCCTGCAATAGTTGACAGTGCTTATGGAATAGCTTACTTACTGAATAAGAAAATCACAGGTGATCTGAGAGTAAGCATAGATCAGATGAAGGATTTTGAACAAATTGTTAAGATAAAATCGAAGGCAAAAAATACTGGGGCAATTTTCATTGGCGGGGGCGTTCCCAAAGACTTCATTCAACTAATCACTGTAGCCAGAAGTCTGACAGAAACAAGAAAGTACGAAAGGATTTACCCACACAAGTATGCCATACAAATAACCGCAGATTCGGCTCAGTGGGGTGGGCTTTCTGGATGCACCTTTGACGAAGCGATAAGCTGGGGAAAAACATCGACTGATGGAAAAAACGTTCAGTGTCATTGCGACGCAACAATTGCTTTACCTATTGTAGTGCATGCTTTGGCTGAAAGAATAGAAAGAAGGGAGAGCTACCCAGATTTTGCATGGTTTTTTAAAGGATTCGGTGTGTGACTTGATGAGAACTGAGGATAATGAAAGCAGTGGAAGTAGGTTAGTGCGCGCTATCAACTACCTCGGAAGGGGCAAAGACAGCAAGGGCTACAGGCTACGCGATAGGTCCAAATGCTATAGGTGCGGCTTAAAATTCAATAATCCACGCGATCCTCGCAAACATTCTACAAGCTCAAACTCGTACTGCAATACCTGCTGGGAGAGCATGTTTATTTGACAATACAAGCTCACACTAAGGTGGTCGAGCATGTTTATGATGGGATCGACCTTCATAGAGAACAAGAGCAAACTCGCGTAATATTGCAAGAATTTGATCCCGCGGGCACTATTACACACTATCTAAAACCCACTCTTGGAAGAATTAGACATTCTCATACTGTTAAAATCGGAAAGTTTTATCTTTCGATTGAGCTCTTATGATTTTGCTTGCTCTTGTTCTTGTCGTTGCTGGCTTGGTTGTTGTGGTCATCAGTGCAGATGAAGCCATCAAGCGTGTCACCAACATCTCGAGGTATTTGCGTTTATCTGGTTTCATTGTTAGCTTCGTTATCGCAGGTATAGTTACAATTCTCCCTGAGTTGTCTATAGGGGTTGTCGCTGCACTCGAAGGAACATCTTCACTGGGCTTTGGCGTTATCTTGGGCGCCAACGTCGCAGATTTGACACTGACTGTCGGAACAGCGGTTTTGTATGCAGGAACGCTAAAGTTAGATTCTACCGTGTTGAAACACATGAGAACATCCTTTCTAGCTGTTATTCTTCCTGTGTTGCTTTTTTGGGACGCCCGGATTTCAAGAATAGATGGAGTCATTTTGATTCTTTCTTATTCAGTGTACCTAATTATGTTGTTTAGGACTAAACGTAACGAAGATACCCATGACCAAAAGAGTCCTAAACCGCGGTTTGCCTTTGAACTCACCTTGTTGGTTGTGAGTCTAGTTGTCTTGTTTGTAGGCGGAGGCCTTGTTACCGAGAACGCTCAAGAGCTGAGCTTATCCCTTGGATTACCTCTCTTCCTAATCGGAGTAATAGTTGCTGTTGGAACATGTTTGCCCGAACTCGTTTTTTCCTTCGTGCGGTCAAAAAGAAGCAAGGTGCACTTGGGATGGGAAATATTTTGGGTAATGTCCTGGCAGATTCTATGCTAACAATAGGCATAATTGCACTTATTCAGCCCATTCAGCCGAATTCTCCTTTCTTACCAATGTCTACTGCAGCATTCATGGTCGCATCTGCGTTGTTGTTGGCTTTGCTGTCAAGAAAAGGCGAGTTGAATAGAAAAGATGGTGTGTTGCTGCTTGCGATCTACATAGTTTTCTTGACAATTCAATCGATGATTGAAGGATTTGCAATTTGATTTTCCAGAGTGCGCGGCACCAATACGCTGTGGAAACTTAATTAGATGTTTCCCCTATCAATTAGCTTGAGGAATTTTTTTGGCATCACCTAACGAGGAAACAAAAAGCAAGTTACCAACAATCGTTGAAATTGATTATGAGCAGTACAAGCGTAATTTGCCTCTTTACCGAATGGCAAAGGAATTGATGCGCCGAGACGTTGTTACCACAACTCCAGAGACTTCGCTGGATGATGCTGCTCGAATAATGGGTGAGAAGCATATCGGAAGCCTAATTGTAATGAAGTACAAAACACCTGTAGGAATAGTTACTGAGCGGGATTTGCTAAGCAAAGTCATAGCGCTTGCACTGTTTCTAAAAGATGAAAAAGTCGAGGACGTGATGTCGTATCCACTAGCCAGTGTATCTCCTGCAGCAAGCATAAAAGAAGTTGCTCAGCTGATGATTAACAGAAAAAGTAGACTTGCCGTATTTGACGCTGGAACGCTTGTCGGCATCATAACTGCTTCGGACCTAATCAAGAGTTTGCCTGATGTCCTCGAAGCAGAGGTCAAGGTCGATGACTTCATGACGAAAAATCTTGTTACTGCTGATGAAGAAACATCCGTGCTGAACATAGCTCGAATCATGGGCAGACAGCACATCGGCAGCGTCATAATTACTCGCGGAGGAGAACCGTTTGGGATTTTTACTGAACGTGATCTGCTCACAGCATTCTTAGCCAGAGGCAGGGAATTATTTACTGAGGTAGGACCGGAGTGTTCATCGCCTTTAATTACTATTCCCGCAGGCACAAGCGTGCACAGAGCTGCCGCCACAATGGCTCTAAAACATGTTAGACGTTTGCCTGTCGTCAAAGACGACAAGTTAATTGGTATTATTACGGCTCGCGACCTCGTCGAGGCTTATGCAAAATAACTATCCATTTTTTATTCTCAAAGAGCAAAGCGATATTCAACAGGGGTGTCAAGTCCAATGCAAAGAACTGCGTGAAGGTACGTTTATCTGACATAGACGCATAACCTATGCGTGATATACTGCGGGAGTAAATGCGTCGCACCATGACGAAAACAGATGATGTTTTGCTTGAATTAAATAGGGCATTTGCTGAGTGTATAGCGAGTGTTATCCCTTTTCAATGGAGAAACAAAACCTATCGTCTGATCAACTGTTACATCGCGTCTCCTTGGACGAGATGCGATGATTGTGGAAACTATCCGATAAGTGATGTCTTTGTAATAGAGAGCAGCGATGGTAAAAGTTTGCGGGTTGGAAGCAAATGCATAGACCACTTAACAAACCGCAAGGTATCAGAGTGTTTTGAGACTTTCATGACAAGACGCAAGAACATTATTAATAACAGGCAATACATTGATGGTTTCGTTTCAATGTTGACCGAATGCAAGCACCGCGATTTTCCTTTCCAGATGTCAGAAGATGAAGTAAGACTGATGCAAAATGCGGTCGAGCATATGTGTAGTGGGTTTAACCTCGATAGAGAACAAGAGCAAGTTGCCCAACGTTACATAAATAAAGATCTATTTTCGCGACGCTACTGAACACAATAGTTAAAATGTTCTTCCCTTAAGATATTAAGTGGTGGTTCTGTAGATGCCTTCGCTTAAAGAGTTGGCGTTTTCCAAAATCGATGAGATTGTTGAGACTAATTGCCCTAACATTTCTCGTTCAGATAGTGTTTCGAAAATCATATCGCTTCTTTACTCTTCAGATAACTATGAG
>CAZQTZ010000154.1:0-877 GCA_964596465.1 uncultured Candidatus Bathyarchaeia archaeon | reverse complement strand
GTGACCTCTTGAAGGTGATTAATCCTGAAAGAACTTCCGTATCTAAAGTGTTGTTTAAGCCCCCAGCAATACAGGTTGGCACTCCATTTTATGATGTCGCGCTAGCCTTAGTAAACAATCGAGTTAGGGTAATTCCCATAATGGATAAAACAACTGTAATAGGCGTAGCGCGGCAAACAACAATTCTTAAGAAAATGATAGATTCCCCAGATTTAAGTGAATTCTTCGTAGAAGATTTGATGATTAGAAATCCAGTCACCGTTGATTTGAACTCTTCGGCGGGAGTTGTAAGAAATGTGATGCTTAGTAGCGGAATCAGCCATGCTCCTGTTGTTGATAAAGACGGCAGCTTGAGAGGCATTGTTACTGCGAAGGATTTAGTCTGGACCTTCTTTAAGCCTCGTGAAAGAGTAACAATTGGGGAGAGAAAAGGCGAGAAGGCAGGATTATTGAAGATTGGCATAAAGGGAATAGTTGACAGACATCCGCTTCATGCTACATCGAAAACGTCAGTATCAGAAGTAATTAGGGAAATGACTTCGCTTGGAAAAGGATATTGCTTAATTGTTGAGAAGCATAAACCGATTGGAATTATAACGCCCCGAGATGTAATAAAGCTCTTAGCTGAGTTTAAACCAAGAATTCAAATTCCCCTATATATTTTTGGTTTTGATAATGAGGACGAAGGACAATTGGAGATGGCTAAAAGAAAAGTCGAGCGCGCTGCCGGTCGAGGATTAAGAATGCATCCTGATTTATTAGAGGTTGTTGTGCATGGAAAAGCGAGCGGAAAAGAGGGAAACAAAAGAAGATACACTGTGAAAGCTAGAGCTGTTACTGCAAAAGAGACGTTAGCATTTGGTGCGACGGGCTGGTC
>CAZQTZ010000153.1:3263-5387 GCA_964596465.1 uncultured Candidatus Bathyarchaeia archaeon | reverse complement strand
GGAGGTATTTTTAATGACTAGGATTACTAAGGCACAATTAGACAACATCATTACACGTTGCCACCATCCGAGGTAATTGGTGCCCCATTGTCTGAAACTGCAACTAAAGGGTTGCTAGGTAATACCTTTTGAGTCATAATTTTAGACGCTCCAATTTTTGAGTATTTGGTTTGTTTTTCACTAACAAAATATCATAACAAAGAGCTCCTATGGTTTTCACCCAACGGGTGAAAGCTCAAAACCCGCTGAAAGGGTATTAACTTGCTGTTTCAGCGGGTTTTTGTTTGTCTTGATGAATAATCCGGGTATTAAGTTCTACACCATCTCACTTTTCTCGACCATAGAGCGTCTTTCTAGATATCCCCGAACAGATTTACTCACCTGTTTGGGGTTTTCTTTACAAAAAAGTGTTTTTTGTCAGCAGGCGTGTTGGTAACCACTAAAAGTAACTCCCTAAGGACACCATTTTCGATGACGTAATATAACATATCGTTTCTTTGTATACATGGTTAGCTATTACAGGTCGACTCAATTAAAGGTGTTCTAAAAATATGATTTAAAATTTTACCCGGATTATTTCTAACGAATCGACAGGCAAGCACCCTGATGCGCTATACTCTGCTGATTTAATGAACGCAGCTAAAGAAGAAGCTAAGCGTCGAGGATTGTTTGACTTAAATAATCTATAACTGATTACCATATAACTAAATATCTAAAAAGAAAAACATCTTGAATATTCAAGGTGTTTTTTTGTCTACAAATAATAATTCAGTAAGATACCAACGCCATAAGCAACAATTGCAGCGACGTACCCGACAGAAAGTGTGCGTAGAATTTCTGTTCTTACTTTCTGCTCTGACAGGTTGGCCTTCACCCAGCCTAGCAACGCCAAAGAGACACCGACGATGACAAAGGCGATTGGAAAGGCGATGGCTTTGTCGTGAATGAACGCATTTGTAATTAAGTAGGCACCTAGTGGAATTAAACCGAAGACGTTAAACGAAATGAATGTCGCGATACCAGCTGCCAATGCTTTACTTTTTGATTGATTGTTATCCGATGTTGCTGACAGGTAGGCACCGGCCCCCATTGAAAAGCCATCGGCTAATAAGTTTGAGAATCCCAAAATGATGATAACGATGTTTGAAACGTTACCACCGACCGATCCAGCAACGACTGCGAACGTCGTGATAATGCCATCTAAGCCACCGTAGACGATGGCTGAAACGTGTTTTTTCATTTATTTTCTCCAGTTTCTCTCAGTTGTGATAAACCCAATATATAAGAAAAAAGTGACCAATTATCGGTAATTTCACATCGGATTAAAAATGTTTCAAAAACGAAACAAATAAAACCCGGATTATTCATGCACTAAATTTTTAACCACAGCTAAATCAGTAAAATACGATAAAACACCTTGAAACTGCCAGTACCTTGGCACAGTTTCAGGGTGTTTTTTCGATTGAGCGTTTTTTGAGAAAAATAGGAACACTAAAACCAGCCAGATTTTGCTATTTTTTTGAAAATCTACTTCGTTGTTTTATTGCCACAAAGCATTTAGTCGTTCCCAAGCTCGCCAGAACAGACCATCGAATTGTTCTTGGATGCGGCTATCTAACGTCAAAATCACCTTGCGGGCGTGCTTAGTGACACACGTCCACCGATTTTTAACAAACGGTCTCGAAAGGTATTGATTGTCCACGATTGTTGCTGGTCGTCCAACGCAATACTCTTCATCAACCGCATCAAGTTTGATGCAATTACTGAGATCCACATGCGCGCTTTGTTGGCGAAAAATGAACTGCTATCAGTTTTGCCAAAGGCAAATCCACCTTTAAGCTCGCGAATAATATCTTCAATCGCCGCACGCTTGCGGTAAACACGGACGATGTCTTTTTGTGGAAGACTTAGGTTAGTGACGATGAACTGTGTACCGCCATGTTCATCATTTAAAACGATATCCTTATTTTTAAGTATAAATCGACTTAACTTGATACAAATAATAATTCATCTAAATCAAATATCTCAACACATTTTTGGGTATGCCGTTTAATTAGACCTCTCTCTTCCAATGATGAGAACTTACGGCTTATTGTTTCTGGAGTTGTCCCCAGGTAAGTATCC
>CAZQTZ010000153.1:0-3238 GCA_964596465.1 uncultured Candidatus Bathyarchaeia archaeon | reverse complement strand
GCCAAATCTTTTTTTGACATGGGTAAAGTCACATAAGTATGGTTTTTTTCATCTTCAACATTTTCTGATAAAAAATCAATAATTCGAGCTTCAACAGGTTCAATACTGACTTGCACAGTTTGTTTTTCTGATAACTGTAGCCGTTTTGTAATATCCGATAATATTCGTCGCATGATTTCTGGATAGCGATCTAAATATTGATCTAAATCCTTTTTATGAATCCTACAAATACTTGTTTCCGATATTGCTTCAGCATAATTCGAATGATAACCTTCAGTCTGTAAAACAGCAACTTCCCCCATAAAATCACCCGGATGTAGGATACGTATGGTTTGCTCACGACCAGACTCACTTAGGCTATAAATACGTACACGTCCATTGTTTATGATATATAATGTGTCATCTTTATCACCAAACCTAAATAATAGCTCATTCTTTACGTATTGTACTTCATTCGCTGATTGAGCAATTAGATGCATTTGTTCATCATTGAGATGATTGAAAATCGGCACTAAACGTATACAATCTACATGACTATGATGATTATGGTATGCCATACCGTTTTTCTCCTAATTAATCGTTATCTATATAGTCATCGTCTTCTAAGGCATCCTTATTAATAAATGCTTGAAGTTGCCAAATATTTACGTCTAAATAAGCTTTATAACTAATTAGTGAATCTTCCAAAGCATCATTTCCTTCTTCTTGTGCTAAGCGAATTGCACGAATAGTAAATTCACGATTAGATCTAAAATCTTCTACTATCTGTAGGACCATCTCATCAGCAGTGTAATATTTTTCCGAAGAATCTTCAGAAATCGTTGTAAATTCTTGAAATTCAGTAGTTGTTGATGCTGGCTTAAATCCTGAAGCTAGTAAACGTTCTGCAATTTTATCAAACCATGCCTCATTCTCGTTATATAAATTTTCAAAAACATTATGCAATGCATAGAAGTTTTTGCCTTTTACATACCAATGATATTGGTGCAACTTTACATGTAATGTATGAATATTAGCAAGTATATGATCTGTAACAGCTGCAGAATTAATCTTAGTATGATGAATGTGTTCTTTATATGCTTGTTCGGCGGCTAATTTTTCTTGCCTTTCATTTACCGTCGTCATTTTATGCACCTTCCTTTACTTTTGAACTAATTACTGGGTATCCTAAGTCTTCAATTGCTTTTTCAATTGTATTCAAATTGACCTGATTTTCATCAAAATCCACTTTTACCTTACTCGCATTGAAAAGTACTTTTACAGAATCTTTTTTTACACCAGCAGTCTGTTTTAAGCCACGTTCGATTTTTTGTAAACATGATGGACAAGTTAATGTTTCTAATTTTAATATTGCTTTAGTCATATCTATCACTCCTTTAAATAAATTATATAGGCCATTCTTTTTAAGATACTTGATATAGATCAATTATCTTAATCGATAACCTCTTAATCTCATTGCATTTAAAATAACTACTAAAATACTGGCCTCATGAACCAACATCCCAATTGACATAGACATCCATTCACTAAATATTAAACTAACCAATAGTATTATCACGACGCCAACAGCAATTAGAATATTTTGTCGCATATTCGCATATGTTACTTTTGCTAGGCCTAAAGCATGAGGAAGGCGGTTAAAGTTAGAATTCATTAAAACAATATCTGAACTTTCAATTGCGACATCTGTTCCATTCCCCATAGCTATACCTACCTCTGCAGTAGCCAGAGAGGGACTGTCATTAACGCCGTCACCGATAAAAACAACTATTTCACCCGAGTCCTGTCGTCTTTTTAGAAATGCTTGTTTGTCCTCTGGTAGCATATCACCATGGGCTTCGGTTAAACCTAGTTCCTTTTTAACTGAATTAACTGTACCTTGGTTATCACCTGATAATACAATGAGATTTTTAATACCAAGTGATTTTAATTTTTGTAAGTCCTGCTTAACACCTGGTCGAACTTTGTCGCGGATACCCATTAACATGATTAACTTATGATCAACTGCCGTTAATACAATTGAATTACCGGTTCTTTCTAATTTATTCAATTTTTTAAGAACATCATCAGATAGCGGTATACTTTCTTGTTTCATTAAGGTTTTATTCCCTACTGAAACAATGTGCCCATCTACGTGAGCAATTACGCCCCCACCTTTTACAACCTGTGTATTTTCTATAGGCCTTACTTTATATTGTGCTAATTTATTTACAATAGCGACAGCTAATGGGTGATCAGACTCACTTTCAACTGAAAGCAATAGAGATAAATCCTCCTCCTGATTACTTCCATAATAAATAATATCGCTCACTTCAGGCTTTCCTTCAGTTAAGGTACCTGTTTTATCGAATAACACTGTATCTGCATTGGCAAAATGACTAATCACTTCAGAACCTTTAAATAAAACACCATTTTTTGCGCCATTTCCTATCCCCGCAACATTTGAAACAGGTACACCAATTACCAAGGCTCCTGGGCAACCAAGTACTAATACGGTAATCGCAAGTTCTGTATCTTTGGTTAATACCCAAACCAACAGCCCAATTGTAAGTACTGCAGGTGTATACCAGCGAGAAAACTGGTCAATAAATCGTTCTGCTTCTGATTTAGAATCCTGTGCTTCTTCTACCAAGTCAATAATTTTTCCAAATGTAGAATCTTCCCCTACTCTATCAGCCACTATTTGAATAGTACCGTTGTCCATAATAGTACCGGCAAATACTTCATCGTCTTTTTCTTTCTTTAAAGGTAAAGATTCACCTGTGATATTAGCCTCATTTACATATCCTTTTCCAGTAGTTACCCTACCATCTACGGGAATCTTGGCACCAGTCTTTACTAGGAGAATATCCCCTTCTTCTACTTCATCAATATCTACTTCTGCAAATTGTCCCCCTGTCAATTGCTTAAAAGCAGTTTCTGGAGCCATTTCCGTCAACTCTTTAATAGCTGATCGTGTTTGGTTAAGTGTTCGTTGTTCTAAATATGATCCAAACAAAAATAAAAAAGTAACAATTGCTGATTCTTCATAATTTTGAATAAAGAGAGCACCAATGACCGCTATCGTTACTAAAACATCAATGCTTACTACTTTTACTTTCATAGCCTGATAAGCCTGTAAAGAAATGGGGGTAACGCCTAATATAGAAGCTATAATAAAAGCACTATTAGAAATTGTTGTATTGGCAAAAATAAAGTGTGCGATTAGTGCTAAAGCAATGAGTAAGCCACTGATACT
>CAZQTZ010000152.1:0-5416 GCA_964596465.1 uncultured Candidatus Bathyarchaeia archaeon | reverse complement strand
AAGCGGTTTCAGCTCTTTTCGGCTCAACATACAATACAGCCCCTCTCTTCCTGAGCCTGCTTGCAATAACTTACATTTACACCGCGTTCGGCAGCTTATCAACAAACAATCTGATAAACAGCCAAGGCGAAACAAAATACAACCTAAAACTCACTATAATAACCGCATTAATCGGTTTTCCACTTGGATCAATACTCATCTTAACCTTGGGCATAATGGGGCTAATAGGCGTCACTCTAACCTGCGGCATCCCAAGCCTTATCCTATCCTTGATTTGGCTAAAAAACCGCTACGGCGTAACAGTGGACTGGGTTTCATCAGGTAAAATCATCTTCTCTTCAGCCTTAGCAGGAGTATTAACGTATTTTCTTAACCTAGAATTGCCATTCGGCAGTTGGGCTGAGCTATTCATAGGTGTAGTCTTTTTCCTAATCATATTCGTTGCAGCAATACTATTTACGCGTGCTATCAAAAAATCCGACATAGATAATATACGTCTAATGATAGGCGGAATCGGCGGCATAGGTCGAATATTCTTAGTACTACTAAACATAATCGAAAAAGTTATGAAAATATTCAGACTCTAACATTCTCTAATTTTTAGCTGATTCTTTAAGTAATTAACCCAAAATCAATTGCCAACCAGTATTAAGCTCTAAATGAAAAAGAGTTACATTTTAAAGCTTAAGACGTGAAATATGACTAAACCAAGTTAACGTGAGAATCTGCATGAAAGCTCTTGTTCTCAGCGGAGGCAAAGGAACCCGCCTAAGACCATTAACGTTCACCTGTGCTAAGCAACTCATACCTGTGGCTAACAAGCCAGTTCTTGGCTACGTTCTCGACCAAGTAAAACAGGCAAACATAAACCAAGTGGGCATAATCACTGCTCCTGAAACCTCCTCTTATGTAGAGGAATATATAAAAGATGGAGCTGAATGGAAATTTAATATAACCTATATCCAACAAGAACCACTTGGATTAGCCCACGCCGTAAAAACTGCTCACCCCTTCCTAGGCAAAGACTCCTTCGTAATGTGTTTAGGGGACAACGTTACGGGACAAGGCATAAAAAAATATGTTGAAAAATTCCAGAAAGAAAATCTCGACGCACTTATAGTTCTTAAAGAAGTTGAAGACCCATCAAGATATGGTATCGCGCAACTAGACAAAAATGGAAATATAATTCAGTTAGTGGAAAAACCGAAAACCCCCATGGGCAGTCTGGCGATAATCGGAACTTACCTGTTTTCAAATAAAGTGCACAAAGCTATAGAAAACATAAAACCCTCTTGGCGCGGAGAATTAGAAATCACCGATGCCATACAAGAAATGGTGAACTTGGGCTTTAAAGTAAAAGCTGAAATTCTAGATTCATGGTGGCTGGATACTGGCAAAAAAGACGACATCTTATCTGCAAACGCAAAAATCCTAGACGAATACATAACACATGACCCCAAAGGCACCATAACAAACACAACCATGGAGGGGCGAGTTACCATACACCCAAAAGCCAAAGTAACCGACAGTAAAATAAGAGGTCCTTGCATAATAGGAAAAAACGCTCAAATTACCAACTCATTCATAGGACCCTACACCAGCATCGGAGAAAATTCGCAAATCCTTAACTCACACCTAGAATATTGCGTAATCCTAGAGAACGTTACAATAAAGGATGTAGACCGCCTGGAAGACAGCCTAATTGGTAAAAACGCAAAAGTGACAAAAAGCCAAAAACGAAGTGTCATCAAACTCCACATAGGCGACTACTCCGAAGTAGAAGTTTAACCAGAAAAAATATAACATCAAAAAATCTGGAAGGTAAAAACAAGAATGTTGCCTGGAATAATAATTAAACCCTTAAAAAAAATACCTGATGAAAGAGGCTCATTCACCGAGGTCTTCCGAAAAGACTGGAAAGACCTATTTGAAAACGATGTAGCCTCCCAAACTAATCTTTCAACAACCTTCCCAGGTATAATCCGTGCCTGGCATCGCCACATGCGAGGGCAAAACGACTATTTCATAGCCCTTAAAGGCACCATAAAAATCTGCGTTTTTGATGACAAAACCCAAGAATTAACCGAAATAATATCAAGCGGACAAAATCCGCAAATAGTACGCATCCCTGGCCATTATTGGCACGGATTTAAAGCAGTAGGCGATGAGATGGTGATGTTGCTATACTTTACCACCAACCTCTACGATTATAAGAATCCAGACGAAGAACGCAGACCATGGGATGACTCAACTCTGATTCCTAAATCTATAAACAACAAAAAAGATGACCCGCGAGTCGGTAAACTCTGGGACTGGAACCTACCGCCTCATAAGTGATGCATATGAAAATTCTTATAACTGGTGGATTAGGTTTCATCGGCAGTAACTTCTGCAAATACATACGCTCTAATCACCCTGACTGGGAAATAACCAACGTTGATAAGATGGGGATAGGAGCTAATCCTACAAGTCTACTTGATCTGGAAAACGATAACCATTATCAATTCATAAAAGGCGACATATGCAATCCTCAACTTATTCATAAAATAATCACTCACACCGACGCTATCGTAAACATAGCCGCTGAAACTCATGTATACAGAAGCATAGCTGATCCCTATACCTTTCTTCAAAACAACGTCATAGGCACATACACGATACTTGAAGGCATAAGAAAGCACAACCATCGAGCACGTATGGTGCAAGTATCAACTGACGAGGTGTATGGTACAGCAACTAACGCCTCATTCACCGAAAAAGATCCTCTTTCTCCCTCAAATCCATATTCCGCCTCAAAAGCAGCCGCAGACATGTTTGTCTTATCATACTGTAGAACCTACAAGCTCAATGCCTCCATAACCCGATGCACCAACAACTTCGGACCTTATCAAATGCCCGAAAAACTCATCCCAAAAACCATAATCCGTGCTTTAAAAGGCCTCTCCGTTCCAGTATACGGCACAGGAACAAACATCCGCGACTGGATATACGTACTAGACCACTGCTCAGCCATAGAAGCCGTGCTCGAAAAAGGCGCCTCCGGAGAAATCTATAATGTCTCCGCCAGCAACGAACTCACAAACCTAGAGATTGTTAAAAAAATACTAAACATATTACAAAAACCAGAAACCTCTATTGCCTTCGTGGAAGACCGCCCAGGGCACGACACACGATACAGCCTAAACTCCTCCCAACTAACATCTCAATTAGGCTGGAAACCAAAATTCAACTTCCAAGAAGCATTACAATCAACAGTGCAATGGTATGTGGAAAATCCGAAGTGGTGGACACCATTCGCTACTGAAGCTATTCTGCATCAATCCCCCTGGAAAATCAGTGGTAACAAATGAACTTTCTAATCACTGGCGCAAGCGGACTTTACGGTTCCAAACTAGCCCAGTTAGCTGTCGCCCAACAACACCAAATCTACTCAATCCATAATCAGCATCAAGCAATTTTCGGCAAAGCAATTCAAGTTGATATAACAAACTTGGCTCAGGTCGAATCCGTTTTCAAAGAAATTAATCCTGACATCGTAGTTCACGCTGCCGCTCTGTCTGATGTTGATAAATGCGAACAAAACCGAGAACTCGCATGGAAAATAAACGTCGACGGCACAACTAACATAGTGCAGACAGCAAAAGCAAATAACACTTTTGTTTTATACATTTCAACTGATTATGTTTTTGACGGTGAAAAAGGCAATTACGTAGAAACCGACTTAGCTTCTCCAATTAACTTCTATGGATATACAAAACTAAAAGCTGAAGAGCAAATTAAAAAAATCCTGTCCAATTACTGTATCGCCCGAACCAGCGTTGTCTACGGTTCAAATCCAGCAGCTGGCAAAATCAACTTTGCACTATGGCTGTTAAACAAATTAAGGAAAGGCGAAACAATCAAGGTCTTCACGGACCAATGGAATTCTCCTACCTTAAACACAAACCTGACCCATATGACGCTGGAAATAATTGAACGAAGACTAAATGGCACTTTTCATATCTCAGGCGCCACAAGAATAAGCAGATACGACTTCGCAATTCAGCTAGCAAAAACATTCAACTTAGATACTGGCCTGTTAATTCCTGCTTCATCTAAAGAAATCCCTTTTCCAGCAAAAAGACCCAAAGACTCCTCGCTGAACACATCCAAAGCTCAAAAAACCCTAAAAAATAAACCACTTACAATTCAAGAAGGATTAGAAAAGTTAAAGACAGAATTCTAAATAATTGCAGGACTTAAAAAAAAATAAGCACTATTTGAAGTGCTTCTTGATTTCTTCAAGAGATAAAACAGCTATATTGTTGTCCTTAAGCGCTTTTTCTGCTTTTTCAGCTTCGCTTAATCTTAAAATTAAAGCAAATTTATCATCATAATGGACCGCTGAAGAATATGCATACTCGATGTTTAAGCTGTGTTCACCAATGATTTTTGTTATTTTAGATATGGTATTTTCCTTAGTTATCAGAATAGCTGTAACTTCCGTGTTCTTTTTTGCCTTGGCTAAATTAAATTCCGCGTCCTCAAGCAAACGAGCTGCTGCGTCAGGATTATCAGTAATCATCCTAACTACTCCGAACTCGCCCGCTTCTGCGATAGACAATGCGAAGATTTTAATTTTCGCCTTTTCCAAATGAGACATTAATTCAGAAAGTGATCCAGGTCTGTTGTCAAGAAAGACCCCGACTTGTGTTACAGGCATTAAACTCACCAGCTTTAATTTGATTTAAACAATATTTATATTTTCACTTAGAATGAACAGCCGAAACCATAATTTATGGTGATATAACTGCTCATGTATACTCTAGAAGCAAAATTTAAACCAAATAAGTAGCTATTATTAATTGAGGTGAAAAAAATGTCAGTTGTTAAAATTATCGAATTGGTAGGTAGTTCTCCTGTTAATTGGGAAGAAGCCGTAAAAAATGCTCTAGCAGAAGCTGAAAAGACGATTAGAAGTGTTAAATCCATCCAAGTTAAGAAATGCACGGCAAAAGTTGACAAGAACAAGATATACGAATACCGCGCTGTGGTACGAATTGCTTTTGTAGTAGAAAGAAAATCCTAATCAGTAAATTCAAAAACTACTTTCATAATGTCCAATATTAACTATTGAAACTCAAAGTTAATAATAGTTGATTTAATCGGTAAAATAATTAAATTGCTACTTTATCAAACATTCTTTTTCTTTTTTTAAGGATCAAGAGTTTAATAAATGTCGAGTAAAAAAAGAAAAAATTAAAATTTTTAATTAGGATGTTGGGGACTGGGGTGGTTTTAATATCTATTGCTTCTTCGTTTTTCGGCGTTTGCTTCCATTATCCTTAGTTCAAAATTGAGTTCTTCGATTTCTTTTCGTAATTTTTCTATCTTTTTATCTTCAATTTCTTCGTTAGTGCCGAACAAAATCTTGGCC
>CAZQTZ010000151.1:639-5443 GCA_964596465.1 uncultured Candidatus Bathyarchaeia archaeon | reverse complement strand
CCAGCACTAATTGGAAAAGCCTTTACTCTTAAATCCTGAATATATCCTTCGTTACTCAACCAACCACCAAGTTCTTTTTAAAAAATAGGGCTTTTGGGTATTTAATCTTTCTTGTTGGTGTTTTAGAATTAAAATTTATCTAGTGGTTTGAAAACTTTTTACTTTTTCAAGTAGTTCTTTTGCTTTTTTATTAGTTTCAAAATGTTTTCTTGTTGGTTCAACTAATTTGTTGAGGTATTCTGTTGTCGCGTTCTTCAAATCCATTGGATGAAGTTTAGCATTAATGAAATCCTTTTCCATTTCAATATAAGAATTATATTCAACATCTCCACCAAACTTTGTTGGCCTTTCAATTTTTATTTTATCAAATTTTTCAAATACAATGAATTTGTTGTATTCAAGAATAGGGTTTTCCAAAACAATTTTCTCAGGGCAATAAGCCTTGTTAATTTTTCTTTTAATATCCTCTTTTGTATCCGTCATAAATATTGAGGTGTCGGGTTTGCTTTTACTCATTTTCGCTGAGGCAATAGCTTCTTTTTCTTGCCCTTCAGGGATAGGCCATACTGTTGGCTTTTCTAAACCTTGTAATAGATGATGATGTACACAGACTGGTTTCCAGTAACCCATTTTTTCTCCGATTTCTCTGCCAACCATGTTGGCTTTTCGTTGATCCATTCCTAGCTGACAAATTTTTACTTTCATATGGAAAATATCAGCTACCTGCATAGGAGTATATAGGAAATCAGAGACATATCGTGCATCGGTATCTTTTCGTCCTGCAATCTCTAAAGTTCTAGTGGTTCGGGCTATAGTGAGGTTTTTAGCGATCGCCATGGTTTTTGCCCAGTAATCAAGGTCATCATATAAAATATCTGAATAAATAAATTCCACTTTATCCTCCGGCACACCCAAAGCTAGCCAAGAGTGACGGAAGAGATCAGCAGCCTTTTTAATTAAGACAAGATCCCCGCCTAGCTTATTGTTTAGATACGCGTGCCACGTTGCTAGGAAAGCTTTAAAGTGAATTCCGGCCTCTGCAAAATCCTTCATTTTGTAGGCGCATATGACACCGGTACCTAGATGGGCTAAGCCCGAAGGTTCCCATCCATTGTATGCAATAGGGTGTTCTTCAGATTCTAAAAGTTGTCTAAGGTCTTCAGTTGTAACAATTTCCTCCGCTGGAGGTCTGCAGATTAATTCTATTTTGCGTTCTATATCCAAAGCTAACCAGCCTTGCCTTCACAAAGTATTGCAATTTAGCCTTAAAAAGTAGATAGCTTAAAAATAAGGATTTTATGAGCAAGATGTATCCCGTGTAACCTAACACTTAACTTCACAGCGGAGCGGAACGCTCCTCTAAGATAAGCTCTCTCTGGCACGGGATTATCTCAAACCATGTTGCACGGTTGGGTAGAAACTAAAAGTCACAGGTACAAGTTTTGTAGGTCTTGCTCCTCTGTTAGTTCCGTCATACGTGCTTGCTCTAGCTGGCTGAGACAATAAAAATAGGGAAAAAGACCCATTTATTTGCTTCTTTTCTCTAGACACTAGTTCTCCATCAATCTATGATTTTTATGTCATTCAACAATCAAAGAAAATTCCTACTGGATTTAAAAAGAAAATAACAAGGGGCCGGGGCGGAGATTTGAACCCTGGCGAAAGGCTCCACAGGCCTCTATGCTAACCAAGCTACATTACCCCGGCCACATTTTGGAAATCTTCGACTATGTAGCATCATCACATGTTTTAGGCCTGTCTGTATGAACCTATGCTTTCTCCTTTATTTCCGTTTCCACCTAGCCCACCTAAAAAATCGGTTCGGCACGTTCAAGTTATAGTCGTTCATCTAGGGATAAATTAATTTAATAATCGAAAAGCAGTTGAATACTCTTTATTGGCTATTTGCTTTAGGTTAGATTGGAAAAACTAAATCGTTAGCTTGCGTTAAAAGTTTATTTTACGAAAATAATTCTGATAAAAATTGGAAACAAGTTTTTACAATAGAAAAAAGAGAGATAGGTGATTTTGTTGGTTATTTTATTTTCGTTTTCTAAGCATTACTGCTACTGCTGTGATAATTGCGATGATTACTACTGCGGCTGCAATAATGTAGAGTTCAGTTGATGTACCTGTGCCGGGTGTTGGTGCTACAGTTGGGCTTAGTGATGTTGTTGGTGTGGTTGGATTTGTTGTGATGGTCGGGTTTAGTGTTTGAGTCGGATTTATGATTGGTTGGATTGGGGCTGCAGATGCGGGATCAACTGCTATCATGGTGGTTGCTGTTGAAGGCCAGTAAGATTCTGAGCCGTCAAAAACTGCTTTAATTGTGTATAATCCTGTTTGAGTTGGCTGCCATTGATAGCCAAATATCCCCTCAGCAGTGCTAGTAACAGTTGTTATATGCTCGGTATTGCCGTCAGGTCCAGTGACAAGTATCTTAACTGGTAAACCTGTTATATTGGTTGGTTTAGTCTGCTGTTTATACACATATTCCATCCAGCCAGTCATGCTTTCATCAGATACAGCTGGAAGCCCACTAGGGAACAATTCAATTACACCATCTTGCTGAGAACCTGCAGAGATATCCATGACTGTACCTCTTATTACAACACTAGTTCCACGGGGTACACCTATATCCGGCGCGGTCACTGTAGTTTTAGTTGGCCCTTTTCCGAAGGTGTACAGCTTACAATCGTAGGAGTCCCATTCTTGCAAACATCCATCTGCAATAATGCTACCTGCTCTAGAGCTGTAACTCAATATATCCCATACTAGTTCTCCAGTTTCGCAGTCTAGAACAACTCTCTTAGCGGGATGCAATGGCGGACTATACTGGACACCTTCTTGAAGGAACAGCTTTCCGTCAGCAATGCTGTGGGTGCGATAGCCGAAAAGTTCGTATATGCCATATGGAGAGTCAATACCTGCGCTCCCTCGAGTCCAAGTCCATACGATTTGTCCGGTTTGAAGATTAAGCGCATTGACATTACCGCCCATATCCCAAACGTACACCTTTCCGTAAGCGATGTCAGCAAATTGATGTAGTGCAGACAAGGCGTTATGCATGGTTTCAACTGGTCCCCATAGTTTTTGTCCGTTTGTTAGGCTGTAGCAACTGAGTGTATTCAAATCTTTATTGCGTAAAACGTAGTAACCGTCTCGCGCCGCAATCATAGATATATCTTCAAACAGAGGCAGCGTCTGGTTTATTGGTCCCCATAGTAGAGCACCTGTCTTAGCGTTATATCCTGCCGAAACATACCAGCCATAGTTGGTTCCCTGATAATAGATTGAGGGTTTATCCCAGAGCATAATCACGTCTTTTGTTGTTGCGGCAATGCTAAGACTGATGTTATTGCCATTTAGTTGAGTTGGAAGTGGGATTGCCCAGCTTATTCCATCTGACCAGTTGTAGGTCGCTACGTTTATCTTTGTTCGTTCTTGCAAACGTGTAACAGAAGTGAACAATTTAGTTGAGTTCCACATTTTGAGATTGCCTTGTTCAACATAATAGCCTAGTAGCGCACCTATCTGCTGGTTGTTAGGGTTATCATCAACAAGATATGCTTGACTTCGAGACCCTGTGATGTTTGCTTGGAATACTCCCGTGTATGCGTCGTATATTCGAATAACGCCTGCTTGCGGTGTGGTGTAAAGATACGCGATTGAACCGAACTCCTGTGCGTTATCGAAGAGGAATATTTGCCCATTTTTAAGAACTTCATTGCCGGTTATACCAGCAGATCTTGACCACACTTGTTCACCTGTGCGCAAATCCACAGCTTCCCAACTTACTGGAGTACCTGTCCAGCTTGCATAAAGCGTATAGTAGGCTATTCCATTCATTATTATGGTTCCGTCGAACATGTTAATCACTACTGAAGTTGAAGAGAATTGACTGCGTTGATCGGAGGTAATTGGTCCGCCTGGTTGACCACCGTTTCTAGTTGATTTTGACCATAGTATGTGAGCAGTATTTGGTGCAGTACCATATGGCTGGAAACAGCCAGTTGCATCGTACTTACCAGTTGAGCAAAAGCCAGTTGCGTCTAATCCAAGCCAGTTTGAACCTACTTGTTCGCCCCAAGCCCAGTTAAGTGCATTAATTGGTCTAGTCCAGTAATTAGTCGGGGGTAATGGACTCTGATATTGTGAGGTAATCGGGTTTTGCTGTACGATTAGAGTCTCTATGTTACTTTGAGAGGGTAACATTCTGCTACCTACAAGCTCTTTATGATAGTCCTGCGTTGTGGGGTCGCGGTTATAAGGATTCATTCCGTCTAGTACTTCGCCAGGATATTTTGCTTGTATTTTGTATTCACCGACTTGGGTTGGCGTGAAGGTAGTCCATACAGCCCCCATCATGCCACCGTCATAAGGTCCCATAGTACTCTTTTTACCATCAGGAGCCGTAATTTCTATCATAACATTTTCGTACATATCGCCGAGTAATCCGTGACTTGTAGGAACTGGTTTGGTGAAAATGGCTCGAATCCATGCTTGTTGGTTGACACCTACCGGGTTAGGAATAACCATTAAGCCCAAATAGGTGGGAATTTCGGTTGGTAATTGTAGGTATTTTTCTGCCCCACTCTGACCGTATACACTGGGCACAGAAACAATCATAGTAGTAGTCAACGCTAACAACAGAACTGCAGTAATAATTGATATTGCCGGTTTTCTAAAACTTGCTATTTCAAACTTTTCCATTCTATGCAAATTCATCTCTATTAATCTCCTAAAAACAGGTATAATGTCAACTCGCAAGAAGTTGCTTTTAAAAAAATGTGATATCACTTGC
>CAZQTZ010000151.1:0-629 GCA_964596465.1 uncultured Candidatus Bathyarchaeia archaeon | reverse complement strand
ACTACTACTAATTCAACATCAACATCGTTATTAAATAAAGACGAGAAGAAACTTCTCAAAAACGCAATAGGGTTTAATTTAAAAACACGTATACTCCACCTGAACTTGACAGCTTGCTCTCGGATTCAACTTGAAAACTCATATATCGGATAGTCCAAATGTTTAGTAAGATTTCAAATTTTAATGCTTTAAGTGTTCTAAAAAATTTTAATATTTAATCATATTATCATTAAACAGGTGAATGTATGTCGCTTGATACAAGTCTCATTTTGGCATCTATCCTTCTTATTTGTATAGTAGTTGTTTTCTTCATAAGCGACAATAGAAAGAAAAATGGTCTCAAATATGGATTAATATTGGCAAAAGTTGTCACTGGTTTTGGAATGGTTTATTTTGTAATAATTTTAGTTTCAGCCGTTCTTTTACAGTCTACAAGTCTAATTATTTTTGGGATATTATCAGATGGACTTATACTAAGTTTAATAGGTGAAATATGGCACGAAAGCCAATAATAGGATTCCCTTACTTGGGATGAAAATAACTTTTTTCAAGTAGTAATAAGGCGTTTAAAGTAAGTATATTTTTAAAAAATTTATATATACAGCAAAAAATGACAAACATTTTTTGTT
>CAZQTZ010000150.1:0-5463 GCA_964596465.1 uncultured Candidatus Bathyarchaeia archaeon | reverse complement strand
GTTATTTTTGTCCACAACTGGGTAACCAACGTGGTGATGTATAGCAGTGAACTCTAGAAACTGATTTACTGTAAGGTGAGGGTCCACACTTACGATTTTCCGGGTCATTATATCTTCAACTTTTACACGTGCGAGGGTTTCTGTTTCACGTAATAGAAGACTTGGAAGGTAGCCGATGATGGTTTCCAAAGTTTTTGCTGCTTGCAACGCACTATCTCGTTTCTGCATCGCTGCTTTGACAACCCGCTCGAAAACTATAGGCTCGTACTCGATTACTCTTGAGTTGAGGACTTTGTTTTCAACTGCGCTATAAAAGAAGTCCTCTCCGGCTTTTGTTCGGATGATTACTATAGACCAATCTTCAAGGGGATAGGCTGGACCTACGGAGATATCAGAGAGTTCAGCCGTGTAATCCATGCATGTTTGGCATCCTGGGCGAAGATGATTTCTGATTTCTGATATCGGAATTTTTATGGGTCCCTTTGAGGTTTGAACTAAGAAATCCGTTGAGAGGAGCATCTGCTGAATTTCAGAAGGCTGAATATTAAATTCGGCTGCCAAATACTCAAGAAGTGAATGGGACGAGAATGAGCCGAAGCAAAACACACCTATAGTTAGACCTAAGCTGCTAATCATTTTATGATGCCAAGCTTGCATCTTTCTGAGGGCGAGTACGTGACAAGGAATACCTACGTAGGCTATTTTTTTCTTGCCATATTGAAAAACTGCGCTGCCGTAACCTTTGGAGATTGAGGCGATAAGATACTTTTCCTCCAATCCAGACAGGACATCGTCATGGATAATTCCAGTTGAGGAGTCAGGCTTAACTGGATTAATATTTTCAGTTTGAGAATATACGGTCCAATCGAATATCTTTTTTTTGACGCCATAATCTAGAAGTGATGCTGCAACGCCTCCGCCTCGACTTTTGTCTCTTAGGTCTTTATCTGCTGCTTGGGCGAGAACTATTTTTCTGTAGTACCCTAAAGCCTCATTTCTGTTTGGAGCATCAGAGATAAGGTGTAAGGCTCTGAGTATAAGTGATTCGGAATGGGGACAAATTTCGTAGCAGATAGGACAAAGATCCAAGTCTTTAGAGCAATCATGTAAACGATGGACCTTTTCTTCTTTTATCTGCAATGCATCTGTTGGACATGCTACCTCACATGCACCACATAATGTGCAAAATTCATGGTCAATAATTTTTTCTTTTAAACTATTATAGGCTATAAGTGAATCGTCCTTACCCTGCATGATCTCACGGTAAATAATATAGGGTAAAGGCAATTTAAATAATTAGTATAGGCATGGTTATTTGATTGATAATCGAGTTTCCCTGCAGAAAAACGAATCCTATTTCAAATCAAACAGTAAAAGGGGGAATTCGTTTGCGAAGCAGACATCATATTTGTCAGCTTTAACATAGAAGTTCATGATTATGATAGAATTTTGTCTGTTTTTAATATTTGAATTAGAAAGCTCTTGATTGAATTTATAAGGGAGTTATGCCTATATGAACGCTGATGTTCTGTGCATTCGGAATAAGTCACGGGATGTCACCTACAACATTGAATAAATTAGGAGGAAAAAAATACGGAAAAACAACAAGATGTCATCTTCGTCGGAAATAAACCACCAATGAGCTATGTGCTCGCAATCATAACCGCATTCTCTTCAGGTACAGCCAAGCAAATTACGTTGAAGGCAAGAGGTCAGGCAATTACCACCGCTGTTGACGTGGCTGAGATCACTAGAAGCAGATTCTTAAAGGACCTGAAGGTAACGACTATAGCCATTGGAACAGCCGAGATGCCGCCACGCGAAGGCGAAACACGGCCAAGAATGGTTTCCACGATAGAGATAACACTATCGAAGTAAACAGAACAGAGCAACAGCTTCGTTTGCTCTCCAACTCTTTTCTTTAGTAGAAAATTCTAGTTGATTTTTTCAGGTTTGTTTGTTTTCTCTTTGTTTGAGGTATTTTTCAACTTTCCCGACTATCTCGTTAAAGCATTTGGCGGTTTCAGAGTCTGGGTGTATGAGCATGAAGGATTTGCCTTGATCAGCATCCAGGCCTACTTCGGGGTCTAAGGGGAGAGTGCCCAAGAGTTCGATGTTGGATTCCTTTGCGATTTTCTGGCCACCGCCTGACTGGAAGATTTCGGTTTTGATTCCGCAGTGAGGACAAACGAAGGTGCTCATGTTTTCTACTACGCCTATTATAGGCATTTTTAGTCTTATAGCGAAGGTTATGGCTTTTTTGACGATGCCGCTTGAAAGCTCAGTGGGCATGGTAACAACGATAACGCCGTCTATTTCAGGTAGAAGCTGGGCGATGCTTAAGGATTCATCACCGGTGCCAGGGGGCAGGTCGATGAAGAGGATGTCGAGTTCGCCCCAAATCATATCCTTAAGGAACTGGCGAATGGCACTCATCTTTAGGGGACCGCGCCATATAGTCGGGATTTCTTCGGATAAGAAGAAGTCTATAGAGACCACTTTCATATCATATGGACCTGAAACGGGGAAGGCTCCTTCTGGGCTCATTTTGACTTGTTTACCTTTTAGTCCTAATAGGCGGGGGACACTTGGTCCGTGAATGTCAGCGTCAAGAATACCAACTGAATAGCCATTTTTGGCGAAGGCTAAAGCAAGATTCACAGCTATTGTGCTTTTACCTACTCCGCCTTTGCCGCTTATGACGGCGATTTTGTATTTGATTTTCTTCATACGTTCTTTGAGTATTTTTTGCTCTTCAAGAAGTCTTTGTCTGCGGGCTTCCTGAGGATTCATAATCGGAGTAATCGTGTCCATAAAAAACACCCTTTTCTACATAGTAATTTTACTGTTTGTAGGCAAAAAGCATTTCGCCCTTTGCTGATTATAGTTTGTAGCCGATTTTTCGCAGGAAAGCCTTTCGTTCAGTTACGTCTTGGGGAGTTTCTATGCCTTTACTTCGGTAACCGTCAACCACTCCAACTATGCCTCTTCCCTGTTCGGTATCAGCTATTATGACTTCGAGTCGATTTGCGGTTGCGGCAAAAATATTGCAGACTTCGGGAACCTGTTTAACTTTATCAAGAACGTTAATCGGGTAAGCGTCTTGAAACAGGATGATAAAGCTGTGTCCGCATGCCAACTGCATAGCTTTAGCGCTGGCCAGCTGCGTGAGTTGGGCATCATTGCCTTCATGACGAACTAAACAGGGACCTGAAGCTTCACAGAAAGCTAAGCCGAACTTTATACTTGGAACAGCATTCACAAGCGCCTCATAGAGGTCCTCAACCGTCTTAATAAAATGCGCTTGCCCAAGAATGATGTTAACAGTTTCAGGTGGCTCAATCTTAACACTACTAAAGGTAAGCATCCCAACACCACCTAAGAGTAGAGGCAGATTCTGTTTAAGGATTTTTTGGTCCCCCACTATTTCGAAAAATTCGAATGGGAATTGGAAAGTGGGAACGAAAACCTAAATATCAAGGAACCCGTTTATTCTCTGAAAACATCCGATCCGCGGGCTGATAGTTCAGCTGGTATGAACGCTTGACTTGCACTCAAGAGGTCGGGGGTTCAAATCCCCCTCAGTCCACATCAAATCTAAGTCAGTTTGAGGTAAATTATAACAGTTTATTTGTTAAAAATTATTTGGAAACATGGGTCGACTACTGATTCTATGCCTGAGCAGGAACTGCGTGTTTCTTATTAAGGAAAAAAGAAAAGAGTTTTGTTTTACTTTTTAGGTTTTGTTTTTGCGGGTTTAGGTTTGGCTTTAGGTTTAGCTTTTTCTTTCTCGACTGGTTTCATTGGAGCGGCGCAACAAACAATATCGCAATCGTTGCAACCACAATCATCTTCTACCAAAACCACGAGCCCACAAATATCACACTTGTATCTCTCACCTTTCTTCTTTACCAAAAACAGCACCTCCAGAACTTGTGTTATATTCAAATGTTCCTCATCAAAATATAAAATTTGCCATTTTAACATTTTTTTATCTTAAGGTCAGGGATTAAATGAGAACAGGTCTAGATTTTGTTGAGTTTTTTGGCTTTGATTTGGTGCAAAATCTATGAGACAAATTTGAAAAATTTTATAACAACCTTATTTGTGAAATTCTAACCGAAGCTTACATTGTGCGACTTTGTTTTTTTCAAAAAAGAAGGAAAAAGATTGGTTATTTACGTTTTCTTAGTATGAGTGCTGCTGCGATTACTGCTATTATGATTACTACTGCGGTGGCTGCGATGATTAAGGTTTCAGTAGAGATGGCTTCTGCAGGTGGAGCTACGGAGGGCGAAATAGTGGGCGTTACAGTTGATGATGCTGTTGGTGTTGATGTTGGTATTGGACTTACAGTTGATGTGGGCGTTGGTGAAGTTGTGGGTTGTGCAGATGCTGCTCCGATTGTAATGTAGGTGGCGTCTTGTGCGCCCCAATAGGAGTTTGTGGTTTCAAACGTAGCTACGATTTGGTATGTGCCAGTGTTTGTTGGTGTCCATGCAAAGCCGTACTTTCCGTATATGTCAGATGTTGTTGTGCCCAGAAGGGTGGAGACTCCGGTTGAGTCAACTAGTGTTAATTTGATTGTTACACCTACTGCATCGTTTGGTTTTGGTTTTTGCATGTAGAGGTATTCCATCCATTTGTTTTGGTCAGCATCAGACATAGCTGGGACCAGTTGGTACTTTCCTTGATTGATAAGTTGTTTAGCACCTGCTGATTGGTCGCTGGCTGTGCCTGAGATTATTATTGGAGATCCTACGTTTACTGCTGATTGCGGGGCTTGAACTGTTACTGCGCTTGGACCTTTACCTATGCAGTATATTCTTTGATCATAAGAGTTAAGGTAAGCATAGAAGCCGTCTGCGACTGCTCCATTTGCGCTGTAGAAGAGGCCCGATTGACCCCATCCTGAGATTGCCCAGAGTTCTCTTCCAGTTATAGCATCTATGCAACGTATTTTTTCGCCTTTATATAGCGGCGCATTGGGCGAGTGTTCACTGTTGAATAGATAAATTTTACCGTCAGCGATTGCGCCTATGAAAGTTGGATAATTGCCCCATGGGGTATCTAAGCCACTGTTAGTGCTGTTGCCTTCTCCGCCGTTACCGTAAGTCCATTTTAGTTGTCCTGTTTTGGCGTCAAAAGCGTAGGTTATTCCTCCAAAGCCAGTAACGTAAAGATTACCATATGCGACTGAACGTGCGCCGTTGTTGTAGCTCGCTACGGTAGAAGTATAGTAGTCATAAGCATTTGGTATGGTAACTGGTCCCCAAATTTGGTTCCCGTTATCTAAACTAAAAGCCCAATATGCCATAGTTTCTTTGTCAAGCATAAAGAAAGTTCTTGTCTGCGGATCGGCAAAAACAAATTGTCGAGTAAAATTACCTTCTGGAGCAGGGTAGTTTTTCGTCCAAAGCATCTGACCTCTAGTCGCTGGTTTTATGCTTATTGCAGTTATAG
>CAZQTZ010000149.1:0-5482 GCA_964596465.1 uncultured Candidatus Bathyarchaeia archaeon | reverse complement strand
TGAAAATCGGAGAGATTCCTACTATACATAAAAGTTAGAAGACTAACAACATCTAAACCCTGCTCTACTGCTTTATAATAAGCAAAACAGCTATCTTTTCCGCCGCTCCATGAAGCTGAAACCTTCAAAAATTTAATCCTCCTTTGATATTTCGTCATCTACCGTATGCTTTTTTGATTTCTCAGGCTTGAGATGTTGAGCAGCTGTTAGTTTAGCAACAGTATTATTTTTTGCGTTTTCCTCAGATATTTTAAGGGTACTCAAAAGTTCAGTTTGATTGTGAACAAAAATTGCACCTAACTCTCTTAGTTCAATTAACAGAGCTTTTGCTTTTCCATGTGTGAAGTCCCGAATTTCTATCGGAACCTCATCAATTATGAAAGCAGGGATGCCGATCTTCAAAGCTTCCTTTACAACTTCCAGATTTTGGATGTTACCTTGCCCGAAAGGAACGGAGGTTAGCACAACCGCATTAGCTTTTTTAATCATCTCCATATTTGATATCTGAATCTCCTCGGTTATAGGAGAGAAAGGCTTTTCTGCAGTTACCGGGATTTTCAAATACTCAGCAGTCACATAGTCGGTGTCCAGAACGTTTAGCACTCCGGCGGTAACATTATAGCCTGAATCCGTTAAAATTTTCATCAAAGTGCTTCCTGTTCCCGCACCACTAATAACATGAATAGAGAATTTTCTTTGATGCTGATCTTTAGGTTTAGAAACTGGAATAACATAGGGCAAATCTGTAACTGGATGCTTATTTACGATTGCATCAATTCCAAAAACATTTTTAATATTTTCCGCGGTCAGAATATCTGCTGATTTCCCGGCAGCCACTATTTTTCCATCCTTTAGCATTATGATTGAGTCGCAATATCGAGCAGCTAAATTAAAATCATGAAACACGCCTATAATTAAAAGATTCTTTTCAATACATAGCTGTTTAAGAATATCCATTATTTCCAACTGATTGCTTATATCTAAGTGACTTGTAGGTTCATCAAGTAACAAGATCTTTGGTTGCTGAGTCAAAGCACGTGCTATAATTACGCGCTGCCTTTCGCCTCCGCTTAATTCAGTTATTAATCGGTTGGAAAGGTGCCACGTACCCGTATATTCCATAGCTTGTCTTGCAATAGCTAAATCCTTTGGGCCTTCCCTTTGAAGTCTAGTCAAATGAGGGGTTCTTCCCATAAGTACAATGTCTAAAGCAGTAAAGCTAAAGGCGATGGAGCTATCCTGTGGGACTACGGCCATTCGCTTAGCAATATCAATATTTTTCATTTTGTAGATATTAGTTTCATCTATCAGAATTGATCCTTTATGCGGCTTTAGTACTCTGCTAATGCTTTTTAGTAAAGTTGTTTTTCCAGAGCCATTTGGACCTAGAATACCTAGAAAAGTTCCAGTCTTAACTGAAAAATGTACATTATCTAGAACTTTAACTGAGTCATAGAAGCAATCGACATCTTCAATTTTTAAATCAACCATGTAGTCAATCCTCAAAGAGCATCTATTCGTTTCTTTTTTCGTAAGAGGAACAAGAAGAATACTACTCCGCTCACCGCAGTTATAACTCCAACTGGAATTTCTTGCGGAGACGTCGGAGAAGTCAATAATCTTGTTAACCCGTCACAGAGAACAAGGAAGGAAGCGCCGAGAAATACGGAAGAGGGGATTAAGACTCTATGGTCAGGTCCTACTAAGAGGCGAGCTAAATGTGGAACCATCAAACCTATAAAACCTATTGCACCACTTATTGCAACTGCAGCTCCAGCTAAAAGTGCCCCTATAAACATCAGAATTAACTTTACCCGTTCCAAATTGACGCCTAAGTGTTGTGCCTGATCTTCACCTAGAGTAAGCAGGTTCAAATCACGTGAATAAAGATAAGTTATGATGATGCTGAAAACTACGATAGGAAGAATACTCATTAAGCCTACCCATGTTGTACGTGTTGAACTTAAACTTCCTATCAACCAGAATGTTAATGGTCCGAGCCTATCACCCGCTATTGTCTGCAGATAAGATACTATTGCTAGCTCAAAAATGCTCACAGCTATTCCTGAAAGCAGTAATGTGGTAATAGGAACCCGAGAGCCTACGCGGGAAATGAAATAGACGACAAGAACAGAAGTCATACATCCAATAATAGCGAAAAGGGGAATTGTGAAAAGCCCAAATATTGAGACACCGATACCTAATACTATCGCAAGTGCGGCACCTAGCGAGGCGCCAGATGATGCACTGGTAGTGTAGGGATCAGCCATTGGATTCCTAAATAGACCCTGAAATATAGTACCTGAAGCAGACAGAGCCGCTCCGACTAGAGCTCCACATAAGATTCGTGGAAACCTAACTATCATTATTATTGGTTCCTTATCTATCTGGAAGGGGGTTAGGGAGATAGAATCTCCGATAAAGGGGATATTTTTTAATAATATTTGAAGAGTGTCTTGGAGAGGGATTTGGGAAAAACCCATGTTAAGCGAGAAAAATATACTTGCTATGAGAAGCATGACAAGTAAAATAAAATAAATTTTCCAACGAGAAGTACGTTCCAAACCAGATTCTTTCCGCTTATATTCCAAGCATGTTTTCTCCATTGAACAAAATAAAGAAAGAAGGGTATATTAGGGTATATTTATGGTGTGTCTGTGTAAGGTCCAAAGATTTCAGGATGGAGCATCTTTGCCATGAGTTCAAGTGATTCAACTTGTCGTGGACCTGGTTCGTCAATTATATCTCCGAGAACCGTATACATTTGATTGTTTTTTACTGCATTTATATTACTCCACCCAGGTCGGTTGGCGACTGTAGAGTAGTTGCCCCAGAAAGATTCTACACCCATTTGAGTGGGAAAAACCATAACGTCGGGATTTTCTGAAATTATAGCTTCTGAGCTGACTACGGGGTAAGCATCGGTAGCGTTTTCAAAGATGTTTTGTCCTCCAGCTAGACGTATTACTTCATCAACGAATGTGCCTTTACCAACACTCATGTAAGGGTCACTCCAGATTTCATGATAAACTTTTGGTCTAGTTGTAGCGTTCATTACTCCATTTAAAACTACATCAATTCTTGTTTGCATATTAGCTACTTCACTTTGAGCTTGTGCTTCATTACCAGTTGCTTTGCCCACGATGAGCATATTTTGCATTATACCCTCCAAACCAGTAGGATTTAAAGTTAAAACATTATATCCAAGACTTCTTAGCTGATCACCTGCATCAAGACTTCCTAAACTCGCCAAAATCAAGTCAGGATGTAGAGCGATAATTGGTTCAATTGGAGGTTGGTAATAGTTGCCAATACTGGTCATGTTACCAGCTTCAATCCATGCTGTGAAGTTATATGGATATTTATCATAGTCAGTAACGCCAACTACATTGTCTCCTGCACCGACAGCGAAAAGAATTTGTGTATTCGCAGGAGCAAGCGATACTATGCGTTGAGGATAAGCGCTTAAGTTCACAGTATTGTTATAGTCATCAACGACCGACACTAAAAATGCTGAGGGACTAGGGCTCGGCGATGTTGTGGAAGTGGGAGTGGGTGTTGGATTATTGTTTTGATTTTGGTAGTATATGGCAGTCGCAACTGAAGCCACTACAATAATCGCGATTATAGCTATTACAATTAAGTATAGTCTTTTCATTTTTTCCAATCTCTTTAGGTCAGATGGATTATCCATCCATATTTAAAAATATAAACCTTCTCAAAAAAAGCAGAATCTTCGGATTCACCCCATGGTTAACCGAACAAAACATGAAATTTAATAGTTTTATCAGAAAAACATAGAACAATAAAAAATCAACGAAAAAAATGAAAATTCAGCAAATCAACAAACTTGGACACATCTTTTCAAAATAAGGCTTACATATACCCTGAATACCAATCGAAAGATAGCTAAAAGTTTACCTTCATTTTTACACGGCGGATTTTTTGAATGCTGAAAAGACCCCGTGACAATCACAAGAAGTCCCAATTACAAATTTTGCCTTTGTTTCTGCCCATTTGAAAAATTCTTTAAGCTCAATCCCCTTCAGAGCACCCATCCCAGGGCACATAGAATGACTTATAAGGATAAACGCGGTTGGACTTGCAAATTTCATTAGCTTAGTCATCGTACAAGGTTTTTTTATTCCCGATGAAGGACAGATTTCAGGCATCACACAATTGTCTATACAATTATGATCTCGGTTGAAGCTTAGAATTAGTTTGCCTTTTCCAGAAAGTAGAACAACCGATTGGGGCAATCGTGGCAGTATGTTGCTTATAGCGTCAGTCCATGGCGTAAGATTAAATTTAATTTTAGCCATATCTGCAGCTATATGGACAGGGGCGGTGGGAAAAACGTATTCGGGGTTCAATTTGTCAATTAAAGTTATCACCGTGGAAAGATCACCATGAAGGAATTGTTCTCTTTGACTACCAAAATCATTTTGGACGTCTAGCTTATATCGCTGAATAGCTTGACAATTTGAATCTGTGTCTACAACCACATAAGCTCTGCCTTGTCTTTTGAGAAAATCGATTGCGTTGCAACCATATTTTCCGCCACCGATGATTATGTCCATTTTTGTTAATCTCCAGAGGTAATATTTGTGTTAATAGGTCTTCCGATTTGTAGAGCATAGTGTAAACTTTCTAATATATTTAAAACAATTTAGATTAGAATTGGAAGATAAACCTATAAGTGTTGTGAAATTCGACTGAAATTCGTTTTTTAAGTTTATCTAAAAAACAATAGATCGCATAACAATTCCAAAAACTGTGATGAAGTTTTTCATTCATTTTTAATGTACTTGATTGGCGCTACTTAATGAGAACAAAGTAATTGCGTATTTAAAGTGAAAATTAAGGAGGCGCAGCCGTACCAAAAGCATATACATAATCGTCATTTGAACCAATGTATAGTATTCCGTTGGCTATTGAAGGAGTTGATTCGATTGCGCTACCTGTTAAGTAGCTCCATATTTTGCTACCATTTGTGGCGTTTAGAGCATAAACGTGGTTGTCTTTTGAGCCAACATAGACCACATTATTAGCAACAGTGGGGCTGCTATTTACTTCTTTACCTGTTGTATAGTTCCATATTTTATTGCCATTTGTTGAGTCTAAGGCGTATACGTTGTGGTCATCTGACCCTATGTAGACAACATTATTGACCACGGCAGGAGATGATTCTACGTTACCATCAGTTGTAAAAATCCAAATTTTTTCACCGGTTGCAGCGTTTAAAGCATACACTCTATTATCTGAACCAAAATAGACCTGGTCATTAACAACTGCTGAAGAAGAATACATCAACCCCAATGTCGAATAGCTCCATACTTTATTTCCAGTAACAGCATCTAGAGCATATGCAGTGTCATAAGAGTTGACATAAATTATACCCTTAACAATAGCTGGAGAAGAATATATTGAATTACCAGTGAGATAATCCCAGATTTTGTTGCCTGTTTTGGCATCTAAGGCA
>CAZQTZ010000148.1:0-5491 GCA_964596465.1 uncultured Candidatus Bathyarchaeia archaeon | reverse complement strand
GCACCAGCCTCCTAAGTTGGGGGTCGAGGGTTCAAATCCCTCCCCCCCCGCCATGAGCAATTCTATTAAAAAAAAGTTGACCATTAATATAATGATAGTTTGGTTCTAGAGAAATTAAAGAAAAAATTTATTCTTCCCAGCGATAAATTTTCTTTTTCAACTTTAGCTTTTCTAACCCACAACTGTAACATATTCCGTTATGACAGCAGATTACTTCACCACAATTAGAGCATTTCCATTTTTCCCTTTCAGCTTCTAAAAACTTATCCAAACCACACTCTTTGATATACTTTAAATTTTCAACCATATTCATTCTGTACTTCTCATAGCCTTTGCCAACCTTCATTATGAGTTCACATGGAAACTGGTCGCATTCATAACAGAACTTCACCTCATTGTTCAGAAGCTTAATGCATTTCTTCTTAACAAAAGAGCACTGCTTGTCTCTAGGACGACACCCTTTACAATAAGGCAGTTTTACACCTTTACTTCGAACATCATTTTTCATAGCAAGATAACTACTACAAATACCACAATTCATTCCACAGGGCGCTATTAATTCAGTATACATTTGAAGCTACCGAAAACAGGTTGTTAGTGATTGTTATATATAACTTGCCAAAATTAGCGATCTTAAATTTGTAAAAAAGCAACAGGTAAATCAGCCTAATCCGTCTGCGTTGTGGGTTAAAGTTTAGGTGAACTTATTCTCTTCGGATGTGTGTAAAACAAATCCCCTGATATCAATATCACACCACAAACAGTTTTCACGAGAACTATGATTTTTTTCTATTCTCTTAAAATTAAAGAATCGGATAATCTGATATTTTTTGACAGAGTAAAATTGAAAAGAGTACAAATTTCTTCTTTTATTTCAGATAATCCTGTAGGTTAGTTTCTCCTAACTTAAGCTCAGGAAATCTGGATACTAATTGTTTTACAATTTCAGCCATTACTATTTTGACCCCCTTGGTTTTTTCTACTTCAATTTTTGGATAAAGCCTTACTACAAAACCATCTTCTCTACTTGAAATCATTACTAAAAAAACAGTTTTTTTATTACCTTCAATTGCTAATGATTCTATAAGAATTGAATTTTTAGTACGTTCAATGTACACTTCATTAGTCTTTAGAATTCTATCTTGGTCTCTTAAAAATAATGGCTCTAATTTGCTAAAAACAGACTCAAGTGAATATTTACCTTTCATAACTGCATGGGGCATAAATTATCTCTTCATTAAATAATTAACCTATCAAATAATATTAGATTTACCAAATCTACAAAATGATTAGATAGTAAATATTGAATATTTACTATGGTTAATAATTCTATTTTTTTTGTGTGTTTTAGAGTATCAATGTTGTAGGATTAAGGGAATTAAATAACCCGAATTATGTCTAGCATTGTCTTTTTAATAAAATGATGGTTTAAAAAAGAGTAAGCAAAGTTAGTATGCCTAAAATAATAGTTACCAAGCCTATAGCTGTTCTGAGTTTTCTGCTATCAACTTTGTGAACCAGGAATGCTGCTAATGGAGTCGAGAAAACTACCCCTAAAGATAAGGGCAGAAGCAGACTCCATGAGATTTGGCTGCCCGCCAATATGAAGGTCAGAAAACCGGCTATGCTAACAAAGAGCTCTGAAAAGGTTTGTATTGACACCGCAACTTTCTCATTTACATCCATTATTATCATGCCTGTTGTGGTTATCGGCCCAAAACCGCTTCCACTTATACCCTTGTTAAAGGATCCGAAAAGAGCTAAAAATGTAAGCTTTAGCCAAGAAAATTTTGCTCTCAGTTTCCTATTAACTACAAGAAATAGCCCAAGCGCAACTATTAACAGTCCTATGTATAATCCCAAATAGAAATCGGAAATACCTATCGAGATAGAGGCACCGACAAAGCTGCCGATAACACCAAGAGCGCCAATCAATATGGACATGTTAAAGTGTTGACTACAGAGGCTGAAATTTACATTCTTTAATTTATGATGAAAAAGTGCGCCGAATATATTGCCAAGAATGGAGCTAAATAACAGAGCTGGAACAATCTCATGTGGAGCATACCCCATAAAAAGCAAAATCGGAGTCATTGTAAGTCCAAACCCCATTCCAAAAACTATGTCAACTAAGGCTGTAAGAAATGCTGGAACAATTAAGAAAAGATAGGTAAGCTCAAGACTCATAAAAAGTTCACTCCGAACGGCGACGAGAATCGAGCAGACCCCATAAGTATGCACCAATAAACATTGTAGCCAGTCCCAAAAGGATCGGAATATTGCCTGTTCCCAAACTTGCGACAGCAGAACCTGGACACTGACCTGATATACCCCAGCCTATGCCGAAGATTATTGCACCGATTATTACATTTCGAGACATCGCTGCTTTTCGAGGTTTAAATTGATTTCCAAATGGAGGTTTCTTCAGGAACCGCGGCACTATATTTATGGCGAAAAATGTTACAAGCGCAGCGCCGCCCATGACAAATATTAGCCCCAAATCCTTAAGTTGTAGGAATGATAGCACGATTTCCTGTTTTGTCATTCCGCTGTAGGCTAATCCAAAACCGAAGAGAACGCCGCCTAATAATACTATAAGGTTTTTCTTATTCATGGTAGCACCCCGAAGAGCTGCACCACGTTAGCAGTTACTATAGCCACACCCATAAAGACAACTACAGCGCTAAGCGAAGTGGTCGATAGCGATGCAAGCCCGCTGATTCCATGACCTGATGTACAACCTTCAGATAATCGGGTACCAAACCCAACAAGCAGCCCGCCCAGAGCCAGCCTCCAAAGCTGAACGGAGGTAGTCCAGAATCCTGTAGTTGAAAGGGTCAATGTGTAAAGAAGAGCACCTATTACCATTCCGATTGCTAGATACAAACGCCAGCTTCGCTCCTGAAGATTTCGTTCTTTCTGGAAGTGTTTTCTTTTTGAGAACCAAGAGAGCGTTGTTGTGAAGAAACTGCTCTGCGTTGCATGAAGTCCAGTTAGAATGTAAACTATACTAATACCTATTCCAACCAAAATTCCGCCAATTAGGTAATGCTCTATTCCAGTGGGAAACAAGCTAAATCACCCTGAAACGCTACATACAGCTTCAATTAATAAGGATTACGAAACAGAATCACTTCACTAATGGATATGCTGCTTTCTTCCATGCATCAACTCCACCTAGAACATTGTAAACCTGATTGAATCCATTTCTAAGCAAAACACTTGCCCCAAAACTGGATCTGTTTCCTGTCTTGCATATTACAAGAATTGGTTTGTTTCTGGGTAGTTTGTGTGTTTCACTCTGAAGTTTACCTAGATAAATACGAGTTGAGCCTTCTATGTGTCCTTGATTCCATTCACTTTCCCTGCGAACATCCAATACGAAAACGTCCTGTTTCGCTGAGAGCATTGTATTTAGATCCTGAACTGTTGCAAGATTTAGTTTAGCTACAGGAAGATTTTCTTTATACCAACTCTCAAAACCATTTGCCAAGTACCCCTCTACATTATCATAACCAAGGCGGTAGAGGCTTTTTTCTGCGAAATCAGCTGCTTCCATGTTCTCTGCAACGATTATAACCGGCTTGTCGTAGGGTAGAACCCACCCTGCGTTGGATAATCTGCTTGGTGGGAGGCTGTAGGAGTCCTTTATATGAGCGCTTGCAAAAGCAACGGGCGTTCTCGTGTCGACGACGTAGGCGCCTTTCTTGACTTTTTCGTTGAATTCAGAGGGCTTAAGTGGAAATAAGTTAGTTATCGAGCAAATAATAGGTGGACCGTTTAGGTTGTATTGCTCCATTTTCTTGAAGTATGGAGGTGTTTGGTGATTCTCAGCTACTTTGGCAGCTATGAATTGTTCCTCGTCGAGCTGCAACATCGGATTTGTCGCTTTTTCAATTCCTATTGTGCTTATTTCTCTCTCACTGATTTTTCCACCGCATACTGATCCTGCACCATGAGCTGGAAAAACTATAACTCCATCACCCAAAGGCAGTACCTTCTTGAATAAGCTGTTATACATTTTTTCGCTCATTATCGGTGTCATCTCAGGTCCTAAGAAATCTGTTCTGCCTACATCACCAACAAATAATGTGTCACCTGTGAAAACCATCACTGGCTGATTAGTTGATTCAGTATCAAGAACTACGTAACAGGTGCTCTCTAGTGAATGACCAGGAGTATGTAACGCTACTATCTTCAATGATCCAATAGAAAACTCCTGCTTGTCACTGATTGTCGAGCCATACCCCCAATCTAAGCCAGGTCCATGAAGAACATGGGCGCCTGAAATCTTGGCGAGTTCAACAGAACCTATGACATAGTCTTCGTTTCTGTGAGTCTCAAAAACATATTTTATTTTTGTTTCCCACTTTTTTGCAGTCTCTATATAGATTTCACAGTCTCTTCTTGGATCTATCACGACGGCTTCATTTTTGGAACCCACCATGTAAGAAATATGGGAAACTACTTCCGATTTTAAGACCTGAAACTTCATGCCCCTCACTTTAGATAAAGGTTATACTAGGTTTTTGTGTTAAACTTTTTGTTTCTTTTTCCAACTTTTTGTTCAGTTCAAATTAGAAAAAAATTGCTTCAATTGACAGATAAGAATTTTTCAACATCATTAATGAATTTCATTGTCTCTGTCTGTATTTGTTTTGTCAAATTATCTAAATCGCCAAACTCGGGGTTGTCAACTAAGATATGTTCAATTATTGAGTCTACTCCTTTTGTAGTTGGCGGAACATGGTATTTACTCCAGTTATTTTCTTTAAACAATTTCCAATATTTTGTCTGAACCTGCTTATTTAGCCCTGAAAGCCAGACTTCAAACCTGAAAGCATCATGAACAAAAACCACCGCGATTTTCAGTTTTCGAAGCTTAAAAAAAGTTGAGCATATGGAAAAATAGGTCATATCCATATAACCAAAGTAAATATTTCCAGACACAGAATAATCGGGATATTTTTCCTGAAAAGATAACCTCAAACCCATAATATAATCCATCAAACCCCTATATGCCCTCTTAATATCACCCTTCTCCAACTGTCGTCTATATTCAAGCATAGATTTCTGAAATACTGTCAATCTCTGTCACCGTATTTGCTCTTTATTATCTTTCCAATTCCACCATTTTAGTTTTTCAGGATCAGGATTTTTATTTTCAGCAAAATAAA
The DNA here is from genome assembly GCA_964596465.1 of uncultured Candidatus Bathyarchaeia archaeon. Taxonomy (GTDB): domain Archaea; phylum Thermoproteota; class Bathyarchaeia; order Bathyarchaeales; family Bathycorpusculaceae; genus JADGNF01. Next base: position 314 of record CAZQTZ010000148.1, on the reverse strand, counting down.
CCGCAGACCTACATACATATAATACACAACGATCAATCCGGCAACCCTGTCGACTGCAAATTTTTAAATACAAATCGTCCGGATTCTTACCCTTTAGGTCCGAAATCTTGTTAACTCCAATACTTTTAAAATCACCTGCAATAGAATCGCCAACATAGGGAATCAGAGTTAACTCATTATTTGTACTATGTTTCTTCATAGCAACCCAACTATTACCTTTTTCAATTCAAGAGATTAAGACAAATATAATTAGATTAAAACTACCTTAAAAATTAACATAGTTAACTAAATTGATTGACCAATTTTCTTTAGCT
>CAZQTZ010000147.1:0-5616 GCA_964596465.1 uncultured Candidatus Bathyarchaeia archaeon | reverse complement strand
ATTGCGTTTTCCGTATCAACTGCATTATTACCTTTGTTGGGTTGGTTAGTGGGGTTGGCAATTTTTGAATACGTTGCTTCTGTTAGTGCTTGGGTAGTTCTGATTGTTTTTTGCGGAGTTGGAGTGTGGATTATTAAAGAAGCATTCGAGGATGAATCATCTGAATGTTTTAAGAATAATATTGCGTCATTTTGGATTTTATTGGTTATGGGTATTTTGGGGAGTCTTGATGAAGGAGCGGTAGGAGTTGGTTTTCCATTTTTAGAATTACCTATTTTTTGGATAATAGTTTCTGTTATTTTAACGAACATCGCTTTAATATTTTCAGCAATGCTCATCAGCAATTGGAAGAAAAATTTGAACAAGAAAATTCCTTCAATTCTTTCCGGTTTTATTCTTATTGCTTTAGGAATAATGAATGTTTTGGAATTAGTTTTTGGGATTTAAAAAGTGTGTGTCGTTGGTGGTGGGGCTGCCCGGATTTGAACCGGGGTCTATAGCGCCCGAGGCTACAAGCCTGGACCAAACTAGCCGACAGCCCCTCCTTGTCTAGTTTGAACTCTATGTTCATTTGGAAGTCAACAAAATAAGCATTCCTCACTTCTTTAAGGTCAAAATTCAATTATATCATAAAAAATTGTTTGAAGAAACTGAAAGAAGATTTTAAAAAAGTTTTGTTTGTTTTGTGCCTTTTTCTTTCTTTGCCTTCTTTGCAGGTTTCCAAGCTTTCCTGATAATGTCAGGATAATCATCATGTGATTTTAGCCATTCTGTAAGAAAAATTTGGGTTTTGGGGTCTGTTAAATATCCAGTTCCAAAATCTCCATATTCATTACGTAGAGCCGCTATGCAGTTGTCTCTTTCAACCTTAGCGATTATGCTTGCAGCTGATACAACAGGGTAAATCCTGTCTGCCTTATGTTTGCTGATGATTTTTGTTTTGAAAGAGGAGGCTTCCATTATATATTGGCCGAATCGGTCCTCGAGCACATCAGCCGCATCAACATAGACTAAATCTGGTTCTAGGGCAGTAACTATTTGAGCCATGGTTTTTGCTTCAAGCCTGTTTAGCTTATGATTCTTGATTTTGCATTCCACTGCTTTATCAATCTCGAATGGAGTCACCTTCACAACTAGGTGCTTTTCTGTAATACGCATAATTTCTGGAATAAGGGCCTCCCGTTTTTTGGGCGTTAGAAGCTTTGAATCCTTTACTTCTAACTGGATTAGCATCTGCAGGTTTTCCTCTTTAATGACTACACCTGCTACTACTAGAGGGCCAATTATGCATCCTCGACCTGCCTCATCAATTCCCGCGATACGCATGTGTTTTTCTCCGATTGCCTAATCGCCTAAAGGTATTCAAACCTATAACGTTGTTGATTGGCCTGGTAATTGTTGAATTTGAAAAACTATAAACTCGGCAGGTTTTAGTGGGGCTACTCCGATGAGAATTATCAGTTTTCCTTGGTCAAGATCATTTTGAGTCATTGTTGTTCGATCGCATTTCACAAAAAAAGCTTCCTGAGTTTTTATTCCCATCAAAGCGCCATTCTTCCAGATTTCGAAGAGAAAATTGTTAATAGACTGTGTGACAATTGACCAGGTTTTTTCGTTATTAGGCTCAAATACTGACCATTGAATTCCTTTTTGAATAGACTTTTTAAGAAACATCAGTAGCCTACAGACATTGATATATTTGTATTCTATGTCTTCGCTTAGGGTTCTTGCACCCCAAATCATTATGCCCTTTCCGGAGAATTCGCGAATACAGTTTATTCCTTGTGGATTTAATTTTTCTTGATCGAATTTGCTGACTGTGAATTCTGTGTTTATTGCTCCTTTAACTATTTGATTAGCTGGGGCTTTATGTACTCCTTTTTGTATGTCAGTAAGTGCGTAGATGCCTGCAATATGTCCTCCGGGCGGAATAAGACGTGAGGAAGAATCGGTAATTTTAATCCAGGGATAATAAAGTGCAGCGTATTTGCTGCTTCGAGGTTTTGTGATGTTTTTGGGGTTTTCCCCTTTTAAAGAGTCTATTATGGCAAACCGATTTTTCATCGATTCACAATGTGTGATTAGAGCATCTGTTAATCCTGCGGTAGCTTGTGCGTTTGGAGAATAGATAAGCGAAATTTCTTCAATAGCTTCAAAACTTACTAAACCAGTGTTCTGATTCAAATTGCCTAAGAAATCAGATAAACATGGTGAAGCTGTGGAAGCAGAAGTTATCCTGCTGATGTAGCATTTTTTTCCGCCGTTTAGGAAGAAGCCTTGTACTGCATCAGGTAGGAATTTTTCGTTACCAAAAAATCCCCCGAATATTCTTTGATACTCCGACTGGCTGGTGATTAAAGTTGGATTATTCGGTCCTTTTTCTGCTTCTCCGATAAATCCCGCGACGCTTGTACTCAAACCTTCAATAGATGGGGGAAAAAGGTTAATCTCATTAATTTTTATTGATTTTATTTTTGGTGGAGATCGGTATTTTGTCATTTTATTTTACCCAGTTGGCTGTTTAAAAGTGCGATTTTATGGCGGTTTTTTTTGGGCATATTGGTATCTTCGTGGTCTGCCTATTCGGGTGAGTATATTATCTTTTACTAGATCGACTAGGGCGTGGGCCACTGCTGTTCGGTCGTAGTGGAATCCGCGTCGAGCTAGTTCATTGTGGACTTCGTCTAGGCCTTTGGGGGTGTTGAACCAGTTTTCTTCCCAGAGTTTTTGTATGACTCCTTTGCAGGTTTCTGCTCGGGGTGGGGATGCTTGTCGTTCGGTGGTTGGTGTTGATTGGAGGTCTTTGAGGCGGGCGGTGACTGTGCTGAGGATTCGGTCAACGGCAGTTTGGATTTGGTCTTCTTGGGATTCGATTTCGAACTCTATGTCGCCGATTTTCATTTTTACGCGGATTGGAGGTTTTTGCGTGTTTTCTGTCAAGTTGTCACCTATTGTATATTGTATTGTACAAGATGCGCATGCACAATACTTAAATATTTCACCAATAAGATATTGAATATTGGTGAATCTTGGTGATTGAACAATACAATATAACAACAACCAAATATAACTTTCCACAACCCGACCTCCAAAATACACTTCCCCAGCGCTTCATAGAGCAAAGTCTTAACTCACTACGACAAATAACCAACAATTTTCAACTAAATCAACAACAAATCCAACAAGACCAAAACGCAGAAAGCCTACCCGCCCAATTCCAACTCAAACGTCAGCCCCTACCCTTAACTCCCAAACACCAAGAAACCACAATATCTGCAGTTGACACTTCAACCATAAAAATCGGCGAAACCCAAACTGGCATAGTTATCGCCATTCGGGGTGCCACAGTCCAAAAACAAAACCAAAAATACAACTACACCCGTCTAGGCCCTTTCATTTTTCATATAACCGAAGAAAACAAAAATACGATATATAATAATCTTGAAAAAACCTACTTCAGCCTCCCCCACAGCTTAAGTACTACGCATCAGGCAAATCCTCCTCTGCTTCAAATGCCCACCCGAGTGGCAAGCTTGCTTGAAAGATGGCTACAAACAATACTAGCCCGAACTAAAAATAATAGCGTAATACTCTTCGACGGAAGCCTCACAAGCGGAACATTCGATACCCCAGCCCAACGTATGCGAGACATCCTATCAGCCGCAAGAAGCAACAATAATGCGGTTCTGGCATTTAGCAAAGCTACCAGTCTTCGAATTAACGGATTTTTAATCACTGATTATATGCCTGAATACAATGGGCCTTACCTTCTTGAAACTACTGGTCTGCGTTTTAAGCCACCAATAATCCCTATGGGCGATGTATATGTCGCTAGACTTCATAAAACAAATCTGGCATTTAGGCTTGATATTGATCAAGAACTTCCCGTTCAAACTCGGATGGAAGCAGTAGAGAAGCTGCTTGGTAATGATGTTCTGCAACAAAGTTACCCTGAGACTTTGCGGTTAGCTCATATCCTATGTACATTCACAGCTACCGAAGTGTTAGCCATGCAGCATTTTATAACTCGCAGACATGGCATTCGCATAATCAACCGCCCCGATATGCACAGGCTCCTGTTTGGGCCATTCGGAAGGGAGTGCTGCTGATGAAACTCTATAAAAAAGAAGGTAACATCGTTCAGATCCTAAGCTTTCCCAACGAAAACGCCGAAAAAGGCGACTATTTAATGGTAGAGGACTCCGAGGCTTCTAAAGCTCTCATTATACAGGTAATTGATGTTCAATTCGCTGCGGTTCCTGGTGTTCTTGAAGAACTTCTGCGAACATTGCCCGATGGAAGTGATCCCATTCAAGGTGAAGATATCGACCCACTGGCGATAGCTCCGCATATAACCTATATCCAAGATGCAAGCCTGCTAATCTGCAAGATCCGAGCTACCTTCGAAAATGACGCCCTTTATCCAAGCAGTAGTTGGTTACCTAGCCGCTCTCAATCCCTTATAAGAAAACTGTCTGTACCTGCTCTATTGAAGCTTGCCAAAGTTGATGGCAAACGTCCAATAATTCTGGGAGGCACCAAAGATTCTTCTCTTCTAACAATAGACGCCTCCGCTATTGACGGCACTCTTAACATAATTACCGGAAAGAAAGGCTGTGGCAAATCCCATCTTAGCAAACTTCTTATGGCTAGTCTAATAGGATATAGAGCTACCGCAGTAATTTTTGATCTCAACGGTGAATATGGCAGCATAGGCATGACTAACGATGGCAAACGCAACATGTACTACGACAAAATCCACGTCTTTGTCCCCTCAAATAACTTTAAAGTAGCCATCAGCCAACTGCATCTGAACGTTATCTTAGGAATTCTAGTTAATGCCCTTCATCTGCCTGGAACTTCAGCACGTGAATTCAAGCGTATATGGAAGCAACTTAAAGACCAAGGACAGCTGACATTAACAAATTTAGGAGAAGCTATCCGCAACTGTAACTGTAATCAACATGTGCGTGATGCCCTCGCTTCAAGATTCTACTCTTTAGTTAACTCAGGTTTCTTCACTGATAACATGGCAGAAGCTACTCTATTAGAAGATACCTTATTTAAATCCAAAGACCAAGGCGGAGCAATCATAATTAACTTAAAAAATACTGGAAACATAGACCGCCAAATCGTGGTCGAATATGTTTTAGGAAAACTCGTCGATTTATTGCAGAACTGGAAACTTCGGGCAGTTTTCCTATTCGCTGAGGAAGCTCATCTGTATCTTAGAGAAACCTACTGGGATGATATTGTAACTCGTATGCGCCACTATGGTATCTTTACAACATTTATCACAAATCAACCTGACACCATCCAGGAGACCATTTACCGCCAAGCAGACAACATCTTCCTCTTTAACTTCACCAACGAACACGACTTAGACGTAGTGAGCAGGGCCGCACGTGTTGATGCAGAAACCGTTCGCAGTATAGCCCGTGACCTACCTCCTCATCACTGTCTAACATTAGGATGCGTGGTACGAGACTTCCCAATGGTCACGCGGGTAAGAGCCTTAGACCTAAAGACAATGGGGCAAACACGGCTATTCTTTACTGAATCAGGTTAACTTATCCAGCTTTTGTCGATTGCGAATAAAAAATAACCTACAGGATT
>CAZQTZ010000146.1:0-5624 GCA_964596465.1 uncultured Candidatus Bathyarchaeia archaeon | reverse complement strand
ATGTCAATTTCTATGCGCCCACTCTCTTCAACTTTTACTCCTGCATCCTTAGCGAGCTGACTATTGGGTGATTCACCGACTTGAACAAAAACGCCATTAATTTTAATTTCATTGATTTCACCTGTTTTTATATTTGACAGTACCGCGGTTGTTACGAGCTTTTCGCCTTTTATTTCCTTAATTTCTGTATTCCAAAGAATCTTCACGTTAGGTTTGGCTGTTATATCTTTAACAACTGCTTCCTCAGCTCGAAACGCATCTCGGCGATGGACAACTATGACTTCAGCGGCTAAACCTGAAAGGTATAAAGTTGTAGTGCATGCTGAATTGCCTCCGCCCACTACAAGAACATGTTTACCTTTGAAGAAAGGACCATCGCAGACACCACAATAACTTACACCTCTTCCACGGAATTCTTTTTCACCTTTGACGTTTATTTCCCGATAATGTGCGCCTGAGGCGATAATTATTGCTTGAGCTTGGTATTCGGCTTGGTTGGTTTTCACAATTTTTTTCTCGTCTTTTAAATCCAAATTGGTTACCGTCTCCAACTCATGTATTATGGCACCTGCGTTTTTACAGTGAAGAACCATCTTTTCAGCTAATTCGGCGCCTAAAATATGAGGAAACCCAGGATAATTCTCAACTACCGGAGCATCAACAGCGGTTCCTCCGGCTAATTTCTCTTCAATAAGCAGAGTTTTTAGACCACTCCTTGCACCATAAATGCCAGCGGATAATCCCGCAGCGCCTGCACCAATAATTATGAGGTCCCAACTTTCCATTTAAAATCACACTCAATAAAAGGTTATTTGACATCAGCAACTTAAGAATTATTCGGAGAAAAAATAACAGCTATTTTTTTATGCCAAAATAAAGAAAATTAGACGGTGATTGGTTAGAGTTCTATTATGAAATAGATGGGCTCTCAGTTAATTCCTGCATCAATCCGATTTCAACGTTGTCAGGTCTTGCTGATTGCTTAAGTTTAGCAATAGGTGCTGTTGTTTGTCTTGTAACTCTTGCTTTGGAGTCGCCTACAACATAAAGGGCATAGCCTATTAATAGAATTGGAGCTACAATAGGGAATAACAAAATTTTTATGGCTCGTCTTCGCGGCAACCACTTACACCTTAACGATACTACTTAATTCTGCATATATAAGACATCTGAATTTTAAATTCATATACTCAAACTGTTGTACAGAGAAGCATTTTGCGTTTTATTTTGGTTGAATTTTACTCATTAAAAATTAGCTATCTATTATGCGTGATAGATTGTTGTATATTTCTTCCAAATCGCTCATTATGTAATCGGGATGTTGTTTGCTATGATTCAGATCGTTAATGTCATAAAATTGAGAGGCGACAAATACTGTTTTTATTCCTGCATTTTTTGCGCCTTTTATGTCTTCCATTGGGCTATCACCTATAAAAATTGCCTCATTAAACTGGACTTTTAATCGTTGAAGGGTATCTCGGAATATTTGTTGGTGAGGCTTTCTCCAACCATTTTCCCCTGATACAGTTATAGAGTTAAAAAATTTAGTTAAACCTAATTTTCTCAGACTTGAAAAGACAACTGGCGCATAAGTAAAGTTTGATATTAGACCGATTTTGTGATTAGACACAAGTTTTTTAAGCAGTTTACTTGCGTAAGGACGAAGTTCAAGGGATTCAACATAATCTCGGAAGAAAACATTAAGTGCGGTTTTCATGCGTAAATCCTGTGGATCAATAGCATATCCTAAATGGGATAGAGTCTCTGAGACCCAGATGGCATTTGTTACTTCTCGAAGTTCACCATATCGTATAAGCCGATATTTTTCGTGAAAATGAGCATATGATTCTATAAATTGCTGTTTATCAGTCTGAAAACCTTCTTCCGCTAAGGCTTGATGAAGTTTATTTATCGAAGCATCTAAAGTATAGCTACGAGCATTTATTAGGGTACCAATATAATCAAAGATTACTGCTTTAATCGGAGGCATGAGGATTCTCTTCTATTAATATTCTAAATTACATGAGTTAGGTCATATTGCTTGTGCTGTGACCTGAATTTTTTGACCAAGAACAGTCTTTAAGAGTTTTTCGGGATTTCCAATTGCAGGTTCAACGGTCAAGTCGTAAGGGATTTCGGTAAGCAAATTTAATCCTAAAGCTTCAACTTGTTGTTTCATACTTTTAGATCCCGAAATTTTCATATTTTCTATAACCCCGATTATCGGTACCTTAAGTTCCTGCAGAAGAGACAACTGCTTTGTTACCGTTTCAAACGCCAATTGTGAAGAAGTAGTTACGATTAAAAATTCTATTTTAGAGATGAGCCTAATCAAATCCAAGACCGCATCCCCTAAGCCAGGAGGCATATCAATTATAAGAAAATCCAAATCACCCCATAAGGTGACTGCGAGCAGTTCAATTAGGGCATTTGATGTTTCTGCGCCGCGCAGAGGAGCAGCTTGATTCCCAGAATAATAAATCAAAGACATATATTCTAAGCCTTTGACTTTAGGGGGAATTAGCCCTTTGTCTTCCATGGGCTGCGCGTTTTTCACATCTAGAAGAATATGTGTGCAAGGACTGGTGAAATCTAAGTCAAACAGCCCTACGTTGTGGCCAACTTTAGATAGGGCAAGCGCGAGTGTTGTTGCAACTATGCTTTTACCTACACCCCCTTTTCCGCTTGAAACAGCAATTATTCGATTTATTCCCTTTAATCTGGCATCGATTATTCCTATTCGGGGATCAGACAAGATTATTTTTCCCCTTTTATGCTTTCAAGCCAAATTCCTCGGCCTTCAATAATTTCAAAGTCAGGACTTCCACATTTTGGACATTTGATATAGGTATGTGCTACTTCTGGAACAAAATGTATGGCTTCCATAGTATTTTTATCCATCTTTTGTTTTTTAAAAATCCATATTTTTTGACAAACGCGACATTTGAATTTAGCTCTAGCTTTTATTATTTTGAATTTGGTATTTTTAAAATTATCAGGTTTAAGTTGATTTAATGCAAAACGGAATATGGGACATTCTACTTGCTGCATTTCACCGATTTTCACATTCACTTCGGCAATTGATTTTAAGCCTTCTTTTTCAGCTAATTGCGTTGCAGTCGCTATTACTGCTTCTGCTAATGCCCATTCGTGCATAAAAAAGCAGAAACACATAGCGTCAATTAAATGTATTGTAAAATTCAAGAATTGCTTTAAGAAGAGTTATTAACGAAAAAACACTTAGGTTCATCTATGCCAGGAAATAAAGCTCATTGTGCTCATATTTTGGTTAAGACAGAATCAGAAGCAAAAGCTATAATTGAACGGCTAAACAAAGGAGAGAAATTTGCCAGCATTGCTCAATCTATTTCACTTTGTCCTTCAGGAAAGAAAGGTGGAGATCTCGGCACCTTCGGAAGAGGTATGATGGTGAAAGAATTTGAGGTTGCAGCTTTTGCGCTCGAAAAAGGCCAAATTTCAGGTCCTGTCAAAACACAATTTGGGTACCATATAATCAAACGATTGGAATAATCAGATCCTCATAATCATTATTTTTTCTATTTCTTGTTTAATTAGGGCTGAGAATTCGACGTTGGCAATTTAAATCCGCTTCAAATCTTTAAAATTTTATCATAGTTTATTAGCAACATTAGAAATATACGTACAATCCGAAGTTTACATATGAAAAGGAGAAGATAAGGATGAGTTTCCTTCATCAATTAAACGAAAAAATAGACAAGTGGAAACTCTGCCTGATAGTCTTCATAATAATTTACGTGTTCTTTGTCACTATTAATTTAGCATATAAGTCAATTATGTGGGATGAAGGGGAACATTTTGTTGGCGGTTTGCTTATGTCAAGAGGCCAGTTTGAACGATGGATTTGGACAAACTCTTTCTATCCTCCAATATTTGATTTAATCACAGGCTCATTTTTTATTTTAGTCGGCAATAGTGTTTTCGCAGGAAGATTAGTTGCAGTAACCTTTTCAGTACTTTCGATAATTGTGATTTATGCAATAGCGAACAGGATGTATGGCGCCAAGACAGCATTACTTTCAGCTGTCTTTTTTGGAGTAATGCCAGGTGTTATATGGGCTTCTCGTATGGCTATGATCGAGACCCTGCTTATTTTTTCGCTTTCATTTGTTATGTTCTTTTTCTTTCGCTGGTTAGAAACAAACCGTGAAAGAGATCGAATGATTTTCACGGCAGCCATAGCTATTGGAGTAGCAATAAAATACCAAATGCTTGTGTTAGCACCCATAATTGTCATAGCAGGAATGTTTTTCTGGAAAAGAGATTATCTAAGAAAAGAATTAGCTAGCTATTTCAAACGACCACGCATTTTCTTTACCATTATAGCAATCAGCGTTGCTATAGTAGTGCTTTCTGCAATTCTACTTTCAGGGCTTTTAGAGATATGGTTTTACGCAATTAAATTTGGTACTGCCGAAAAAGCAATGTATAGTGTAAGATATCCCATGCCTATCTACTATTTTATTGAGATGACTTGGGCAGCTAATAATACTCATCCGATTTCACCCTTACTTTACCTTGCAGGACTCGCAGGCATTGGGTTGTTTGTATATCGAAGAAGAATGCAAGATAAGTTTTTGCTGCTATGGTTTGCAGTGGTTTATCTAGTCTTCACAGCTATTCCAAATAGAGAATGGCGATATGTTACAGTAATATTTCCAGTACTGGCAATCATGGCCGCAGAGGCTATCATGTGTACTTATAACAAGCTTCAAAAAATGTGGAGAGACCCCAAAAAGAGTTTTAACGGAAAGAGTTTAGCAAAAATTTCAGCTATATTGTTGATAGTTTTTACCATAACTGGAATTTCCTATAGTAGCTATAACGCATATAGTTGGATGGAAAGAGACCAAATTCAAGTACCCATAGAAGAAGCAACAGCTTTTGCAGCCCAAACCCTAAATCCACATCAGTCTTTGATGGTAGTTTGTCCGCTTAATTATTTGAATAAGGCAATGGTTTGGTTCTATCTTAACGCTGAAATTTCTCGCCCAAATAATGTAACTCAGTATCCGAAGTTAGCAACTGATGCATATGTACCTGACTTTAATGTAACTGAGCTTATCGAATTATGTGAAGGGAACAATACACAATACATTCTATTGTATGAATACCAAAAAAACACATACTACGATAGTTCGTTAACTGCAGAGCAAGTTTATAATACATTGATTGGTACAGGCCGATTTAGTCTAAGAGCAAGCATAGGAATTGAACCGTTTAGAATTTTTGTTATGTCTTTTGAGTAGTAAATAAAAACGGTCTATCGTGTTTATAGACTTTGTTTATATGATGCAGCACAATGGCAGCAGCAGAATGTAAGTTCTTTGCCTTTGATTGTTTCTGAGTAGCCTCCTTCATAGACTTTGCAGCCGCAGTGAGCGCAGACGTCCAGGCTGGGTTCTAGTGCGATGCTTATAAGATCGGAGAATCTTCTGAAGAGCTGTTCTGAGAAGGCTTTGCCATCTGAAGTGAGTTCAAAAACCTTCTTTTTCTTTGCACCTACAGGACGTAAAGTATATTTAACGAGGTTTTTTTGTTCTAATTGTTTAAGAAAGGGGTAAACTAGGCTAGGGCTTACCTCT
>CAZQTZ010000145.1:0-5657 GCA_964596465.1 uncultured Candidatus Bathyarchaeia archaeon | reverse complement strand
AACATGAGGATAAACCATCTTTTTTACCCCATTTCCGCCCTCTACTTTTTAACTAAAAAGCCAAGAGTAAAAAAATTCAACTGTTAATCGAAAAGCAAACGTCCAGAAAGATGAATTAACGAACAGATCCTCTTATTTTTTCAACCACGGGTACAACATATTTTTCTCTGTGGAAGTACTTCAAAACTTTTAATCCGCTTTCCGAAACAGAAAAAAGATTCTGCTTTTTTCCAACAGGCTTTCTAATGATTAAACCCTGATCAACTAGAAAAGCAGTTTGCTGCTTTATTTGATTAATACTAACATCGGCAGCATTCATCAAGTGAGTTATTTTTAGAGGACCATCTTCAGCTAGAAGCTGGAGTATGTCAATGTAGGTTTCTAGCTTTGAACGTATCATATGGTAATCCTTTGTACAATGAGCAGAAGTAGTAAAAAAGACATTCTGCATCAAATTCCAATTAAAGCATGGAAAAAACTTATAATTCAAACCTAACAATGATTAAATACCAGCAACAATTTTACAATTAGACTCAAATTTTGAATATATCAAAACAAATCAATTAACATAAACAAGTCAATTATGACAAAAAACTAATTTAAAAATGAGGTTAAAACTAGAAATCAGAAATAAGACGGCTTCAAGCGATAAGGAAACTAAAAAAATCAAAAAATAAGCAAATAACCAATCAATATCAGATTAGTTCATGCTCAATTTGTGCATTCTGAGGAATCAAGAAATGTATGCTCGTCTGAGCACGATTCAAAACATTTAATCTGTTTTCAAAAGCAGTAACCAAATCGGCCACTAAAAGTTTTTGATAATCCTTTGAAAGCGGTCTCATCTCCTCACCAAGAACCGCGACCATCTTATCTTCAATTTTCTTTCTATTTTTAATGTTTAGACCTTGTTTCATTAATTTTCTCCTCAGCGAGTATAATGACAAAATAATATAACTAATTTATGACCGTGAAATCTGAATCCAAAATACTACCAAACAGTAATATCATAAAATCACTTCGTTCGCAAAACTGTTCAATAACTAATCTAATTTGATATTACGTTTTTTGATGTATTTCACCGTCTAAACCATTCCACTTCATGAAGTATTAATACGAAAGAAACATGCCTTTTATTCATTTTTTGGCTATTTTATCAAAAAAATGTAGCGAGTAAATAAAATGATAAACCAAGAAAATATCGAGCCTTATGATGGCGAATTCGCTGAAAAGTGCAAAAAGGCACTTGAAAAATCATACGGCGTTGACATCCCAATGCCAAAAAATATAGTAAACAAAGACTCGCTACGAAGAAAAATAAGAATAATCTGAGGGAAAAAAATGTTCCAAGATCAACTGTTAAAGACGATACAAAAATCGGAAAAAGTAAATCCTCAGAGCAAAATGACAAATAGAGCCATAATTAAAATTCAAAAAAGAAAAAGACTCACAAGCAAAGAATTCCTAAAAATACATGAAGCCATTTGGCAATCAGGACCAAAAATAAAGTATTATAATCCTGAGAAATGCAAAAAAATCCCACATACATAACTATCAATTCCCTATGTATAATAAATTCTAAAAAGTAAGCTTAGAGTTGTTATTTTAGCTCAACACCAATACTACCATCATTTAATCAAACATAGCATTTAACACACCGTTTTTCATCAATTTTTACATAAAATAGCCTAAATTCACGTACACGAGTATATCACATACCCCAAATCAACATTGAAAATACGTAAGTGGCACGCACCACATAATATTATTAATCAAAGGCGAGAAAATATGGTAAAAAAAGAACTAATATTATGCTGTGCAATAATCGTCGTAGGATTACTGGATTGGTTAACAACAGTTATCGCAATCACATTCTTTGGAGCAATAGAAGTAAATCCCTTACTCGCCGGATTCACACAAACAAACATGATAATCTTTAGTTTGATAAAACTCTCAGCGGTCTCATTGACGGGCATAGCTTTCTATAAAGCAGGAACAATAGAAAAAATAAAGACTCAGATAACTCCTTTGACAAAAGGATTTATGAATGCAGGATTTTGCATAACTCTACTTATACTCACGACTGCCGTCATGAACAATATTATTGCAACTGCATCCTCAATTTAAAATCACCAGAACAGAGATTAAGAAAAAAGAACATCAATAACTTTAATTTTCTATTTAATCCGTTAAAGTCAAGAAAAAATGGCCGTCAAAAATTTAATCTAAAAAAGATAGTTTTTGAGTCTCAGAGACAAATCTAATGATTAAATTTTAGTCTTTCTCTCTCTCTCTAAAATCTAAAAACTACTTACTCTTACTATACTACTTACTACTACTATACTATACTCCCTTAAGCACACCCTCAACACAACACGACACAACACAACAACATAAAAAGAAATAATTAGAAAAACTGTTCTTCTATTGGAACATAAGTGTTCTTCAAGGAGAGTAATAAATGACTAAGTATATTGTAGTAAAGAGGAACATGAAGAAGATAGCGGTAGGTAAGATAGCTTTAGGGTTTGTTTTTAGTTTATTATTTGTTTTAATATTTGCTGGATTACAAACTGTTGAGATGGCAAAGGCAAATCCATTTTTCCCTAGTGGCTCCTACTCTGAAGAGCCCACAATACCTCTGATTAGCGTGAATTTGCCTCAACAAAGGCTATCTTACGGTTCTGATATTGACGTCTGGCTGGATTTCACTCTAACTGTGCCTATGACTTCTTGGTATAGAAGTGATGGCTCCAAGATTGGAACAACATTTGGAAGCATAACCTCGGTTAGTTATTATTTAGATGGAGAAGAAAGAAGCATCACGGCAAACAAGACGTACCATGAATATCAATACTTTCAAGTTAGTCTAGGCGCTTTCACTTACGGACTACACACCATCAAGATAGAGGTTAACGGGTCAGCATATACCAAAACTACAATCACTAACGATTTGTACGCTGGTTCGACTCCATCGTTTATAGAAAGTGTTCCCACCAAACCAGTTAGCAACTCTGCAGAAATTAATTTTTTTATAAATAACGGATTTAATATAAACGGCTCATCATCAAATTCAACAGCCTCGCCTATTCCTTCAAGTATGCCAACTTCGCCCGTAAATCAGCAAACACCCGCTCACTCAACGAACCCATCCCCTTCACCATCTCCAAGTCCTTCTCCAACACCAACTACAAGCCACTATGGACCATATTCTAATGTTAACCCAGCTTCTTTTGACCTTACAATATATAGCCCAGACAACCAAGCAGTTTATGCAGACATAATGCTTCTTAAATTTAATATAACATGGATTGATTTTGTAGACTTTCCCTTTCCAGTAGGTCCACCGCCAAAAGGTGATTATGCTTATAGTATTGATGATGGTCCTCGTATTGCTATTGAATCAAATCAATCTGCAAGTGACCAGTTATATATTCTTCCAGCAGGTAATTTTACTATCAACCCAACTTTTTCAAATTCAGTAGATATTTCTAGCTTAGAAAATGGTTACCACAAAATCGTGATAATAGTAGGCTTGTATAGGCATTCTGACTATTATTATATCAATCAAACTTCCTTTCCAATCATGTTCCTAGTTCAAAACCCATCACCTTCACCATCTCCTAGCCCATCTCCAACAATCCCCGAATATCCAACATGGATAATTCTATCAATTCTATCAATAATTGCTTTATTGGCTATCGTAGTCACTGAAAAGAAAAAGAAGGGGAAAATGTTCAACTATTGAGGTTTTTTGATGAATCGTCCTGTCTTGGTGTCTCTGTATTGGTGTCGGATTTTGCCTCTTATGTTGAATTGGTCTATTTGCCATGTAATCGGTGAAGTTGATCTAAAGCTACTGTAGGGTCTCTCTCTTCTATGTCCATAGGTGGGGATTCCACATTTTTGCGCTTCAATCGCTAAAGCATCCATCTGCCGTCTTGTAGGAACCCATTTTTGACCTGCAAAAGAACCAAACGCCATATTCAATTGTCTAAACGATTCGATTCTATCAACATCTACTCTTTGCTCAAAGCGTCTAAAAGCTTCAGGAAACTTATCCATCTTATTCACCTCCTAAAAACAGAGAAATCCCTCTCTTCGCTACACCCGTATCATAATCAACTTTTTCAATAGTATCTTCAACAAAAGGCACAGAATAGGATTTTAATACACATACAACTTTTTGAGCAGGTCTACCAACTTTACTATTTGTTCGTAATGTAGCTTTTTTACGTTTAATTGTGTAATAAAAGAAATTATAATCAAGAATACATAAACAATCAGCAAGAATTTTAATTAAAGTGTTAAAATCAACTTTGGTATAACACCATGCACGATAAGAACCTTCAAAATCAGATACAATATTAATATCAGCTAAATTATACTTCTTTTGAACCTTCTTCAAAACAGCTTTAGCTTTATTTAAAGTACAATTTTCTAAATCCCACATAACAATATGTTTACCATCATCTTGAAGGGAAGTCATCCCCTCCAGAGTTTGTGTTTTTGCAAACATAATAAATAATGTAATATTGAATAATTTAATCCGTAAATTAATCCGTTTAAACCTTACACTCAACTCAATAATTTTAGCAAATATAGACTGCTTGATGTCTGCTTTTAGTTGCATTACGCATTTTGTCTCCTATCGGTAGCTTGGATTTACTTTGTAGAGGTTTTCTTTGATGTGTTGCAGAATTCCCTTTTCTATCATCGGCTCAATGTAGCCTTCTAACGCTGTCCTAAATGAAATGCTCAAATCCCAACATAATCGAGAAGCATACTGCTTCGGTGTAAGGTTGTCTGGGTATGTACCTACATATCGCATTGCTTTGTTCTTTAGAACTGTCTTTGACCTTGTACCTTCGTTAGGATCTGTTTCTGATGGTACTTCCTTGACTTCAACATCGCTGTTAGCTTTTGATAGTTCTCTTGCCTGTTTTTTTAGTTCGATGTGTCTTTTTACGCAAGGTTCACCGCAGTAGTTCAAGTTGTCGGGAATTTCTTTGTCGCATTCGGGGTTTTGGCAGTTTTTCATGTTTTGGGGTTCTCCTTTACTTCCATATCCTTAATTGTTTCAATTATTGCGAAGCGGTAGAATGCCGAGAGACCCAAGCCGAGCTTCTTTCTTGTTGTTTCAGCTTTTTGGTCTAAAGAATTCGGCAACCATACTGTTCGCCTTTTTCCAATTTTTTTGTTTTTCATTCTCAAACCTCAGAATCAAGCCCACATCAGATTTAATAGCCATAACTGAATAACTTAGGAAATATTTATTAATAGTAAGTTGTTAAGTCATTTATGAACAAGTGATTAAACATGCAAAAGAAAAGCAGAGGGGTAGGAAAGTACCAGATTGATAAGTCACAAAAATCTTTAATGCTGATTTTAAGAGTCCTTTCTGACGGAAAACAACACCAAAACAAGGAAATTAAAAAATTAACAGGATTAAATGACCCAACATTAGCAAAATATCTAAACCGCCTTAAGGAAATCAAAGCAATAGAAAAAACAGTTGATATTGAAAGTGGAAAATATCCATATCCAGTTTATTATAAAGCTAAAGATAATTTTTTAGCTCAAATTAAGATATTAATCATTACTGAGCAGGAAAAACAAGAAATTGAAAAAATAATTCGTGACCCTAAGAAAACTCC
>CAZQTZ010000144.1:0-5706 GCA_964596465.1 uncultured Candidatus Bathyarchaeia archaeon | reverse complement strand
TCACTGGCTGAGCCGCTAAAATCCATTGTAGGTGTTAGTTGAAGGTTATCTAATGATGCAGAGGCTAATGCATCTATAGTAATCGTAGTATCTAACGGAACATTTGTAGCGTTAGGACGAGGCCCAACAATGACTTGCATACCCTCAAATTCTAAGCCGCGTTCAATAGGTGTTGAATATGCCGATTGTGTAAGCAGAATGAATAAAAAAACTATTAGAAAAGAAGATAAAAACAACCCAGCAAGATAAAAGAATTTTTTATTCTTAATAAAAAAGCTCATTCCAATCCCTCTCTATATTGCTGAATATGATAATCAATAATTGTTTCATAATACAAATTAATCTTCCTTTTTAGCTATATTTAACTTATTTTGCTAACTTTGCAAAAAAATATTAAAATTTTTTAGGTTCTACCTTACTTATATAATTTTTTTAAACCGTCTGGCAGATAAAGAAAGAAGTTTTCAGAGATCACAATGATGGTAAAAAGAAGAAAAAATTCGAATTTCTCTAAAAAACCCATCTTTCCTTTTAATGATTTTTAATTTTTGCTCTCATATTCTTTTTTTATCTTCAACTCTATTCGCTGGGTTAGGTTCTTCGATAAACGTTCTTTGGCTGTATGATTAATGAACGGTCCATTTGACAGCGTTGAATTACTGATAATAACGATTTCGCCTTCCTCTGTTTTTAACCAAGTGGTTCTGAACCCCATCTTTACAACTTCTCCTTTTATTACGCCTAATTTTATGCTATCACCTATTCGCAGCACATTTTCCTGTAATAAAAATATCCCGCTGATTATATTTGAGAGAGTGGATTGCAAACCAAGAGTGATTCCTAATCCGATTATGCTTGAAAGTGTTAATGAAGTAAGTGCAGAAGTTAATCCTAATATCTCAAATAGCCAAATAGCAATTATGGCTGCCCATATCAGTAGAATTCCGCTAGTAACTTTTTTGAGCATATTTTTTGGGAGTTGAGATTGTTTAACTACTGAAGTAATTTTATTTATGATAACCCAAGAAACAAATAACGAAACACAACCAAATACTATCCACCCTACTATTGCGAGAATTGAAATTTCCGCCATAATCATAGCCTCTCAGGAGATAACATAGTTTAGGGGTAAAGGATATTTTATGCTTGCTCTGTCGTGTTTTTAATGTTTTCTTCAGAATAGCATTCTTGTTTAAATGAAGGTGTGCAGATACAGTAGAACACTAAGTCTGTTTTAGATTTATTTGTTATCTGCTGGGACTTTCCTGGAGGAATAATCACACTATCCCCCTCTTCTACTTCAGCTTGGTTAAGTCCCTCGATATTAACTACACCTTTTCCTTTCGTTATCAAATAAATCTCTTGAATCCCCTCAAGGCGATGAGGTTTTGTTGTTACGCCCGATTTCACTCTAGCCCGGGCTATAGATACTTTCGAATCTCCCTGACTGATTCCATAATTCTCATAAAGGTAACAGCCCTCAGGAGTTAATAGCTCCTTTAATGAATTAGCCTTCACTATTTTCGGCAGCATTATCTCACCTAGATAACCTAATAGCTGATGCCCTGTAGGATATAACATTTAATTACATTCTTCAATAAACAAACAAGCAAAATCCAAAATTTAAAAAAAAATTGAAAAGCCCCTGTTGGGACCTTATTTAGGCTCAGATGCTTGTTTTATTTATGTTGGAGGTGGGGGTGGTGGGTAACTCTCTGGCATAACCTGCTGCTGCATCTGTGGTAGGTTCTTCTTTTTACGCATCACAAAAATAATCACAATTACCACAACAATTATTGCGACTATGACCCCGATTATGATTAACAGGTTAAGTGAATTATCGGTGTTGATGCTATTTAGCAGGGAATAGACGTCATTCTCATTATCTGAATAGTATACTGCGTAGGCATTAATGTAATAGTTTCCTTTCACAAACACTAATTCTTCATAGTAAGTATCATAGGTTGATGAATAACTTCTGGCAAACCCTGCTTGTGCACCTGCTACTGTTTTAGTTCCGCTTTCAGTAACTGTTTTGTCTGTATGATCACGATTGAAAATCTCTACAGCTTCAGCTTTCAAACTATCGCTAGTATATGTTGTAGTAGGCGCTTTTTCGTAGTAAATCATAACATAATCATAGGTTTCTTTATTTTCGTATTCTACCAAGCCTGCTCCTTCCTCATCATGTTCAGATTGGGTTTCTGGGTAATCGATTTCATCATATAGTTCCCAGTTATTGGGCAGAGAAACAGAAGGCTTTGTAAGTGAAGCAGCTGCGCATAATGGTATTGAAACTGAAATTACCAAAATTGATAAAATTAAAAGAGTTAAAACGCTTCGATTTTTAGTGTTTATTTTTTTGATTAACCTCTCTTATTCACTGCCTCATATTTTGATGAATATAAAGATAAACTTTTACAAACCTCACGTTTATGCTGACAAAAATTTTAATCAATTAGTCGCCTCAGCTTCAAATCATAAAATAAGTAAATTTAATCTACGAACTGTAGTTCTAAACATAACCAAAAAATGCCGTGTAACAATGTTTTTATTCACAGTTATTCTTCAGTAAATTTATGCCATCTGTAAAAGATATAATGACCAAAATTGTGGCTTCAGTTGATGCTAACCAAACCATTTTTGAAGCAGCTGAGCTGATGAGTTCTAAAGGAATAAGCTGTGTTTTGGTCACAGAGGCCGGAAATCCCGTTGGAGTAGTTACTGAACGAGACATAGTAGGCAGAGTTGTCGCAAAAAGAAAATCTCTTGACCTTAAAGTCTCAGTAATAATGTCAAGTTCTCTTATCACTGTTGATCCTGATGCTTCCCTAAAAGAAGCTGCTCGATTGATGTCCACAAATAAAATCCGTAGATTACCTGTCTTGAAAAACAACAAGCTGGTCGGAATTATATCCGCATCGGATTTCATACGTAACTTGGGAAAAAAGACTCTCACCGAAGAGATTTTAGACGCAATGGGACGATACCCAGCGGAAGCATCACTTTAACTTAAATACGATAAAAAAGTGATGGAAGCCTTCTCCTTCTTCCATCTTAGCCTAACTCCTTTCTACAAATATTATAATACCTTAATTCTTAATAAATCACTTATGCCCTAGTTGGTATATATCAAAATCGGTAATATCCAACTTCAAATCCAAAGGCGTTATAAAAAACCGCGAAACAGAACTCCTTCTTAAAATCTTTTACAGTATATCCGGCTTATCGCTTGCTATGCCATCTACGCCCTTCTCTTTAAAATCAGCTACTTCTTGGGCTGAATTTATTGTCCAGACAATAATTTTTATTCCGTTTTCATGGGCTTTTTGGACGTTTGTTGTATGAACAAATCGGTAAAAACCTAATAGAAACTGTGCTTTTAGCTCTAACGCGGCTTTAATAGGATTCTTATGTTTAGCATAAACTAGACCTATCTCGACTTTGGCATCCAACTCTCTGGTCCTTTTAAGAACGCCTTCAAGAAAAGATACAATAACAACAGAGTTCTCTAACCCCTTTCTGTAGATGATATCGAGCACCTTTTCTTCTAAGCCTAATTCTTTTAGCTCAACAAAAACCTTAACTCTGTTTCCTATAAAATCAAGGGCCTCTTCAAGAGTCGGGATTTTCTCGTTTTTATTAGCTGAGTAACTTTTTATCTGATTTAAGTTCAAATTACTAACCAAGCCTTCACCGTTTGTTGTTTTCTCGATATTGTCATCGTGAATAACAACAATATAATTATCCTTACTTTTTCTAACATCCAACTCAATAGCATCTGCTCCTAATTCAATAGCCTTCTGAAAACTGCGAAGAGTATTTTCAGGTTCGTAAGCTCTAGCTCCTCTATGACCTACCTTTAGCAAATTCCCTTCTCCTACTTTTTAAAAAATGTTAGAAACCATATCTTGCAGCTGTAGCCTTCATTATGGCCTTTCGAAGATCTTCTCCCTTAAGATTAGTCTTTTTAATCTTCGTCAACTCATCAGCATATAATGGGTCATTAACTGCTTCTCGAACCCAGTTTTCAAAATCCCCTCGATATAGATGGAACTCTAAGGATGCGACATTAGCATTTGAAATCTGAGTAAAAAATTCCCTTAAAGTTGCAGCGGAAGAGCCTGTAGGTTGACCGATCCCATTATAGAACTGGAAATTCATCGTGGACAGAACTGGCACATCTGCTTTCAGACTATTTTTACCCCGCTCAGTAATGGTATAACCACTGCTTACTTTCTTAAGAAGCCCCGCTTTTACCATCTGCTGTACTTGCTCTATCATCTGAGTTGAAGTCAATCCCATTTTATGAGCAAATTCATTCATGTCTATCCGACCTGTAGCCTCGGTCATAAATTTGAGAATTTTAACTTGGTTTTCACTCAAATCAGACACCTGATTCTTAATTCACGCTCAGACTTAAATGCATTAACACCATCCTTTTTGAAGTTTTAAAAACAGATTCTCTGCGTTATGCCAAAAAGCATAAATTCTTTTGTTTCGCTTTTAGGTTTCGTTCGGGAGGTAGCTCAGCCTGGCAGAGCTCTCGAGTTGACCAACTCACTTGGTCGACGGAGACGCTGTAGAGGTCTACCCATGGTGGGCTTCATTCTAGCCTGTCTAGGCCACAGATACCGAGCTGTCGCAGGTTCAAATCCTGCCCTCCCGACCACATAAAACCCCTGAAACACGCTTGTTTTGGGCAGTTTTTCGCTATCGGGGCGATATAAATCGAGCTCTGTTTCTGCAGTTTTTAGAGGTTTCACTTTTGCGTTTGAACCGTCGATATTTTAAAGTTTTGAAGCTATTGTCGTGTTGAGGATGGAAGTTGGCTCGTACCGCGGCGACTCAGGCTAAGATCATGGTGGTTTTGAGTGATGGTAAGCCGCGGTCATCGAAGGAGATTGGCAAAGAGCTTAGGCTGGGTCGTGATTCGGTTGAGAGCGCTTTGGGGCGTATGTGGCGGAGCAAGAGGGTTTTGCGGACGGCTGAGCCCAAAATGAGTCATGATGCGGTTTTTCGGGGTCGGTCAGGCATGATTTCGAATCAGAGGCAGTACCATTCTTACTTGTTGGTTTCGCCAGGCGTTGAATCCACGTTCTTTCAAGGGCAAAAGTTTGTGGTGTACAGCAAGAAATACCTAGACAAACGCGGTGCATTGAAGGGTAAAAGCAAATCCAGGTTGATTCGGGAGTTTATCGAGAAGAACCGAGACCGCGCCTTTTTCTCGAAGGAGCTTGTTGAGGCGCTCACAGACAAGGGTGTCAAGGCGACGGACATTATGTGCAACGTGAGGCGCTTTGAGAAAAAAGGCATAGTTTACGTTCGGGGCTACAGAACCCATGACAAGCAGACGCCCTTCAAGGACGGCTATCTATTAACATGGATAGACAACAGCAAACCTAGAGAGCAGGCCATAGAAGAAGCCGTCCGAAAGACAAGCTCCGCGTTGGAGAATACTGACTCAACAAACCCTGTAATAGGACGCATCCATTTGGTGCGTGACCTAATTATCGAGGCCTCCAAACTGCGAGACCTTGCCAGTTTTGAGTTCTTGTACAACAAGCTCGGATGCTCGGTTTATGAAGCAGAGGGCGCCATTGCGCGAGCGCTAAAGCTGTACACAGATCTTCGGGAGCTCAAGCTTTTTGGTGCCTACTGCTACTACTATCATGCTTCAATGACAGAAGAGGACCTGAAAGTTGC
>CAZQTZ010000143.1:2362-5709 GCA_964596465.1 uncultured Candidatus Bathyarchaeia archaeon | reverse complement strand
GTGGGGCATGCGTTTTGAAGGCAACCAAAACAACAATAAAATCTACCATAATTGTTTCATTAATAACAGACCAGCCGGTGACGGATTACAGGTATCCATCACAGGAGTAGGATTTTTTACAAATCCCAAACCAGGGGGTGGGAACCTTTGGGATAACGGTTTCATAGGCAATTACTGGACTGATTACCTAACAAGGTACCCTAATGCTTCAGAAATAGGCAATTCAGGCATAGGTGATACATCCTTTATTATTAATGAAAATAATTTCGATCGTTATCCTTCAATTGAACAAATTGTGATTGATGAGTTACCTGGTCTAGCAATTCTGCCTATCCTAATAGTAACCTTCTTAATGATTTTACTCCTAATTAAAGGCACAAAACTCTACCAATAGTTGGAGAAAATTTTGCTTTTTTCAAATCACAATACCCAGCAAAGTATGCAATTAATAAAGAAGAAATCTATAACAAAAATCTCAATTCAAACGACATCAATAGGTTCGTTGACCGCAATTATTAATAAGTTAGAACAATAACCAATCTATTCTTACTATCCGAAGTGAAAACTATGGCTAATCATGCATCAGGCACAAAAATAGTACTCACTGCGTCCGCCACTGAAATGAGCGATTTCGGCAATAATCCCTTTGTTGCTTTTGTTGGCGCTTTTGCAAGTGGATTTGTTCCAAAATGGATAATACGAAAATATCTGTATCCTCCAATTGAACATACAGCAGATGGTAGAGCAGTTGCTGCTCCTTACGGTTTAAGAAAAGTCGAAGCAATGCTTCTAAAGAATGGGTTTTCTGAGTCTGACGTTGCTGTGGTTCATCCTGCTGACTTAGAAAAATTCATCGGCTCAAACACAAAAGCAGTAGGGATTTCTTCTATGGATCCAACGGGGATGGGTTATGTCAGCAAAACCTACAGTAGTCTTGTCGGTGGTGGGGAACCCATGAATGCTGTTGAATTCAAGGCTTTGGCTAAGCATCCCGTTATACGCCAATATAAACCTAAAGTTATCGTAGGTGGTTTCGGTAGCTGGCAACTTGAACGCAAACATCTAACTCGAGACTACGGTGTAGATTGCCTCGTGATGGGTCCGGGACAAGAAGCAATTGTGCAAGTCTTTAAAAAGGCAGTAAACGGCGAACCTTTACCTCAAAGAATAAAGTCCCCTATGAAGATAGGCGAAGAGATGCCTACAATAAGGCATTCTGCCGTACATGGAGAGGTAGAAATAAGTAAAGGATGTGGCAGAAATTGTCAATTCTGCACGCCTACTGTTCAAAGAAAAATGGATGTTCCATTAGATATTATACTTAAAGAAGTCGAATTAACTGTAAATGAGGCCCAAGAAAAAGGTACTCATATTACTCTTGTAACTGAAGACCTATTTTTATATGGGGCTAAAGAGAAAACATTCATCCCCAACGAAGAGGCTGTCCTTAATCTAGTAAAAGGTGTAGCTTCATTTCCAACAGTAAAAGGTATTCAGCCCAGTCATATGTCCTTAGCTCCAGTTGTATGTAAACCAGATATGATAAAGCAAGTTGCTGAAGTACTCATTGAACATGCGTGGTATAGTCATAACGGTAAACAAATTGTTACTGCAGAAACTGGCATCGAAACAGGTAGCGTTCGACTTATGAAAAAGTACATGGCAGGAAAAATGTTGCCCTTCAAACCCGAGCAATGGCCCGAGATAGTAACCCAAGCCTTCGGCATCTTAAACGATAACGATTGGTACCCATTAGCGACTCTGATTGTTGGATTGCCCGAGGAGACTGAAGAAGACGTAAACCAAACATTATCCTTAATGGACGACCTCAAAGATTACAATGCATTCTATGTTCCGTTGTTTTTTGTTCCTTTAGAAGACTGTCTATTAATGAATAAGAAAGGCACTGAATTAGATTCGTTGACTAAAATGCGCTGGGAGTTCCTAACTAAATGCTGGGAATACAACGTTCATATCTGGAGAAATACCTTCCTTAGCAACAGAATTACTAATCCGACCATCCTAAAAGCAGTAAACAATGCTGCAATACCTGTAGCAGCAAAAGTTGCCCAAAAAGTGTATGGTCTAAAACATAATGAGCAAATGAGTGAAATGATCTGGAAACTGGCTAACGCATAATTTCTTCTTTTCTTTGTGTCATTATTCTTTTTTCCAGTAGCTTAATCCATTTATAGGGTCTGCGAGGCGGCATATTTGTTGGCTTCTGCAAATGGCAAATTTCCCAATCGCTGAGCGGGGCCGTATATTATTTGGGAATAATCCTCTAATGTGAGCTGGTAGAACGTCATTAAATTTTATCTCTAAAATTACGCCTTTTTCGTTATCTACTCCTATTGTTGAAGCTTTAGTATAAAAAAAAGACACGCCTCCAAGTCCTGTTTTTAATGCCTCATCAAAAGTTATTCGGACCTTTCCAATAGGGTGAACAAATGCAGTTCGTTTGTAATCTACAATTACCACTGGCCGATATAGGTTATTACGACACTCAAAATAGAATTCTCTAAGCAAATCATTCTCTGAAGCTGATAAGAACTCTATTTCTCCTGCAATTATTCTGTCTGCTTCTTTCCGAGAAATTATAACATTCTCCTTGAGGATAAATTGATTGACTTTGGCTTTTCGTTCAAACTTAATTAAATGATCATTGTTATTGTAAATCCGCATCCGATATTTTTTTCGATTTAAAACACCATCTTGCTTTTCATGAAGAGCGGTGTTTCTAAAGTCATCAAAATACAAATTTCTTATATGATAACTTCCGTCTACTCCGGCATAGTGATCAGGTTTAAGAACCAAGGAAAGTTTCTTACGAAGCATCTGAAACTGTACCATATCGATGCGATATTTTAGCTCATGTCTGAAATGGCGTTCATTTCCTTGAATCATTGCTTTTTTTCCCCGCTAGATTAGATGCAATAATTACAATGCTGCTGACCAGCACTATCAATCCAATTACAATTACCGCTGTCCAAGCCGAAGTTCCATCGGGCTGTGCATTAACTACGTTCGCCGCATTAGGAGTTGGTATAGTGAAATAATGCCAAGTTGAACTTCCGTCTGGGGTTCTCCCATAAGAGACATCTCTAATCTGCTTCTCATATATTATTGAATCAATCAGGCTTTCACCCTTTTTATCAAAGAGCCCGATTTCTCCGCCGTTGGCGTTAAGAGCAAAATTGGTGTTCAGTTCTTCTGGTCTTCCAATGGTGCCTGCCCAAATTATGAGGTATGCTTTAGATTCTATTAGAGTACCGTTTGGAAATCTCCAGCCTTTCGGATTCGCCAGATTATTAGTTAAAAACATGCCGCTTAGGTCAATTGTTTCA
>CAZQTZ010000143.1:0-2352 GCA_964596465.1 uncultured Candidatus Bathyarchaeia archaeon | reverse complement strand
GTTGTCTGCCATAAATTCATTAATAAACAGTTTAACTAAGATATCAGATGTTTGAATTGCTTTTGGCAATGATAAATTAACTCCTTGAGAAGAGGCACAAAAAATTATTGGCAATGATGACAATAATATAAAAAAAGTAATAGTGCATATGACTTTTTTCATTATCATTCTCCATAGGGGCCTCAATTAATTTATGATTTAGGATACATCAGCATTATAGCTGACTAATGCGGCGTCTTTTACTCCTTTAATTTTCATCAACTCATCTACTTTGTAACTGTCTTTTGGATTTAATTGAACTTCCACCATCAGTTCTACGCCTTCTGAGGTTACGGTTCTAGAGCGTATCTTATGCTTAGGCAGTGCTCCTTGGACGTTTGATTCTACCTCACTTGAGTAGTGAGTTACCAAGAGATATGACTCTGACCTGTGAAAAGGGGGTTCTGTTAAGTATGAATATGAATAGTCCAATTATGGGCGACCCTACAACAGCTATCATGTACAACCCTGCGCCGCTGATTATGCCTACTGCTATAGCCCAAAACGTGAAAACAATGTCTTTTGGATCCTTGATGGCGGTCCGGAAGCGTATGATGCTAAGAGCTCCCACCATACCTAGCGAGAGCGCAATATTGGAGCTTATCGGCAAAGTTACCAATGTTACAACAAGTCCAGTTAATACTATACTAACATTAAATTCTCTTGTATAGACCACACCAGAGAAGGTTTTCTTATAAACTAAAAAAATAAAGAGACTAATAACGAAAGTAACTAATAATGCAAGCAATACCCTATCAAGGGTAAGTGCCTGATAAGTGTTAGACGGATTAAGAAACTCGTCTATCAATTCGGTCATGTTTAAGCTCATTATTTTCCACTCTGACTTTATTATTGAGTATTCGAGATATTAATTTAACAATTTTTCAGAATTTATCCCAAATTTATTCAGAATTAGAATTTGGTTCACTCTTACGAATTCAAAAAAAAACTAAAAGAAGAGATTGGGCTTATTCTATAAATATGGCTGGTTGGTATGGCATTGCCATGGGTCCGCGGTTTTTTGGATCATAGAGCTCTTTTTCATCTTCACTGTAGACTTCAATTTCTGCGTTAAACCGTTCTTTAAAGAAGCAAATTGCTTCTTTGAGGACCTTTTTCTCATCTACATTTTGGATTTTTTGCATATTCATTTTTCTTTCCGGCGCAAATTTTGTTAAGGCTTTAATAATGCGTGGAGTTAGTCCTGCTACTTCTTTCATATGCGGTTTGAGCTCAGAATCAGAAGCAAGTTCTTTCATAGCTTCGTTGATTTTTACTTCGCCTGCGTTTGCTTTTTTTAGGATTTTAAGAAAAACTTGCCATTTCCAATTTGCTGCAGTGTACAAACAAACTCGTTTAGGTGTGATTTTGGTAGCTTTTAGGATATTTGTTGTGTCGCTAAGTATATCTATTATGAGATTTTCCTGCTCTTCCGCGGCAATATTTTTCTTGAATTCGCTAATTTTTGGCCAGTCTGTGACGCTTATGAACCTGCCTTCGTTTGTTAGACTCCACAACTCTTCACAGGTGTAAGGGGCGAATGGTGCTAAGAGTCTAATCCAAATCCTCACTGCCAAGTTCAATGAAGCTGAATCTGATTTTCCTTTACGTTGGATGTACCATCGAATATCATTCCAAGTATCAAATAATGCTGTCTGCAAAGCTGTCCGGGTTTTTAATTCTTCTAACGCCGCAGTTACTTCTCCTATACGTTGCTGCATCTTACTTAGTAACCATTGTTCTAGCGTTGTTTCCTGAGGATTGTTTGCGTTTATGATGATTTCAGTTGCGAATGTTATCAAACTTTCCAGCTTGCTTTGCAGGTCGCAAACTTTATCCGCTCGCCAGTCTGGATCATCCATACCTTCTGCGCCTATCATCAGTCCGCACCGTGTAGCATCCGCACCGTACTTATCAACTGCACCTTTCATTGTGATGAAATTGCCTTTTGATTTATGCATCTGTTTCCCTTCAATCATAAGCATGCCGTTTACGCCTATGCCTCGTGGCCAGTGTTCTGGTGGAAAGAGCGCTGCATGATGGAATACGCAAAATGATAGGTGATTAGGGACAAGTTCCTTGGCGGAATTACGTAAATCAATAGGGTACCAATAGAGAAATTCCTGACGCATAGCCTTTAGAAGCTCAGCTCCAATTTCTTCTGTGCCTATTTTGTCTGGATTACCTTTTCCAAGAAAAAGGTAGTCAAAAACTTCTTTTGTTAATGCTTTGGGTGATATTTTGTTTTGGCTAATATGCTTGTTTATCGTATAGAAAGCCATGTATACTGTGCTGTCGCTTAGGGTTTCAATT
>CAZQTZ010000142.1:0-5731 GCA_964596465.1 uncultured Candidatus Bathyarchaeia archaeon | reverse complement strand
CAATTAAAATACTTGATCTTGCAAAATTGATCCTTAAAATTCTTAAACTAACTGATAAAACCCAAGTTACTACTACCAATGTTTCTTGGCAAGGCGATGTCACTACTATATGGTTTGATATAACAAAAGCTAAAACAGAACTCTGTTGGACTCCTAAAGTTCGGTTAGAAGATCATATGCGTACTCTAATTGTGGAGCGGAATATGTTAAAATGAGTCATCCATCAGTTTTTAAAGGATTAGTTGCTCTTCTTCGTCTTCCCTACTGGTTAATGACTGGGGGATTAGCGATTCTGACTTCTTTAGCGATCACAAAAGGCTCTATTTCGATTGAAACAATGTTATTAACTTTCTTTTCCATGGCTTTCATTGCATCTGCAGGCTTCTCATTAAATGACTACTTTGACAAAGACAGCGACGCGATAATAAAACCTAAACGTCCTATTCCCTCAGGCGCATTATCATTAAAACAGGTAATAGCAATATCTACGGCGCTTTTCGCAGTAGGTCTAGTTCTTGCTTTCCTGATTAACATGCTAAGTTTTATTCTTCTCTTTATCGACTCCATATTGCTCGTGATTTACTCTGCCTTGGTAAAAAAGAAATCTGGTCTGGTTGCCAATGCTCTAATGGGGGTTTTAACCGGGACAGCCTTCCTTTATGGGGAAATCGCAGTCTTCAACACAATAAGTTTGATGTCAATTAGCCTCTACCCGATTGCTTTTGGAACAATCGGCGGGAATGTTTTGCGTGACGTCCTAAGTCTTGAAGGTGACTCAAAAGTAGGTTATCCTACATTACCGATGCAAATTGGCAGCTCTAAGTCAGTAAAAGTGGGCGCTCTTTTCTTTACCATATGTGGATTACTTGCACCTCTTCCTTTCTTCATAGGCGAATTCACAATCTTTTATCTGCCTCTAATCTTGCTCTGGAGTATTCTATTGCTGTATTCCTCAATAAGATTGGTAACATCCAGTTCAACAGTTGCTATCGTACGTTAATACGAGAGTTTAGTAACAATGTCTATGATTCTTCTGCCCCTGTCCCTGATAATAGAGGCGCTATTTCCAATAATAGGTGGAATCATCTGATGACTAAAACCAAGAGTATATGTCCAGTATGCAACAAAAAAATTGATGCTACTTTAATCCAGAAAGACGGCAAGGTTGTTATGACTAAACATTGTAGCGAGCACGGGGACTTTATAGTTACTCATTGGCAAAGTCCTGATGTATATAACTTCACAGAAACCCATGATTATTTCAAATACTTTGACGATCCCAACAGTCCAGCAAACCCTCAAGGCTGTCCAGATGTATGTAAAACTTGTAATAAGCATGTATCAGATACAGTAATAGGCGTTATTGACGTAACCAAGAAGTGCGACCTAAAATGCCCTATTTGCTTCTCAACATTTAACGATCATATAGTCGAATATGAACCAACCAAGGAAGACCTCATAAAAATGCTCACTTTTCTAAGCGAACGCAATCCCAAGCCTCCAGCTATACTATTTTCGGGTGGTGAACCAATGCAACGCGAGGATATGCATGAAATTATTAATGTAGCGCATAAACTAAAATTTATGACCATACTGGCAACTAATGGATTACGATTATCTGAAAGTCCCGAACTTGCTGCCAAGCTCAAGCAGAATGGATTAAACATAGTCTATTTACAATTTGATACTTTCCGTGAAGATGTTTGTACCAAGATTCGAGGCAAGAACCTGCTCTCAGCAAAATTCAAAGCTATAGAAGTCTGTAGAAAACTGGACATGGAAGTTATCTTAGTTACCACATTAATGCGTGGCTTTAACGACACCGAAGTCGGTGACATTATTCGCTTCGCTGCAAAGAACTCCGACATTGTGCGCGGCCTAATTTTCCAGCCTATAGCTTTTACTGGACGTGCAACTGATATTCCAAAAGACACTTGGAGAGATTGGCGATTCGCAGAAGATGTTGAAAGCCAAACAAACGGCGAAATATCCGCTAAAGATTTATTTCCGCTGCCAGTGATGACTTCGCCCATAAAAATTATGCGCAAATTTATGAAAAAACCTTGGCCCTTATTTTCCTGCAATCCCCACTGCGGTATTGTTAACTGGGTTTACGTTTCTAAAAGCGGCAAAATGATTCCAATTAACCATTTCGTTGATTTCAACAAATTCTTTAGAGGCATACTTAAGACATCTCAGAACGTAGGAAAACAAAACAAATTATCGCTGCTTACAACATTATTCATGTCTACCACACTTTCTCTAAACATGCTACTAGTCACTAAAGAAGTTGGAATTTTTACGCTGATGAAGGCTATACTGAAGATGTTTGTTTCTCCTAGCTATCAATCGCTTGGGCCAATTAGAAGACGAATTTTCTTACTAGGTTGCATGGCTTTCATGGATCAGTATACTTTCGATGTGAATCGCGTTAGACGTTGTGTAGTTCATTATGTTACCCCAAACTTGCATGTTATTCCTTTCTGCGCATACAACAATGTTCACCGCATAGGCACTGAAGAACAATATGCTACTAAAGGGCAATAGTACCCTTTTCCATTTGTTAAGCTTTATTCTACTCTTACGTTCAGAACGCAGTAATTATTCGTAAATTCAAAAGATTCATTATCTTGATTGGTTATCCACAGCTCAAAAAATATTGAATAGTTGCCTGATTCATCTAATGACACTGTTGCTATCTCCTCCCAAGCAGATCCGTTTTCAACAGTATTATTGTATAGTGAAGTTGGTTTAACAGAATACATAGGAACAGAGGAGCTTACATTCTCAGTGACCCTCACCCGAATTTGTGTGTATAGTGTCTTTTCCATATTATTCTTTACCTCAACATAGACACTAAAAGTACTATTCACGCCATTAACGAGAACTTCAGGGTAATTTGTAGCCTTTTTCTGAGAATCAAGTAAACTGATACTCATATATCCTTCAGCACAAGGTCTTAACGCAACAAAATAATACCCTAAAAGAACAGAAGCGATTAAAAGCGCTATAGCCACAGAAATTATGTATCCGCCATTTGCTGAATCCAAGTTCAGCCTAATTTTTTGCATGGCGTTTGAGATACTCTCACGCCCGTAAACCCTTAAGCATAGTAGCTAATATTTCAATACCTGCGTTTAATGGCTTAAGTTTGGTTTTCCCGTATTTTCTAAGTCTATATGATGTTGGGACTTCTACCATTTTGAATCCTTTTTTAGCAAACTTTATCAGCATTTCAGTAGCAAAAGGCATATCCGTTTCATTAAACGTAACCTTTTCTATCGCGGATAGACTGATTGCTCTAAAACCTGATTGTGTATCGCTAAGATTCTGTTTATAAAGCATGTTGAAGCAGAAAGTAATTATTTTATTGCCCAAAAAGTTCATGAATCCCATGGCTTTATTTGGATCGTACATTCGAGTGGCCATGCACATTTCTGCGTCGGTCTCAGTCATTTTTTCTATAAGGCTGTTAATTCGCTCTATTTCATACGTTCCATCGCCGTCAACCATTACAACAACGTCGCCTTTTGCGTGCGCAATTCCAGTACGAAGGGCTAAACCATAGCCGCGGCGGGGCTCAATGATTAGTCTGCAATTTGAGTCTTTCACAATTTCTAATGTTCCATCAGTAGAGTTTCCGTCAACAACAATAATTTCCTTAGGGTAAGCCAATTTCTTATCTATAATATTCAGGGCTTCCCGTATATTCCCTGCTTCATTAAGTGTAGGAATTACTACTGATACCATCTCTACTTTGGTCGTCATCGAACCGCAGACCTCTTATGTGAACGTTATTATAATTTCTATTAGGTTTAAATAATTTCCTGATATATTTCCGTAAGCCTGTCGATATTTTTATCCCAACTAAACTTTTCAACCATTATTTTTCTAAGCGAGTCTCTTATTTTTGCCACCTCAATACTAGCAAAATCTAGAGTCGCTTGAGCCATAACTTCGGGATTATTTGGCGGAATAATTTTTCCATAATTGTCTATCATGACTTCTCTTATTCCCCCAACATCAGTAGATATAAGAGCTAAACCACAGGCCATCGCCTCTAAGCCAACTAATGGAAGTCCCTCGCCAGATTTACTTGGTAAGATAGAGAAATTAGCCGCATTATAGTATAATGGTAATTCTTCATCAGATATAAAACCCGTAAGTATAATATTTCTTCCTATCCCCAATTTTGTAACTCTTGTTTTTATTTCGTCAAAATCAGGGCCTTCTCCTACTACTAGAAAAATGATTTTTGGGTTCTTTTGTACCGTTATTTTTATACTCTCTAGTAATGTATCTATGCCGTTTTTATAGACTAATCTTCTTACGGTTACAGCAACCGGCGCATCTAAGGAGATGCCAAGTTTTTTCCTTATTTCATTTCCTGCTTGAGGTATAATTCTAAACCGCTCTAAATCTACGCCGTTATAGAGAGTCTCTATTTTCTCAGGTTCCGCTCCCAAGCTTAGAACGTAATTCTTAGTTGCATTACTCACAGTGATGATTTTTTTTGCCTCTTTAAGAGTCTGTTTTCCAATAGCAAGGTCATTTAATCTTTCAACGTTATTCCAAACACCATTATACTCTATGAACGTGTTATGTTGAGTAAGAATAAATGGTTTTGAATATCTCTTTGCCAATTTTGCCGCAATCAACGAAGAAATATATGGATGTCCATGAGCGTGAATAATATCGCTATCCTTGATGTATTCTAAGAAGGTTTTATAGCTTGTAATATTTGGGATTGGATACGGTATTCCTAATCTAAAGCCAATATTTAATGAAGGATAGCATTGAACTTTCATTTTTCGGTAGATATATTGATTGGGAAAATAATTTTTATGAGTTAATATAGTAGGAACATATTGTTGACGTTTAAGAAGCCTCTTGTTTTGTTCGTAAACAACTCTTTCTATGCCGCCTACGTGGGGAAGAAAAGTATGTGTCACGATACAAAGCTTCTTTGGATTCATTTTTTCCCCACTGCTTAATTCTCCTCACTTGATAAACTATTATAATCTTCTGGTAATAGAAGAATAACCAATTATTCTTTTTGAATATTTTCTATTGAGAAATATTTTGCTTTCAGATTGATTTTTGCATATCGCATTCTACTAATTTATGATGTTATGAGCATTTATTCTCTTATCAAAAATTTTACAATAAATGTAATATAAAATTTTTTTATAATCAGTTGGTTTTATTTTTTCTTGTTGCTTGTGTGTACATATTTGAAGAAGCGCCAGCAACTAGTCCGCCAATGGCATCGTTGGTTATTGCTCCTAGATTTTTTAGAATGCCTGGTTTTACTTGATCAAACCTTGTGAACTCAAAAACTCCTCTGGCTCCTGCAATGTAGGTGGCAATAGTTAATCCGATTAATTCGTCAGCTACTAATCCTGGTCTTCCTCGAAATATTTCTTGGGTTAAGCCTGGAATACGGTCTGCTTCAGCGTCCTCTTGAAGCTTGAATGCTGCATATTCTAAGACTGCTATGTTGGCATCTTGCATTGCGTCAAGAAGTTCTTCGGTGAGGATTTTTATGGCCTTGTCTTTTGTTTCTACTCCTGGATGTGGAACATAAAATTCAAGCGCGGTGTCTACAAGATCTTTCAAAGATATGCCTTTCTTCTCTAGGAACTTTAGCAAAGGCGGTTGGGTTGAAGAGTTCATGGTTTTCAACCCATTTCATGCACTGATGTTCTTAAGTATTGTGGGCGGAGCAATA
>CAZQTZ010000141.1:0-5778 GCA_964596465.1 uncultured Candidatus Bathyarchaeia archaeon | reverse complement strand
ATCGAAATTCAGACAATACGATTCTACAAAAGAATATCTTTCTGTGGCATCCGGGAAATAGAATGGCGGAGAAATAATCTCAGGAATTCGATAGATATCTTCAGAGGTAAAAGATGAATTAAGAGAAATAGGAACCTTGGAAAAAAGGCAGTAGCCATTATTGTTGATATTCTGGGGGAGCTCTTTTTTTAGTATAGAGTCAAGAATTGTTTGGGCTAAATTAATGTTTAGAACTTTCCTTAAACCAACATAAGAAGTAGTTAGTCTAGGATTCACTTCAATAATAAACACTTTATCCTCTGTTAAAATGACATCAACTCCTATGTATCCCTTAAGACCACTAAATGACTTCACAAGCTTCGTAGCAGCTGCAAAAGCTTGCGCTTTAAGGGGATGATTTAAGGGGACTTCTCCGCCGTTATAGCACGAATCTGAATCTTCAGAAGATAATGTTACATTTTGCTTATTCAAACTAATAGGAACCACATCAATACCTGTAGAAATTAAGCTAACACTTGCTGGTATACCAGATATCAATTCCTGAACTATAATCATAGTTACGAGGTTATCCTTTACTATTTTTTCAATTGAACCTGAAACCTCTTGGATATTCTTTACTAAACTTAAGCCACTACAACCAGCACCATTTAGCGGTTTAATGATAACGGGAAAACCAGTTTTTTCCAAAATAGTCTTTTTTATTTGATCAATATCCCCAGCCTTAAACATAAACGTTCTAGGGATATCTAATCCAAGATTTTTTGCATATTCAAATATTTTAGCTTTATCTGCTGATTGCTTTATTGATTCTGAAGAGCAATTAAGGGAAAGGTTACCATTTTTTTCTACAATGCTAACGATTGATTCCAGTATACCATTAGTTTCAGGTGCAACAATGTAGGCGCAGTCAACAGTTTGAAGAGCATCGGTAAATAACTGATTATTTTTAGAATATACTTTAATTATGTAGTCCGCATCTACAGGCGAATTTGAATTAATAATGCGATTATCTAACATTACAGTTACAGTGTGATTTGCGTTCTTAAAATCAGAAACTAAGCCTTTAAGCATTGCAAACCCTTCGCTCAATAAAGTTGGCGATAAAGATTCATCTGCCAATCCTCCCCCTGAAATATATTCGTAAATCAGAATTTTCAATGGATTTCACCAAAATTTTTTATCTTAATTTTTTAGATGTTGAAGCTCTTTCAGTATCTTAAGGAATTCACAGATGTTCTTTTTTGTATTGTGGGGCATAATTATAATTCTTATACAATCCAAACGGCGAACATAAGATACGTGCCAGCCTTTTTGCCGCAATTCTTCTACAAGCAACTTGGCATTCGTACATCGGAAAGCCAATATATTCATTGTTGGTCGAAGTAAAACTTCGAAACCCAGCGCTTCGAGACCTTCGTATAAGAATGTGGTCAATTTCATGCATTGTGCTACAATTTTTTTAAACCCTTCGCGTCCTAATGTTTCAAAAACAGCCCATGTTGCAGCTATCGAAGCACCAGATCGCGTGCCCACAAAAGTGTACTGATACTTATCATTCAAGTAAGAGGTCTCAGTCTTTATACACTCTAGTACGTTATTATCCCGAAACAATATCCCTCCTGCCGGAATGGTTGACATACCCATCTTATGAGGATCAACCGTGAGAGATTGAACCCCCGGAAATTTGAAGTCAAAATCAGGCAAGTCTGAACCGAGATCTTTTAAAAAGGGAATAACAAGGCCACCTAAAGCAGCGTCCACATGTAAATGTAGATTATTATCTAGAGCAATTTGCGAGAGAATCTCAATTGGATCAATAACTCCAAGTTCAGAAGAACCTGCATTCCCAACAATACCGATAGTGTTCTTGTTTATGAGTTTAGACAATTTCTGAGTATCAATTCTGAAGGATTTATCAACTTCTGCAGAAACCAATCTAATTTGGAGCATATTACAGATTTTATCAAAAGAGAAATGAGCTGATTCAGGAACTATAACTTCAGGATTATCAATCTTGTTTTTTTCTCTAGCGGCATACATAGCTAGAAAGTTTGCTTCAGTACCTCCTGAAACAATGTAACCTATATTATTTTTATTATGAAGCAACACATTAAGTGCACTTATGGCGGCTCTTTCTAGTTTTAAAGTTCCTGGAAAAAGTCCGGGGTCTCCAAGATTTGATTCTAGGAACAGCATATGCGCCTTCTTTGCAGCTGAATGAGGACTAGTGCACATTGAGGATAAAATTTTTCCCGAGGAATATTTTTCGTCTTGTAAAAGCATCTTTTTAAGTTGAGCCTGGATTTCTTTTTTAGTTAGGCCTTCAACACGCAATGTTATTGCCTCAATTCACTTACTTTTCAAGTAGCTGGCTTTTTTAATAATTTGCTTTATCTCCTGAACAGCTTCCCGCTTTATACATCCATTAAGTCTATCATCATTAGTACAGGCAGCTCCTCGAAGACCTATTATGTCAGCGTTCAATCTACAGATAGAAGACAAATTTATACGTTTTAAAGAACCAGCTAATGCAGCTTTCAGTCCAAAATTGTGAGATTCATTAATAAAAACATTAAGAGATGCGAGATCTAAGAAGTCAAGAAGGCTTTTTCCGTCTTTAACTGCTGTATCTATCATGGCAACGTCACAGCCGGATTTATACGCGATTTCAGGAACTAATAGAGGATTAATAGAACCAATTCGGTTAGCATCAGCATAACCTGCTACAACAACTTTTATGCTATTATTATAATCTTTAACTGATTTGACTACGTTCTGCATTAAATTGATTGCGTCCTCTTTAGTTCTTATTCCGTAAAGGCTAGCTTTTACATAATTTACGCCTGTTGTAGCAGCGCCTAATGCGGCTAAAGATACGCTTCCGGGTAAATTTGGTAAATCGCCTATTGTACAGCTAACTTCAATATTCTTAGGAGTAATTGCTCGAATTCGTTTAATTATCCAAGGGAAATTAGCACCTAAAGCTCCTTCTTTCGGGTTTTTAACATCAACTATATCAGCTCCCCCTAGAATAGTCTCCAAAGCTTCCTGTTCATCAACCGGGCTTACTAGTAGTTTCAGCGAATTCAGCACTCCAATTACTTTGATGCAGATTTACTTAGGCTTAAAGGTTTTCCCCTAAATATAGGAAAGACTCTTTACTGGTTGAGTAAGAATAAATTATGGTAAAATTAATTGAGAATAATTCCAGTAATAGACATAATGGATCATGTGGTCGTCCATGCAATAAGAGGTAAAAGAGAAAAATATAAGCCAATAAAAAGCGTTCTATCTAATTCTATTGATCCCATTAATATCGCTTTCAAGTTTAAATCGGATGGTTTTAAGGAAGTTTATGTCGCGGATTTGGACGCTATAATGGACAAAGGGGATAATTTAGTAATTCTTGAAAAAATCATAACAAAAACTAATCTTAGCCTTATTGTTGACGCCGGAACTATTAATGCACAAAGAATCCAAGAGTTACTAAAAATAAAAGTACAAAAAGTAATAATCGGGACAGAAAAATTACTTGATCTCAATTTTGTTAAACAAGCATTAGCTGAATTTGGAAATGAAAAAATCATTCTCAGTATTGATTTAGCTGATGGAAAAATATTTTGCAGATCTGAAGAGATTTCTTCAATGGATCTTTTAACATTTATTGATAAATTAGAAGATGCTGGTGTTCAGGAGATAATTATTTTAGATTTAAAAAAAGTAGGAAGTAAAGAGGGAACTGATTTATCTTTGCTTAATAAAATTCGCAATAGAACCAAATGTAGAGTGCTTGTAGGCGGAGGAATACGTAACACTGAGGAAGTGGTAATGTTAAAAAAAGGCGGTATTGAGGGTGTGCTACTATCTACTGCGCTACATACAGGGACTATTTCCGCTGATACATTACGAACCTCAGAATTACTTTAGTTAATAATCATTCTTAGCTAAAACGTAATTTGAAACATCAGGATAAATTAAGCAAGGAAACTAATTGCCAACCTTTATCCGATTGTTTGAAGACAAACAAAACCACCTAACTGATTTAATCGTTTACCAGAAGGCGAATCGGCTTTAATTATCCTTGTTTTAATTTTTCTATTTGAAGCAATTTGTATTATGCGCTGTAATCTATTTTTTTGGCGAAAATTTGAAAGAAATCCATCAGTTATTAATATATAGTCAGGCTTTGCCTTTCCAGGCAACCATGAACATAGTACTTGATTTTCGATTTCATCTATGGAGTACAGAACCAAATTCTCTGAGTTCGAAGCATTAAGAGTCTTTTCTAAAAGGTCGATAATATTTTCAGTTTCTTCTATTGTTGTTATTGAAATATTTTTCTTAAATTCAGGATTTTTTGCAAGTTCTGTTACCTGAGAAATAGTTAACGCTGAACCTACAATTTGGGAAAAAGCAGCCCTATTCTGACTCTGATAAAGCCAACCATGATGATTTTTTATATGATCAAAAAATTTTTCAGAGTAATTAATACGTGGAGAAGACGCCAAAATAATACTTCTTACACCTTCTTTGAGCGTTGGCCGTAACGCGTTTATTATTTGTTCATGAAAATTATAGACTGCTTTCGAGTCTACTCGAAAACCTTTGAGAATTATCGTTTTTTCCGGTTTTATAACATTACTAAAAACTTTCCAAATTGCCGCTTGATTCTCCTCTAATCCTACTAGCAATGCTACTGCGTAGCCTCGTTTGTATCCACG
This sequence comes from uncultured Candidatus Bathyarchaeia archaeon, assembly GCA_964596465.1. Taxonomy (GTDB): domain Archaea; phylum Thermoproteota; class Bathyarchaeia; order Bathyarchaeales; family Bathycorpusculaceae; genus JADGNF01. The sequence goes on along the minus strand of CAZQTZ010000141.1, from coordinate 1,057 downwards.
TTTCGGAGTCAATCTCTTCACTTGTTCAAGATTATAAGCACCTGACTAATTATATGTGCATTTTAATAAATTTAATATATCTTATAATTTTCTGATTTATTACGAAGTTTAATAATTGAAAGAATTACAACTAAAATCACTATGATACTAAAAAGTAAAATAGAGAACATCATCACACTAACTCCTAGTATTTTGAAGTCAAGATTGATTGATTTTTCTGGAGATAATGAAGCTTTCTGAGGAGCCCACATATTTGTTTTATTAATTTGAGTAATTAATGAGTACCCATTAAATGTTGATTCAGCGTTAATCAAAATGCCTGTTAATTGATCCCAATCAAACACTGTATCTTCGGTAGCCCCTGAAAAGACAATCCGATCAGCGCCAGCGATAGTTTCTTGTTGAAGATTTGTTATTATAATATTGCCCTGGTATTTATTATAAAACGAATCTCCATAAGTTAGATTTGCCGGAATTATAAAATTATCACCAAGGGTCCCGTCATCAAGATTAAGGGAAGTATTTCCGGATATGACCGTGGCATTGGAAAATTTGGTTTGAACATTCAAGTCTATTATTCGATTTTGAACACTTATTATCTCAAGTCGAGCCCAGGAAATATTATGATCAGGAGGAATTGTTATTTCGGAGTTGTTTAAATGATTAGTTTTTATTTGAATATCATATTCAATCCAATCACCCTGTTTAACACCAACAATTATAACTTCTGAACTTTCAACAAGTGTTATCGATAATAGAATAATAACTAAAAAAAGCAAAAAGGAAAACTTTTTCATTAATTTCATATTGTTCATTAGTCATTGTTCGTTTTAAGGTTATTTAATTATTGATTGTAAAAATAGAAATGTACAACAGTAATCTTGTGTGGGCATATTTTTAGAAACCTTAAAACGCATGTATGAAAAATATGAAGCTTGATTAATCCTGAACAGGTAATATCGATGCAAACTGTCGGAGTCATCTTAGTAATACTTAATATTCTCACTATTGCCGCGCCTTTCGCAGTTGTAGCGGTGAATTATCAAAATAATTTATC
>CAZQTZ010000140.1:0-5796 GCA_964596465.1 uncultured Candidatus Bathyarchaeia archaeon | reverse complement strand
ACAAGGAAAATGCTTTCGAGAAAATAACCGAACCATCACCGACCCCTACCAAGGACAACCGTATCTCTAAGACAAAATAATCCAGCAGGCAGACATCTATTTAGTTAGGTACGATATGTGTTAATTATTCATTCTACCGTTTTGCTAGATAAACACAAAGCTTTCAGAAAACCTTACACCTAAAGCACAAAGAGACTTATTCTTTCTTCACGCATATACAGTGGCTTCGACCATTGAATATTGTAGAATCTACAAAAGTGGCTGTAGGCATCAATCAAGTTGTCCTTGTATCCATCAGTGTATTTTTGGGAAGCAATGAAATCCTTGACTTTTTCAGGATTTTCTAAATCCACGTTTCTTGCTAAAAACTTCAGTCGCTTAAGCATTGGTGCGAGCGTAGAATCTTTTCTGCCTTCACTCTTCAACTTCAAAACAACAGGCAACAAAAATGCGATGGGGTCCGACATTGGTGCAGGGGGTGGGATTCGAACCCACGAACGCCTACGCGATAAGGTCCTAAGCCTTACTCCGTTGACCTGGCTTGGAGACCCCTGCATTTATTTCTTGAGAGTGGAGAATAGTCGTTTCTTAATATAATAACTTTCTTGCAGAATCTTTGTTTTATATATTCTAAATAGTTTATGTCGTCAAGATTAAAGAGCGTCTTGGACATTGTTGATACATGAGAAAGTGAGGTGAAAAAAGAAAATGTATCGTACCATAGTGTTGGACTGCCAAACCAAGAGTTCTGATGTTTATTGTGAAGATTGTATAGTTAAAGAAATCTGCAAAGTATATGCTGAAAATCAGAAACAGAATAAAAAAGAATCCTTAGAAACTGGTCTAGCGTTAGAAATTGTCGCATAAAAATCCCTTTTTACGCTTTGAATTAGGTTCTAATCTGCATGTTTTGATCGCATAAATCCTTGTGTAGAGTTTTAGCAGATTCTTGGTATGGGATCTCCTATGGGTCTTGAGATGATGCGTTTTCCACCAATCGCAGTGATCATGGCTACGCCATCGAATTCGTGCGTGACTTCGCCGATTATTTGTGCGTTTTCTCCTTCAGAGGTTTGTTTGAGAAACTTTACGATTTCTTCAGCTTTCTGTGGGATAGCTCCTATGATTATTTTTCCTTCATTTCCTACTTCCATCGGGTCTAATCCTAGCATTTCACACGCTGCGCGTACATCTTCACGAATGGGGATTTTATCTTCGGTTATGAGTATGCCTGTTTTTGACTTTTCCGTCCATTCATGGAGTGCATCTGCTAGTCCTCCTCGGGTTGCATCTTTCATGGTCACTACGCCTCCTATTTCGCCTAAAAACCTTTGAATTAGCTTGTTTAATGGTTTTACGTCTGATTTGATGTCGCTCCCAAATTTTAGCCCTTCCTGTGCTGAAAGTACTGCAAGTCCATGGTCGCCTATGGTTCCGGAAAGAATGATTTTATCGCCGACTTTCAGGTTGGAATCAAGCATCCATTTGGCTGTGAAGTCTGGTCGATATTTCTTAACGATTTTTATGTTCTGCTCTAGTGCGGGCGTCCGCTTGCCGATGCCTGATACGTTCATGACGCATCCGCCTAAACTTCCTTTTTCGACAACTTTAGTGTCTCCTGTTACTATACCTACTTCTGCTTCGATGCATGTTTGTCGCATACTAGACAGAATCTTTTCTAAGTCAGATATGGCTAAACCTTCTTCCAAAATAAAACCGCAGGCTAGCGCACGGGGCTGAGCGCCTAGAACTGCAATATCGTTAACTGTACCAGATATCGATAAGCGGCCAATATCTCCACCTGGAAAGAAAATAGGCTTAACTGCATGTGAGTCACTTTTAAGAACTATGTCATCTACGACTGCCGCATCATCCATGGCTTCGAGCGGGACCTCTGCATCACTTAATCCTCCGAATTGTCTTACTATAAAATTCTTAACCAGGTCATGCATTACCGTGCCGCCGGCTCCATGTAACATAGTTATGTGCCCATTTTTTTCCATTAAATTGTCATCTCTTACTGTTTGTAGTTGAATTAGACTAACCCTAAATCGTGAAAATAAATGCATCGTAATTTACTTGTATTTTATTCAGTAAAATCGGGTAGGAGTTTTTTGGAAAAACTTTAAAAGTTCTTGCGCGCTCCAAGTTTTATACACCTCTCGGCCTAAATTGTTGCCTTCTGCGAACTTACGCACGTTAGCTTAGTTTAAAAGCTGGTTGTGATATGGAAAGCAATATAAATCGCGTTTACGCTGTTGAATTGCGCAGTTGGAGAAATATTACATGCCAAAATGGGGATACTCCATAATAACGGAAGAATTGGACCCTGAGAAGACCGCTATTGCTAGTGGTCGAGAAGTTAGGGTATCCCATAAACACGCACGTGAAGTGTGTAAAACCGTTAAAGGAATGATGCTTATTCAAGCTAAGGAGTACTTACGCGACGTAATGGACAAGAAAAAGGCCATTCCGTTCACTAGGTACAATAAGAAAGCTGGCCACCGAGCTGGATTGGTCGGAGCTTTCGCGGGCAGATACCCAATTAAGGCATCTGAACGTGTTCTTAAAGTACTCCTCAGTGCGGAGGCTAACGCTGAAAATAAAGGCCTAGATGTAGATAAGCTTCGCATAATCCATGCAGCTGCTTATCCAGGCATGAAAGTTAAGCGATATACGCCCAGAGCACACGGACGAGCGTCACCAAAATACGAGACTATGTCTCACATCGAAATTATTTTAAGTGAAAAATCTGGGCTAGGAGAAGAAGCATAAATGTCGATAGTTAAACGCTTTATAACTGAAGCCATTAAAAATGCAGAAATTGACGAATTTTTGCAAAAGAAACTTGACCGCGCTGGCTATGGCGGAGTAAATCTTTCTAAAACCCCCTTGGGCACACACGTAGTAGTGTATGCCATGCGTCCTGGGCTAGTCATAGGACGTGGTGGTGAAACAATACGTGAACTCGCCACGACTCTAGAATCAAAATTCAGCGTGTCAAATCCTCAAATCTCTGTTTCGGAGATTGAAGTTCCAGAGTTAAACGCGTATGTAGTTGCATCACGTGTAGCTTCTGCATTACAAAAAGGCATTCACTTTAGAAGAGCCGGCTTTTGGGCCATGAACCAGGTTATGGAAGCAGGCGCATTAGGATGCGAAATCATAATTAGTGGCAAACTCCGCACTGAACGTGCGAGATTTGAAAAATTCCGCGCAGGATACTTCCCAAGATGCGGTGAACCAGCCCTAAGATATATGCGTAAAACTGAAGCACATGTTCAACTTAAACCTGGCATGTTTGGCGTTCAAGTTAAAATAATGCCTCCAGACGCTCAATTCCCGGATAAAGTTAAAATCTTAGCGCAAGCTCCAGCAACTCCAGAAGTTCAGACCGCGCCAATTCCCGAAAAGAAAGTTGAAGTTCCAATTCAGGAAGAAAAACAAGAAAAAATTATAGTTAACGAAAAACCAGCAGTTGAAGCACCTGCCCCAGAACCCCAGACTACACCTGCAGCCGAAGCTCCACCAACAGAAGAACCAAAAACACCTGAAGAATCCAAAGAGGGGGCAACCGCTTAATGCCGATTATTCGACTCAAAGACATAGACAATATGAATACTGAAGAACGCGCCAAAAAACTTAGTGAATTACGCGCAGAATTATCTCGCATGCGAACCATGATCAGTGCTGGCGGTGCAGTAGAGAATCCTACTAGAGTAAGAGAGCTTCGCCGAACTATTGCTCAGATATTAACAATAGAAAATGAACATAAGCTTGGCATCCGCAAATCAGAGACAAAAGAAAAAGAAGCTAAGAAATCAAAGAACACCAAGGAGAATGTTTAGTAATGATAATAACCCCTGACATCATCCGCAGAGAATTCATCGGTGCTCACACTATCATCTCCACCAGCACTCATGCAGGATATCTTGGCATCTCTGGTCCAGTCATGGATGAAACAAAAAACACCTTCGTAGTTCAGCATGAAGGTAGACTGAAAAATATAGTGAAAGATTCATCTGTCTTCCATTTTGAATTTTCAGATGGAGCAGCTGTTGAAATTGACGGCAGTCTTCTTGTGGGAAAACCTGAAGATCGCCTTAAAAAAACCGTAAAGAGGTTATGGTAATGTCTTTAACATTCAAGAAACCTAAAAAGTCATGTGATGATCGCAACTGTCCATTCCACGGCACTCTCCCAGTGAGAGGACGTGTATTAGACGGAATAGTCGTAAGTTCAAAGATGGATAAAACTGTCATAGTTGAACGTGAATACATGCAGTTTTCCACTAAATACGTCCGATATGAACGAAGACGCGGTCACATTCCATCACACAATCCATCCTGCATCGACGCCAAAGAAGGCGACCGTGTAAAAATTGCAGAATGTCGTCCAATTAGCAAAACCGTTTCATTCGTAGTTGTAGAAAAAATGGAGGAGAAGTAATATGGCAGCGAAAGCGAAGCAGAGAGCTCTAACAGCAAAAGGTATGCTTTCACACGGACAGAAAGTCTCCCGTGGGCTGTTAGCCGGTTCAATTCTCCGATGTGCAGATAATACTGGTGCACGCAAACTTCGATTAGTCCAAGCTATGGGCTACAAAGGCAGACTAAGACGATATCCCTCCGCCACAATAGGCGACAAAGTCACAGTCTCAGTTAGACAAGGTGCACCTGATATGCGTAAGAAAATCTTCCAAGCAGTTATCGTAAGGCAAAGACGACCCTTCCGAAGAATTGACGGCGTTTGGATACAATTCGAAGAAAACGCAGCAGTAATTATAACGCCCGAGGGCGAAATGAAAGGCTCAGAAATTCGTGGTCCTGTTGCAAGAGAAGCAGCTGAGCGATGGCCAAGAATTGCAAGCGCCTCTAGTACAATAGTGTAGGTTGAAGTTTATGCAAACAACAAAAAATCCAGGAAAACAGCGCAAGATGCTTTTCAACGCACCTGCGCATATGCGTCATAAGTTAATGGCGGCGCCGTTATCTCCTGAGCTTCTTGCTCAGAAAGGCATCAAAGCTATGCCCGTGAGAAAAGGTGATTCAGTCCGCGTAATTCGCGGTGATCATAAGGGATTCGAAGGAAAAGTATCTCGTATTGATCTAAAACATTACAGAGTATACATTGAGGGTCTAACACGCGAAAAAGTTGACGGCAAAACAGTATTCGTTGCATTACATCCTTCAAAAATAATGATACGAACTTTAAATCTTGACGACAAAGCTCGAAAAGCCGTGTTAGAACGAAAGAAGCCAATCGCTAAGAAGAGCGAAAAAGCAAAGAAAGCTCCGAAAAAAGCTACTGAAGTGAAAGCGACTGAAAAGAAAATGGCTGAAGCTACAGAAGATACCACTTCACAAGCTGAAGGAGGAAACTAAATTGGGTAGAAAAGGAAAAACAGCAAGACTAAAACGTAAACCAGCGCCAAAATTCTGGCCAATTCACAGGAAAGAGGATCCTTGGGTACTTAAACCAATATCAGGTCCTCACAATCTTGATAACTGTCTATCTATGACGCTAGTGCTTCGCGATATATTAGACATAACTGAGACACGAAAAGAAGCCCAGCAAATTCTTAATCAAGGCCAAGTTCTTGTTAACGGAAAAGCTATACAGAATGACGATTTCCCAGTTGGTTTAATGGATGTAATTTCATTAGCCAGCGCTGACAAATATTACCGTATTATTCCTACTCATAAGGGCCTTTCTCTTGCTCCAATCAGCAAAGATGAAACGAATTACCGATTAGTTAGACTTGATGACAAAGTAACAGTTACAGGCGGCGTTCAG
>CAZQTZ010000139.1:0-5804 GCA_964596465.1 uncultured Candidatus Bathyarchaeia archaeon | reverse complement strand
AAGTGTGACCCTTCTACACTAATAGTCTGCCAAAGATGCTACTGAACATACCTCTTAAAGCTTACTTTAAAAAAATTCTTACTAACCACATTGACTTGCTCAGAAGGATGTTTGTATAGGATCTATTACGTCTAGACCAAGCTTGCTTGATAAACGTCTAAAAATACTATCATGAGAAGCAATCCTTTGTATTTTTAAGGAGCCCAATGTCGCTAACACCGTGGCATCTCTTCCACCTAATCCAACAGAGTAAGAGTAATTTAGTAAACTTTCTAATGTCTCTGTTAACATTTGACGATTGAAGTCAATAATTTTGATATTTTGAAGGTTAATGAAGAATTCAATTTTTTTACGTGCCATTCTCTCTGGGAAGTTCCGGACAAGGTAATGAGCAACCTCTATAATTACTATGGTATTGCAGGCAATTTCCTCAGTTTTTATAATTTCTCGCATACTATCGCGAACATATTTATGCTCTGCAAGGCGCTGATCAAAATAGTAGCACCACATATTAGAGTCAATGAATATCATTTACTTCGTCGCTTCTTTTTTTCCTTTGATACCCACATTTCTTTAAGTTTTAGAGGGTCAACATCTGGTGTTCCGGTTTTTATGCATCCTTCCATTTCTTCAATGAATTCTTCCGGAGAAATAGGAGGCATTATAACTATCAATTCTTTCTCTATTTTCATTCTAGCTTTACTTCCAGGTTGTAAACCTATTTTATCACGTATTTCTTTGGGTATTAAAACTCTTCCTTTACCATCAACAAGTACTTCTACTTCAGCAGTCATTTTCCCACAATATTATTCCCACAGTGGGAAAATATAAGGATTATGAAAAAGCACATGACAACAATAATTAGAAAATAGTTTGAATATTTAATATTAGAATTTATGAATGTATGGGATAAGCTGGCTTACGTTCTCGAATTTCTCAGCGAGTGGAACGTTTAGGTAAGCGCCTGTTATGTTGGAGTATGGTGGTCCTTTTCTGGAAAATAGAGTTAGGACTTTACCAAGATGATTTATTTTGTAGCCATCCATGGCGGATTCGTGTCCTCGGATAAGGATCTTCGCATCGACTCGCTTGAGGATATCTTCAGTGACTGTTTGTCCAAAGATGATGCCTGCCCCACGGTATGAGGAAGAAAAACCCGAAACCGCGTCATCTGGATCACTCCAGAGTATCTCCTCTAGAAGAGATTTTTCAGGATGCACTTGATCGGCCATGGCTAGGTCTTGAATGCTATGAATAGTTGGCGGTAAACCACCATGTACCATCAAGTATCTTTCTTCCACGTAAACTGCATTGTAAAGACTGGCGAAGAATTTTATGAGTTTTGCATAGGCGAGTATACCCTTATCTCCGAGTTTTGCCTGGAGTTTATGAGGTAAATCGTGAGGAGACGCCATAAGATCGATTGGCCCTTCATGATTTCCCCGCATTAAAATTACCTGTTCAGGGAAGCGATCTTTGAGACTTAATACGGTATAGTATAGTTCAGTTTGGTTTGGTCCGCGATCCCCATAATCACCAAGAAAAACCATCACCGTATCGTTGGAGGTTTGCATTTTGTTGATAAAATCGCTTTTTTCTACTATCGTTGTGAGGCTTTCTAATTCACCATGCAAATCACCGATGACCAAAGCCTCGCCGGCAGGTTCAATTTTTGCGAGTCTTCCAGTGATAGTCATATTACCTATTTGTCCTTCTTCGTTAGCCATTCTATAGGTAATATTTTCCACCAAGTCTATGAAATCGTCTGCTTTGACGCTTTTAGCTTTCTTAAGTAGAGAACGGAACTCCTTCAGAGTAGTTTCCCTTCGATTATATGATTTGAATTTGTTTGCCTAAAAAGCTTTGAACATTTGCTTCTATAGTTTTTTTGTGATTGCGCATTTTTTCAATGACCTCATTAGCTGCATTTGTTTTTTGGTTTTCGTCGACTTGAAGATTACTTTGGCGCGCCTTTAATTTATCCTGCTCCTGACAGAGCAACAAAAGATTTTGTTTTGCACTCTCAAGCTCGGGAGAAGCTGAAACTTGTTTTTTGCGAATCGATACCTGCAAGCAGTTGACATGAAAATTCGCTAAAACATCTTTTTTAAGTATGTCTTCTACTGTTTGTTCTGCTTTGCGTTGTTTATCAGGTTTGAGTTTTAGTTTGTCTTGACTCAATAATTCGGAGAGCTTCTCCAGAATTTCCTTAAGTATTTGCGTGTTATTTTCTTCAGTGATTACTGCTTCGAATGGATTCTCTAAATATTGATTTATTTTACGTAATTGGTCAGGTGTTATACCCCCGCCTCCGCCTGAGGTGGCTAAAGCCTGCATTTTTATGAAGGGTTTTTGTAGATGGCGCAATTCATTTTTAAGTTCATTATTAAGGGTTTCTTGCTCAGCTTCAATTTGACTTAGCTGATCTATTGCACTGTTACTTTTCAGCTCAATTACCTGCTGATCAATTTTGGATATCTCGTTTTCAACCATTAGGCGTTCATTTTTCAGGTTATTTTTTTGGTTTTCTATTTCAGAAAATTGACTTTGTAACGTTTTTAGTTCGTTAATGAGCTGGAACGTTTGTTCTTGGGTTTTAGTTTTAACATATTCTTTGGTTACATAATCATTAAGATTGTTTACCACAAACTTGGTTTTTTCGAATATAGGTTGAAATTTGCGGCGATCCATAATAAAGAAGGGACTGATATGAGGGAACCAGTTCTTGATATCCACTTCTGTTACAATCATTGTTTTTTGAGCTTCACCGGCGAATGCACTTAGAGTATCATAGGAGACTTGAGCTGGAATGTCAAGTTTCTTTAGTCGCTCAACGAACATATTCGCAAGTTTGTTTAACGCTCGGGCTCGGTTGTAGACCTTCATGTTTCTCTTTTCAATTTCTTTCTGACTGCTTTCCACAAGCATTTTGCTTGATTCGTTCAAATTCTGTAATGCAACACGTGTTTCTTCAAGACGTTTCTGAGCTTGAGCTTGAACAGGAGTAAGGATTGACCCGGTTTCTTTTTGAAGCCAATTATGCAATTCACTAATCGAGAATTTTACAGGTTCCGGCAATAGAGCTCACTTTAAAGAGAATTACAAACAACCCGTATTTATCGACTTCCCAAAATCACCTCTAAAAATTTTTCAGATCTATTTTGAAGGTTAACTTTTTTGAGTAGCTACTCTTAAATAATAAAAGAATGAGATAAAAACGACTATTATGAACACCAAAAAGCTAACACTAACAATAGTCTTTGCAGCTCTAACTGTAGCGCTGAACCCAGCAATTTCTCACATCGGAGTTCCCGCGCCTTACGCGCCATTTCTCATTTATGGTATTTGGGAGATACCAATTGTCGCCGCATTTCTCTTAATAGGACCTAAATCTGGAATTGCTATTTCAATTCTAAATGCTCTAACATTATTTGCATTTTATCCAGGACCATTACCATTAGGACCGTTCTATAACTTTGCTGCCATATTATCTATGCTGATAGGGGTTTTTCTAGCTCAGAAACTAAGCATAACAGGAGCATTGAAAGATAAACACGCCGCCATAATTGTTACTATAGCAACTGCTTTAGGGATTCTTTTTCGAGAAATAGTAATGACGCTAATCAACTATTTCACTCTTCAACAAGGATACCCATTTGGATATAATATGACTGAAATTGCAGTACTCGGATTCCTTCCACTGGGAGCATTGTTCAATGGGACAATAGTTCTTTATACTGTACCAATGGCTTACATCATTGTTAAAACTATACAAAAAAGTACATATTTGAATTTAAATTAGAATACGGGATACTTTAAATCCCAATTTTCCATCATTTAAACCTTAAACACATAAAATAATTTATTAAAAAACCTAAAAAAGAAAAGAATAGAAAGGTTAGAATCCCAAAGATTCTGCTAGAACCTTGGGGTTGAGTTGACCTGCTCTGAGGGTTTTTCCTGTTTTCTTGTTATTTATCATGAGCATTGCTGGGGCGAAGAGTTTGGTGTCTATTTTGTAGAAGTCTTTGTCTGCTTCACGGAAAATTTGCAGGAAGGGTTTGCCGTAGCTACTTGCGGCACATGAGGGAGCTTGGGCAATTATGGATTCTAGTTTGGCTTCGTCTTCGTAGTCTACTATGTAATGTACTACTCCACCGTATAGTAGCACGTCATTTGTGCGTGCCATGGCTACATCAAAGTCTGCACATAATGCGGGCAATGGCGCATATCCTGATGCATAGAGGATTTCTTTGGGATCAAGACCGCAGTTGTGGAGTTTGTGTATACCTGTTTCGACTATTCTACCCACAACTTGGACCAAACCTGCTACGGATGCGGTTGGTGCAACTAGCATCATGATGTTTTCTGGTTTGACATTGCATCCTGTGGCCACTTTTTCAACGACTACATCAGAGGGCATTACATTACTTTCGATGACTACAACTGCTTTATCAGAAACGTCTTTGAAATTAAGTTCAGCGTATAGATCTTTGGGTTTGAGTGCTAGAGCACGTGCGGGTCCTGAGCAGATAGCGATGTTTTCACCGTCTTTGATTCTCCAACCTGCAAATTGGGAGCCTAAAGCTGCAACTGCAGGAAAGTCAGTAGTGATTATGACGGATGGAACTTCATAGTCACCGTAACGTTTGAAGTCAATTTTTGCTTGTCCAGCTCCACCCATACAAATCTCAGTCAGAGCAAGACCTGCTTGGTATCCGCCAGGAGCGTTTATGCCTGCATCGATCACAGTTGCGCCTGCAGTGGTTTTACAGACTTTAACACCGTAGTACTCTTGGTTGTTAATCATGTTTTCTGCGAGTTTCCAAGCTAATTTGTTTACACTTATAGTTTTAACGTCCATTTCTTTCACCTTAGAGGTATCTTTCATATGTGTTTAGTTGGGGATTAGCAGCTTTGTTTACGAAGATTTTGCCCCGTTTCTTTTCGGTTAGGTCACCTATGAATACGTAGAAGGGACCTTGGGCTTGTTGGGTGTCGTCCACTTTTACTTTTGGTTTGATGCTGTCGATGCCGAATGTTGGGAGCATACAGTCGGCTTTGCCGCTGACGATTATTTTGCCGCCTGTCATGTAAGCGCCTACCCGGCTTCCGATGTTTTTCTCAATGTATATTGTTCCTTCAGACATATGGAAACCTAAAAAGTTGCCAGCGCTACCTTTTACTTTTAGGGTTCCGCCTCGGATGCCTGCTGCTACATCGTGACCAACATCGCCGTGAACGATTATCAGTCCACCTTTCATTCCTGCGTCCGCTGCGCGGAAGGGAGAAGCTAAGTAATCGCCACCGTTGCCAAAGATTTCTATAGTTCCGCCTTTCATTTCTGCACCTGTCCAGCCCAAGGCATCGCCTTTAACTGTTATTTTGCCGCCTTTCATTTCCATACCAAGATGCATACCTGCGCCACCGTTGATTATTATTTCGCCTTCTTTCATTTTTTTGCCGATGCGTCTAACTTTGGATGCGTCACCGTTAATGACTATGGTAGGTAATGGTGCTTCATTTTGTACCTTGAAAATCCTGGGGGGTTATGCATTCTGCAATTATTGGAAGGGTGAATTGTTTTAGAGGAGTTAATATTGTAGTCATTTTTATCACATCTTTGCCTCTATTTTTATTGGACTTGGATTCTTGAGGTATGTTACGTCAATGGGGTAGTTTTCGTATTCAACAGAATAGCAGTCTTTGAATTTCTGGCGGAAACCTTCGTCGTTTGTATTCACTGGATTCTTCATGGTTATATCTGCCCAGATAGTTTTTCCGTCAACATGTTGGACAACTTC
>CAZQTZ010000138.1:0-5871 GCA_964596465.1 uncultured Candidatus Bathyarchaeia archaeon | reverse complement strand
CTAACGGTAGATTAAAGAAAACTGACATCTAGAGGAATTCAAGTGAAGAGAACAGCTGTAGTCTTGATATTAATGGTTTTTTCATTATCTATTTTCCTCCCTTTATCATTAACAACAAATGAAGCGCAAGCTCAAATAACAAACTACAGCATACAAAATGTGAAGCATGATGTTCGTGTTCTTCACTCTGGGCAAGTCGTAATAAGTGATACATTACATATTACGGGTCAATTACCGACCACTCTGTCCGTTGGTTTTCCCTTTCAATACAGTTCGTCTATACTAAAAAGTAAAGCCTTCGATTCGAATAATAAAACCTTAGATGTAACGCTTGGGGCATTGCAAGCGCAAAGTGGTTTCTATGGCGCAACCATTGACTTATCAAAAGGGGCATCAAACACAATTACCGTTGTATTCATTTTCTCTAATGCCCTTCTTACACCTACTTTAAGTGGATTTTATCTAGAGTTTCCTGCTTATCCTAGCTTAACCTCAATCGCAGATTCAGTAACTACAAACGTAACTTTCCCGTTTGGGTGCACAATAAAAAGCATAATTAAGGATGATGGCGAAACGAACTCTACTCTATACACTAAAGATAACCTGCCGGCTTTTACAAATATCCCTGGTAATGCCAGCTTTACAGTTGCAACAGGCTACATTCAAGAAGTTACGGTTCCAACGCTTAATCGCAATGTCGAAATAAGCTCTAATGGCGTAGTAACTTACTCAGATAAATACCAAATTATCAATAACTCTCCAAATAGTATCAGTTCATTTAAACTGAACTTGCCTTCAAAAGCTACTAACGTAGCGGCAAGAGATCAATTCGGTAGAGTACTAGCGCTAAGTATTCTAGACACCGTGGATGTCACAAACGTTGCTAACGTAACCTTCGTAGCCCCCGTGGGCACAAGTGATTTTGTTACAGTAACATTATCTTATAATCTGCCCAGCATAACTCCTGCCCAATCAAACTTTGTTATCAATTTAGATCTGTATCCATACTTCAACTATTATGTTAATCAAGTTTCTACAGCAATCATGATACCTGAAGGAGCAACAATTAATTCGCCCAAGCTATCTGAACTTGATGCTTCATCTAGCTTAAGCCGAAGTGCATTCCAAGAAACATTAACAGTAAACCGCGAAGGAATCACTTATATTGACGGATTCTTCCAGTCACAGCCAATCCTTCAAATCAACTACAATTATAATTCTTTATGGATAGCTTTCCGTCCAACTATTTGGGTGTTTGTTTTAGCAATAATCGGTGTAATAGTAGCTGCAATAATGCTTAGACCGAAAGCTAAGATTGCGCCTGCGAAAATTTCTGCCCCGACAATTGCAGCGGTTGGGCTAGGTTCTGACCAAATTCATTCCTTCGTAACCACATATGATGAGAAGATTCAATTAGCATCTGAACTGAAATCTCTCGAGGCGAGAGTCCAAAAAGGTCGAATACCCAGAAGACGGTACAAATTGCAACGCAGTAGTATTGAGACCCGTATGAACACTTTATCAAAAACCATATCCGAGCTAAAAGATGCTATGCGTAGTTCCGGAGGAAGCCATGCGGATATAATTAGACAATTAGATGCAGCTGAAATTAAAGCAGATGAAGCTGAACTCGACCTCACCACACTCGAAACAAAACACAAAGTTGGAGAAATATCGCTGGAAGATTACAGAAAAGAATTAGCTGAGATTGAGCGTAAAAAAGAGAAAGCTCAGAACACAATTAGCGGACTACTATTAAGATTACGTGAAGAAATCCGTTAATCAGCCTAAACACTTTTATCTTTCTTTTTTACTTTTGATACGATTTAAGAGGAATAAAAATGGTAAAAATCGTAGTCGATTCCAAATGTACCGGATGCGAAACCTGCGTTAACACTTGCCCAGTCAGTGTCTACGAAATGAAAGATGGCAAAGCCGTTCCAGTCAAGGTCGACGAATGCCTCGTTTGCAGAGCATGCGAGTCTCAATGTCCAGTAGGCGCCATCCAAGTAATCGAGTAAGTAAAATTCTTTCTCGAACTTAGTCTCATCGCATCTTGAAACAACAATAGTATCCGGAATTTTTTTCTTTATTTATTTATCTTAACCTGTGAAATTATGGATTCTTTTTGTCTCTGAAAGATTTCACTCAAGTATTGACCAAGCGCAATGTTACGTTTTTTTGCTAGTTTTTTAAGAACGTCGCTTATTCCTGTGCTATATTGTACTGCTTTTTTTGGTCTTTGCGCGATGGTTTCCGGTATGGCTAGATTCTTCGCTACTTTTCTCAGTACAAGTTTTCTCAAAGAGTCTGTATTATTATCAAATTTCAATTCTGTAGGAAGATCCAAAGCGAATTTAGCAATCCCAAAGGATGCAAAGGGTAAACGCAACGAAACATCATGGAAAGCGAAAATTTTTTCGTCTCTTTCAATGTTTGTTTCATAAAGAGAAAGAATATCTTTAAAAAATGTCTCTCTAACTTTTTCATCTCCTTCCTGTAAATATTGTTTTACATAACGTTGATAGCCCCCAAAAAGTTCATCCGCGCCTTGACCCGCTAACAAAATCCGTAACTTAGCTTCAGCAGCTTTTTCTGCAACCCAATAGAGGGGTATGCCAACATTTACTTTTAGAGGTTCAGGATCTTCGATAATCTCCAAGACTCTTGGAATGTTTTTTTCAACTTCTGATTCTTTAAAAAGATGAATTTGTATGGGCAAATCCAATTCTTCTGCAGCTTTCCAGGCTTCTTCGGTTTCTGGCTGATTCTCTAAACTAACATGGATTAATTGAACATCAGAGCAGTACTTTTTAGCCAAACATGCAACTACACTACTGTCTAATCCGCCTGAAAACGCAACCCCCACTCTTTCTGATCCGTGAACCCGAATCTTGATAGAATATTCTAGCAATTCTTGAAGACTTATAGCAGCATCTTCCAAGGTTATTGGTTTAGGTTTTGAGCTTGTTAAGATTTTTACGGGCTCGAATATGAAACCCTTGGCAGTTAAGACTGATAGGTGTCCTGGTGGAAATGATTGTGGATTCTGTATTCCTGAGTTCCAAAAGGACTTCAGATTTGAGGCTAAAACAGCAAATTCTGTGTTTTCACCATAATAAAGAGGTTTTACTCCTATAGCATCTCTTGCTGCAATAATCTTGTTTGGCTCAATTATTCTAAGTGAAAATTCACCTTCCACATCAGCAAGAAACTCTATAGCTGTTTTAGCGTAGTCTTTTTTTAGCCCAATTATTTTTTTCAATGATGTTTCTGTTGTTGGCGAATAGGTTGCTCCTTCAAGGGCGATGAATGAATCTCCGCTTTTTTCAAAGTGTAATTCGTATAGCAAATTAGATGCTGATACTCCGAATCCGAATGCGGTAGAAGAATTTAGGTTTTGTCTACGTAGTTTATCTAAGTTTTTTTCTGGCACATTCATAGAAGGTGTGATTATGCCAAATTGCGCATTCTTTTCCGGATGAATTGTTTTAAGAGCATCAATGAGGGCAGGTGTTGTGTTCTCGCCTTTTTTATTTAGAACTGCAATCGTAGTTTTCAAGATAATTCGCCATTTTGTTCTTTAGTGTTCTTTATAACGTTTGGTAAAACATTAATGTTTAACCTGTATATGATTGTGCGAGGAAAAAGGAATGCCCATCTTACCTATAGATACGGGTCGTTATGGAACACCCGAAATGCTTAAAGTTTTCGAAGAAGAAGCACGGGTCCAGAAGTTATTAGATGTCGAAGCTGCTTTGGCTTGGGCTCATGCTGAAGTCGGTAACATATCCAAAGCGGATGCTCAGAAAATTGAGGCAATGGCTTCTACAAAATACGTAAAAGTAGAACGTGTAAAAGCTATCGAGAAAGAGATTAAACATGATATTGCCTCCCTAGTAAGAGCATTATCTGAACAGTGCGGATCAAGTGGTGCGTATGTCCATTTAGGGTCAACTAGTTATGATATTGTTGATACAGCAAATGCGCTCCAACTCAAAGATGCTTTAGCGATTATGGAAAATCGTTTAATGGCTTTAAGGGCTCTACTGCAAAAAAAAGCTGGGCATTATAAAGATACCGTAATGATGGGTAGAACACATGGACAACATGCATTACCAATCACGTTAGGATTCAAGTTTGCAGTTTGGGGCTACGAAATTAATCGCCACATACAGCGGGTCCAACAATGCCGCGAACGTGTGATAGCGGGCAAAATAAGCGGTGCAGTTGGAACTCAAGCAGGGCTCGGAGAACACGCTGCTAAAATTCAGGCCTTGGTTATGAAACGCCTTAATATTAATGCGGCAGAAATTTCCACTCAAATTGTCCAACGTGACCGCTATGCTGAACTCATAAACGTATTATCCTTAGTTGTTTCCTCGTTAGATAACTTTTCTTTAGAAATCCGCGAACTAGCACGACCAGAAATCGGTGAGCTCTTCGAGTCATTTGAAGCAGAAAAGCAAGTGGGAAGCTCCACTATGCCTCATAAACGCAATCCCGAAACATGTGAGCGCATCTGTGGTCTATCAAGAATCGTTCGAAGCCTCACTATTCCAGCAGCTGAAAACATTGTCACATGGCACGAACGCGATTTGACTCAGTCTTCTGCAGAACGCTTTCTACTCCCTGAATCATGCATACTCACTGACTATCTGCTTTCACTTATGCTTAACATAATCGGCAACTTACGAATCGATGAGCAACGTATGCTGAAAAATATTGAGTTAACAAAAGGACGAACTATGTCGGAATCCGTTATGATGACTCTTACACATAAAGGCGTAAACCGCCAAGAAGCTCATGAAATGCTCCGAAAATTGACTATAAAAAGTGAGGTAGAAAAAAAGGACTTCAAACAAATCCTGCAAGAAGACGCATTCGTCAGTAGCAAACTTACCGAGTCCGAAATCGACGTAGCTCTTAATCCCAAAAGTTATCTGGGAACCGCGATTAAACAAGCAGAAACATTCGCAAACACCAAATTCTAATAATTAGAATTCGGTCAATTCTTTCTGTCGATTTTCCTCGGCTTTACTTGCTTTACCGAGTGATTTCCATTCTTCTTTGTCTACTTTTCCGCCAATTTGTTCTTTGATTTTTTTTGCTGTTGCCGGTCCCAAAAGTTTGATCAGGTATTCGAGGTCTGCGCGCTTAATGTCTTCAAATGATTTATAGCCCGCATTATAGAGCATACGCCCTCTTACTCTGCCAATTCCTTCCAGCTTTACAATAGGCAGTAACTCTTTCTTTATGCCTTTGGATACTCGTTCGTCAAGTTCCGCTGTTAGAGGCGTTAAGTCTTTTGCGCCAAGTAGCTGGGCAAGTTCTTGGGTTGCATGAAGTAACCATTTCCCGCTTTCAATTATGCGGTATAAATCTCCAGGTTGTACATTATGTTTTTCTAGGAGCTGCTCTTCTGTGGTTTCTTCTATCCATGCTTTAAGGATTTTTGCAGTTTTAATTTCTCCTAGAAACGTTTCAAATGCTATGCGGTCATCCCATTCGTTGGGTGGTTGAATGAATAACTGTTCTCGAATTTCTTCAGTTTGGAGTGCAAGATCTTCGATTTCTTTTCGGTTATAGGGTCGCATAATCGGCGCCATATCAGCCGTATGGGTTATGAGATGGAGCATGCTAAAATCCGTTAAATGTGGGGGTTTCTGTTTGAATGCGTCACGTATAACAACTCCGGTAATAGGATCTATGTATAGTTCACTTATGCGCTTACCAAACTTTGTTGCGCCGATGTTATTGGCATCTATATAATAGATCATTTCTTCGTCATGCAGATATTTGAGGATTTTAGCGATTACGCTCTTAATTGCTTTCACATCATATTGGTATGCATAGAAGGTTCTACCGAAG
>CAZQTZ010000137.1:0-5928 GCA_964596465.1 uncultured Candidatus Bathyarchaeia archaeon | reverse complement strand
GCCTTCTTTTTCAGCTTCGTTTATCATATTTAAGCCTATGCGGTCTTTTATGCTTCCGCCTGGATTACGGGATTCAAGTTTTACTACAATTGTAGCCTTTACGTTCGCTGTGATTCGATTTAGACGAATTAGAGGTGTTTTTCCTATCGTTTCTAAGACGGAGTTGAAGATTCGAGCCATTTAGCTTCACCAATTACTATAACGCCGTTATGCGTTATTGTGATATAAACCCTTCCTGTTAACTACCTTGCTGATTAAAAACATGCTTAAAAATAAAGCGTTCTGAATTTAGCTGGCATCGTTGTTACCCGTTTAGTTTTTTTCTTTTTTTTCTTCTTTTAGCATCGAACAAATCTTGCAGAAGTCTATCGTTGCTTTTTTGGAATTGATTTTATTTTCTGCAAGAAGCTTTGCTGTTTCTTTGGCTTTAATTTGCAACTTAGGCATTATGTTGCCGAATTGTTCAGTGCTTTTAAAAGCACGTTTTGAGTTCAGATATTGGCTTATTGCTGCTTGTGTAGTGCCGAGCTTTTTCGCTGCTTGTAGTTGAGTTAACTTGTATGTGTTGATGAGTTCTTTTGCAACAAGTGCTCTAAAAACTGGAAGAACATATCTGCTAATTGTTTCGCATCTGGCACCCATTATTAATCGAGTTGAATATAACACACTTATATTTATAAAATTAGTTATGTTAAAAATCATTTTTTCCTAAATAATTACATCAATCGCAGAAGATCTGCTTTAGTTACTATTCCCGTTATTTTGCCCTTCTTGCTAACAAGTACAGCTGGATATGCCTGTAAAAGGCTTGAGATTGAAGTTAAAGGGGCCTCTTCACTTACCTGCGGGAAAGCCTCCTCCATAATGTCTCCCGTTGGCAACGCTGATATTTTCGTAATATCTTTGCCCGCGAGAATTTGTCGTAATATCGCTTTTTCTGAAATGCTGCCCACGGCTTGTTTTCCTTCAAAAACTGGAAGTTGTGAATAGCAATGTTCCTTCATAAGACGGACTGCTTTGAAAAGAGGGTCGTCTTTTTGTATGCCTATTACGGCGTTGTTGAAGACTTTTCCAGCTTGAATCTTATTTTTAGCCTCAAGTCGTTCAAGCACATCGAATATGGCTTTAACTTTAGAATATGAGGAATCTATTTTTCCTGACTCCAATTTAGCAATTAACGATTGGCTTACTCCGGCCATCTTAGCCAATTCTGCCTGTTTAAAGCCTAATTGTCTTCTTTTTTTGCCGATTTCTTTAAGGTCAGGAAACATGATAAAATACCAATCGACTTTTTCTAATTATTCTTTTTGGAATATAATTATCAAAAATCCATATAACGTTGTTATTGAATGATGATGTTAACCAAAAAAATAAGGGAGCGAAAATGGCAACTAAAAAAAAGATACAATAGCTATTCATGCTGGACAAGAAATTGCTGATTCAGCAACTGGTTCAAGAGCGGTCCCAATATACCAGACCGCATCATATGTCTTTAGAAGTTCAGAACACGCAGCGAATCTTTTTGGTCTAAAAGAAATAGGTAACATTTACATCCGACTTATGAACCCGACAACCGACGTATTTGAGAAACGTGTTGCTGCAATCGAAGCTGGTACAGGAGGACTTGCAACAGCGTCTGGCCAAGCCGCTATATCATTAGCTTTATTGACTATCACCCAAGTCGGAGATGAAATAATTGCAGCCAATAATCTTTACGGCGGAACCTATCAGCTACTCCATTATACCTTCTCAAAATTAGGTCGAAAAGTAATATTTGTCGACTCACAAAAACCAGAAGAATTCAAGAAAGCCATAACTCCGAAGACCCGTGCTATTTATGCAGAAACTATTGGAAATCCTAAATTAGATGTACCTGATTTTGAGGTACTGTCAAAAATAGCTCATAGCGCAGGATTGCCATTAGTTGTTGATAACACAGTGGGTGTAGGTTTAGTTAGACCTATTGATTATGGTGCTGATATTATAGTTGCTTCAGCTACCAAATACATCGGTGGCCACGGAACAAGCCTAGGCGGAATTATCGTCGATGGTGGAAAATTCAATTGGAGCAACGGCAAATTTCCTGAATTTACTGAACCTGACTTAAGTTACCATGGTGTAAAATATTGGGACGCGTTTGGCAACTTCCCTGGTTTAGGTAATGTAGCTTTCATATTCAAAGCTCGTCTCCAATTACTACGCGACTTAGGTCCAACAATAAGTCCATTTAACGCTTGGTTATTTCTTCAAGGGCTCGAAACTCTGCCATTAAGACAGCGCCAACACTCTGAGAACGCGCTTAAAGTTGCCCAATTCCTTAAGCAACATCCACTTGTCAACTGGGTTAACTCTCCTGGACTTAAAGATAATCCACATAATAAAATTGCATCAAAATATCTGAAAAATGGTTATGGTGGCATTGTAGGCTTTGGCATTAAAGGAGGCTCAGAATCTGGTAAAAAATTCATCGAAAATGTCAAACTGCTTTCACATCTTGCTAATATCGGCGATGCAAAAAGCTTAGTCATTCACCCAGCCTCAACAACTCATCAGCAACTAACCAAAGAGGAACAAGAAGCAACAGGTATAACTCAAGATTTTATCCGACTCTCAATAGGCATCGAAGACTCTGATGATATTATAGAAGACATAGATCAGGCGCTGGAAGCATCAGTCAAACAGTAACACAAATCGGTTTGTCCTTTAAAGGAGGTAATCAAGAGATGACTAAAAAAACAGCAAAATCTTCTGATATTCAGTACTTTACTTTTGCCGAACCACCAAATGAATTATTACTTGAGTCTGGCGAAAAGCTAGGCCCTATCACCATTGCATTCGAAACATATGGCAAACTTAACGCTCAAAAGTCTAATGCTATTCTAATTCTTCATGCATTCAGTGGAGATGCTCACGTAGCGAGACACCAAGAAAATGAGCAGGAATTAGGCTGGTGGGAAGACCTTATCGGTCCAGGTAAGGGCATAGATACTGGCGAATATTTTGTCATTTGCAGCAATATTATAGGTGGATGTAAAGGTTCCACTGGACCATCTTCGATTAATCCAAAGACCGGTAAAGCTTACGGGCTTGATTTTCCTCTAATAACCATCGGCGATATGGTGAATGCTCAACGTCATCTAATCGATTATCTAGGTATTGAGAAACTTTTAGCTGTAATAGGCGGTTCGATGGGCGGTATGCAAGTCCTTCAATGGATGGTAAGTTATCCTGATCGTATTCTAGCTGCGGTTCCTATAGCAACCACCTTAAAGCATACACCTCAACAAATTGCGTTCAATGAAGTTGGCAGGCAATCTATTATGGCTGACTCTAACTGGAATAATGGTGATTACTATAACACAGAAATTCCCGCCAAAGGCTTAGCCGTTGCCCGAATGATTGGGCATATTACTTATATGAGCGACACTTCTATGGCTGAAAAATTTGGTCGCCACACCAAAGAGGAAAAGCAACATTTCAAATTTAGCGCTGAATTCGAAGTTGAAGGTTACCTGCGATACAAAGGAGACAGCTTCGTTAAGCGCTTTGACGCAAACAGTTACCTCTACATCACAAAAGCAATAGACCTCTTTAATTTAGTTAATGGATATAGCCTAGGCGAAGTATTCACAGATTTAAAAGCCAAAGTGCTTGTTTTAGCCTTTAAGTCTGATTGGCTCTACCCGACTTATCAGTCTCAAGAGATTGTAAGAGCCTGTAAGATAGCGGGAGTAAATGCAAGTTACTGTGAAATCAGTAGCAATTACGGACATGATGCTTTTCTCTTAGAGGTTGACCAAGAAACTAGTCTGATTAAAAATTTTCTTAAAGTAGTAGCAAATGGAAATGGGGTCGCTTGAAAAATATTAACGCTCATAGCAAGGTGAAAAAACTAATGACCATAGGTAATGACATAATTGTAAAGTGGGTTGATAGCGAGGCCTCGGTTTTGGATTTAGGCTGCGGTGATGGGGCTCTTCTTTCATTACTTATTAGAAAAAAGTGCATCCGTGGTCAAGGTATTGAAATCAGTGAATTAGCAATTCGCAGCTGTTTAGCAGTGGGATTAAGTGTTTTTCAGGAGGACATCGATACCGGATTATCTGAGTATGGCGCTGACAGTTTCGATTATGTTATTTTGAATCAGACTTTTCAGCAGGTAAAAAAACCTGCTTTAGTCTTAAAAGAAGCGTTACGAGTAGGAAAAAGAGTCATAGTGGGTTTTCCAAACTTTCTATATTATCCTGCCCGTTTTCAACTATTCTTCCGTGGGCATGTACCTGTAACCAGTTCTTTACCTTACCAATGGTATGATACGCCTAACCTTCATTTTTTAAGTATAGCCGATTTTAAGGATTATTGCAAAAAGCAAAAAATTCTAATTGAAAAAATAGCCTATTTGTCAGGAGACCGACAAGTGAGGTTCCTGCCTAATTTCTTTGCTGAAATTGGATTATTCTTACTTTCCTAAAAACTAATTCTTGGAGTTTAAGAATTTAGTTAATTATTTTAAGAAAGATTATCTTGCTAATTGAGCTGTTTTAGTTATTTTTGCATTTTTTGCGGCGTCGTGTTGAGTAACTGTGATTGTAGCGTTCTTTCCTAACCGAAGTTGTGGTTCTCCTTTGAATGCTGCGACAGTGGCATTTTTAATCTCCACACTATCTCCTGGTGTGATTACGTTAACTTGTTGATCCCACAGAGAAAGCTTGATTTTTCCTGTTTCGTCTTCAATCACTGCATTGGTTAATAATGCGCTGTTCCCAAATTGCGTATGAACCATTTGTGGTTTTGGTACTTCTGTTACTTGTGCTTCAAGATTGATTTTTTTCATGCCAATTCTTAGATCCTTAATAAGTGTAGAAGTTGGCTCAGCTGGGTTTTGTTTTGCTATTTGCCGCCTTATCTTATCCGTATTCATCCAATTTTCGAATCGAATATCTTTTCGAGTTAAGAGTTCCTCTTCAACGCGGAACTGCACTACAACATTATTGTCCTTTTTTATTAGAAATATTGCTTGACCATTTATGCTTCCCCGATACTCTACTGCAAGTTCTTCACAGCAGGCTTTTCCCGCCTCTTTTGCTATTACTAGGGCATTGAAAAGTTCAGCGGGGTAAACATTATATTTTACTGAAAGAGACGCAAGTTGCTCGCCTATGGTTATCTTTTTTTGTTTCATTTAATCCCCCTTGTTTTAATTGCAAGATTCGGTCTTGAAAAAGCAATTTACTTGAGCGCAAATTTTTCTCTTTCTTGAAGAATCCCGACAGCGTTACTATATTGCATCTAGGTATATTAGGATAATTGCCTGAGAAGTCAGATTCCTAATCTGTTAGCTCAAATCTATTTTATTTTTTTAATATATCAAAAGTTGATTTATTCTTCTTTTATAGTATTTTCCTGTTCGAAATCTCCCTTATAACGAGTCTCATGATACATCAGATAATGTAGGAAAGTTGGGAAGTGTGTTAAATTGCAAATAATTGAACAACCATTTGAACATTCGAGGTCAACTCAAGTAATAATAGCTGCGTTAAACGAAGAAGAAGGTATAGGTCTAACTATATCTGAAATGCAGGAAAACTTGGGTTCATCACGCATTCTTGTCGTCGACGGAAATAGTAACGATAGGACTGTCGAAGTGGCTAAAGATTTAGGCGTAGACATACTTCTCCAAGACGGCAAAGGCAAAGGTGATGCTATAGCAAAAGCACTAAAACATATCCCAGAAAATGTTGAATATCTGGTACTCACAGATGCTGATTACACCTATCCTGCGGAATATGTACCTGAAATGATCGAAATGTTAGATCGTAACCCTGAAATCGGAATGGTTTGTGGAAACAGATTCAACGGAGATGTTGATGAGAAAGCTTTACACACCCAATTTTACATAGGAAATAAAATGCTCTGCTTCGCCCATAG
>CAZQTZ010000136.1:0-5963 GCA_964596465.1 uncultured Candidatus Bathyarchaeia archaeon | reverse complement strand
AAAAATAGGTCCTTGCTTGCAGATTCTTAAATTGCTGGCTAGCTTCAAGATCATCCAGCTGCTTTCGTTTGGCGCCTTTGACTTCTACGTCGGGAAAACCGCTGCCATAACGGAAAAGCGTCTGACCCAAACCCCAACGTATGTTACGCAAAACCGTCAAATCATCATAAACGGGTTCTAAAACACTCATACCCTTGTAAGGATGGTCAAGCAGTCTTGTGGCGCCATGAATAACTCGAGTAAAATGAAGCTTAGTTTGACCTGCACTATCGCGTCTGAGAGTATAATAAATTGGCAAACCAAACCTTGGACTCTCGGAATCTTTGTCTTCATCACTCGATTGAACCGTAAACTGCAAAGAACTGAAAGCAAAAAGCTCAACGATCTCTCGTGGGCTAGTTACCGGAGCTTCTGGATCTTTCCCATAATCCGCATAACCTAGTGCAATTATTGCCCAGCCAAAGAGTCGCTCATAGACTGCAAACTGGGTAAAAACAGCTTTAGCATTCAACGCAAAAAGAGCTCTCTGTACTTCTTGGTCAAAGCTGGCATCAGGCTTCTCAGAAACCTCTTCTACCCTAAACCAGTTATCAAAAACATCATGAGCAACCTGAAAAACGATACGGTTAGCGACAGGTTCGCGTCGAACGGAGAATAACAGATCCGCCTCGTTTAGTGCCATGCCAAAACTTGCTTGCCAAGTTGACCCCGAGCCTCTAATGCCATAGGTATCTGCAGTGTCTTTTCCAATCCTTTGAACGGGTGCATCCTGTGGCATAGTTGCTGGGCGCATTTCAAAACAAAGGCGACAGAGAAAACAAAAATAGCTTATTATCCCATTTGCGATAGCAACGATTTTATGGTATTATCGCTGAAGAGAGAACAATGAACCTAACCGAAAGAGAAAGAATCGTTCTTCAGCTAGCAAGTCAAGGTATGAGCGATTATAAGATAGCGCGAAAAATCAACGCAGACCCCCCAAACATCACGCGATCAAGGAAAAATGCCCTAAGGAAACTTGCGATGGCCAATTCAGATCTTATTTGGGTCTCCAGATTAGGGCCTCATTTGCCTCAAGTTAAGAAAAACATGATCTATGACGACATCGACTTTTTCAATTTTTTCTTTTAATTACTCACATGAAGTACTTGATCGGAACCTCGTTTGCCTCAATTAATATGAAGAATCTTTAAGATGGCGCCGCAATATGTCCAGCAGTTTTTCGAATTCTTCTTCGTTTAGCTGACCCAATTTCTTAATCAAGTTTCTCCCTGATTTTACTTCATCTGGGTTTTGGTTTTGTGGCAATAATTTCAATGTTTTTAAATCGTTGACAAAGTCATATCGATTTTTCTCTGATGGATATTTAGCTTGCTCTGTTTTTCCTATGTATGCATACATGTTTCCTTCTGCTGTTACACCGAATAATCTTCCCAATTTTGATTTCAGTGAAAACTGAGGGACTTTGCCTTTTGATTCCATAAATAGATTTTCTTTGAGCCCAAATTCACGCATTATCTGCAATCTGTTTTTAAGTTTAAGATCACTGATTTCGTCAAAAGCAATTTTTAGCTGTTCCGAATACCAAATTGGTGAACTATTGGTCGTCACTATTTCTCTATTTATTTCTTCCCCATATGTTCGTGGAAGAATAATTTCTATTTGGTCGTCGCCTACGTGGTGCTCTAATTCTAGAGCAAGGACTTTGAAGTTGGTTTTCTTATTCAAAAATTCTATTAGGTCCTTAACCTGCTGCGTAACATTGTCCATTGCAATAAGTATGTAATATTTTGCATCTCTAAGATTTTGTTTGATATGATCAAGAAAGTTTTCATCTTCAGGAATGTATCCTTCGCTTTTTTGTTGTAATATCCTCAAAAACTCTTCACTATTTTGACCATATTCATTCCATATTCCAGCAGCATAATCTAGGGCTTGAGCAATTACCTTTCTTTTATCTTGATTCTTGAATAGCTTTGTTTCTATCAGGTACAAACCTCCTCCATCCCCTACCGCTGCTATGTCAATAGAACCAACTTTCAACGGAAACTCCAGTTGCCAAGCACTTATTCTTTGGTCATCTTCACCGAGATCTCTTACTGGAATTATGTTTAGGTTAGTTAGCAACTGCTTCCTGAGCTCTTCCTCATTGTCAAAAGGCTTCAATTTAAGCTCAAGAACTTTCCCCTCTTTTCGGACTATTATCATTGAAATCAACCAACAATCGGTAAGTAAATCGAATGCAGGCTAAGATATTTAAGAATAATCTCGTCCATTGTGGCGCATCCCTGCGAACACGGGTCTTAAGAGCTTTAAGTCTTTTCTTCGAGAATCTGCCCACATTTTCGGTAAAGATATCGTTGGATTACTCCGGAGTGAGTGAATAGTCTTGCATCCAGCCATATTCTGTAGTTGCTGAATTTTGGCATTTTATGACTTTTTGATCTGCGCACGCTTACGGAAAAACGCTTTCAGAAAGCTAACATGTGCAGATTCAGATTTGGAGTGGGCTATACATATCGGTTTGAAGGATTTTCAGACACAAATAGGCTTTACGAGCAATCTTTACGCTTTTTACCTTTGAAGTTTAAACATGACCTAACCTTAAAGGGCAATACTCATGATACTTATGCAACGCACCGGAACGAAAAACGTGCACAATTGGGACTACAAAATATCCAGAAAAATCAACGCAGACCCACCCAACATTAAGAGAAGCTCTTGGAACGTTCAAACGCAAAAGACGACCAAACACACAAGACTACAAAACAGCACTAAAAACCGCAGACCTACAAAAATTAACTCAACTAATCAAATGCATAGGAGTCTTGCTACAGACTAAGGTTTACTTGTTTTGGAGCAAAGGCGGAACTTATAAGCAGTAACAAACTGCACAGGATCCCTTTGCAGTTTTTACATTTTTATTTTCCTAAAAAGAAGTTTATAACCAGAGTCCAAGCAAACCCATCCTCCAAGCTAATTAAGAATTATGTTGGAAAATACTGCGATAATTATGCAATAGACGCTTTGACTAATCAGTAAGAATAATGCGGACACTGAGTAAGTGGAGACATTACTCTACAATCTACTTTCTTGTCATAATAGGCGTACGATTTTTTTTATTTCTGCTGAACATTAAGATTGTTCCAATGCGGGGGAGGATAAATGGTTGAATAAAAGTTTGGATCAGACAATTTGGGAATATCGTACTTGATTATCCAGACTCTTCTTACTCCCTTTGTACCGTTAATCTCATTTCCAATCTCGAAGGTATGTAAAATGTCCCGAGTGACGGCAATAACTGTCAAATCAGCCTCGCCGGTTGTTTCCATTACTGCTACTACGTCGGGAATCTTTGTTACAGCATCTGTTACTGTTCGGCGAATGCTATTTGCTACAACCAATATTCCGAAGAAGACATATGCCTGATATCCAAGCTTTAAAATGTCAACTTGTATGACAGGCTGAATTACTCCATGTTTTATCAGTTTCTGGTATCTTCTCGTGACTGTGTCTAATGATACATTAGTTTCTTTTGCGATTTTTCTAAAAGAGATCTGTGAATCCTCGTACAAGAATTCAACAATTGTCCGATCTATTTCATCTATCTCAACTAAATTATTGCTACACCGAACAGTCTCTAAGCCCACATTAACAGATTCAATCTGCTCGAATTCCATTTTTAGATTAGTTGGATTCACTTTCATGTAGGTAAAGACATTTGTTGTAACATCAATTACTGCCGAATGTTGTTTTATAGTGTCTTTTAGATTCTGTAATTCTTGAAAATTTCTAACGAGGGACACGATTATTAAGTTAATATTTTTGTTAAATTTTTGAATTACAGGAAATGAGAATGGCCCAGGTGCGCTACGAATTTCTTTCAGGAAGTCGTTTAATGACATAGGATTAACATTTACAAACAAGGCGCCTAATCCTTCAGCGTCAAAAAAAGCGAAATCGACTATCACTGAAGATCCTCGGATAATGCCTCTTTTTTTGAGGCTGTCAAATCGCTTAATTATTGTGAGATTTGACACTTTGAACTTTTCAGCAATTTGGGTAAGTGGTTTCCGAGAATTGGCAAGTAGTTCCTTGATAATACTGCTATCTAATACGTCTATTTTTTCTTTATTAGACGCGCGCTGTCCTGTAGGCATCCTTCAATATCTGATTTTTAACATATATAAGATTTTATCTGTTTGATTTATGGTCTGATTTGTCGAGCAAACATATATTAAAATAATTTTATACATTAGTACTGTCTGATTTTTTTAAAAAAGAACAATAGGTTTATAAATAATGTTTAGCAGAAACAATTTTGCCCTTAATGGGCATTAAAACAATAAAAAAACAGAAAAAAACGAGTAAAAAGAAACGGAGAAAAAAAAATAATGATAAATACTAAAAATAAATTCCTAGCTATTGCTATAATTGCATTGCTATCATTTTCGACGCTATTGGTATTTGCGACACAACTTGCAGAGGCACATACGCCACCATGGACAATTTCAACATACGCATACATCGAAGTAAACCCTAACCCAGTAGGAATCGGTCAAACTGCATACCTAGGTTTCTGGCTTGATAAAGTTCCACCGACAGTTCAAGGTGACTGGGGTCAAATGTGGCACAACTTTATGCTAACAATTACCAAACCAGATGGAACCAATGAAACACGCGGACCATACTCTTCTGATGCTGCCGGAGGTGCGTGGGACACAATTATCCCTGATCAATTAGGCACTTACAAGTTTTACTTTACATTCCCCGGACAGGTCGTAGCAATCGAAAATCCCTACCCATACGGAGCTACAAACAACCCAGCTTTCATCAATGACACATATACAGGCAGTAGCGCAACAACAGAACTGGTCGTACAGCAAGACCTAGTAACATCAGCATTTCCTGATAATCCGCTTCCAACCGAATATTGGACTAGACCAATCAATTCAATGAATCGAGAATGGTCAGCCATAGGTGGAAACTGGCTACTAGGCGGAACTGACGGAACAGGCGGCAGAGGTACTGGATTTGATACATATGGAGGAGGTCACTTCAAACCATACGCTACAGGACCTAACAGTGCCCACATGTTGTGGACTAAACCGATCGGTTTTGGAGGTCAAGTTGGCGGTGAATTCGGCTCAGAAGATACAGGACTTTACGCTACAGGCGCAGCATACGAAGCAAAATTCGATCCAGTTGTCATAAATGGAGTCCTTTACTACATAGACTATGCTGGCGCTCAAAACAACCCTGGCGATTTGACAGCTGTAGACATACGTACTGGCAAAACAATATGGACTCAAGATGTCGGTGAACAACACTTAATGCTTGGCATGCTTATCAATTACGAAAACGGAAATCAATACGGTTTACATGCATACTTATTCACTTCATCAGCTGCACAAAATTTTGGATTCACAACTCCTAAAAAACTCATTTGGTCAATGTATGAAGCTGCGACAGGAGACTGGATACTAGACATCGCTAATGTGACTGCAGGTACGCTTGTCATGGGGGACAATGGCGAAATCTTAAGCTATAGAGTTGCTAACGGACAATTATCTCTATGGAACTCAACCAAATGCATCTCAGTAGCTTCTGGATTGTATAATACTTATAGGATGTATGGCCCTAACGAACTCTGGCGCCCGCCTCAAGGAGCAACCATAGACTGGAATTATGGGTATGAATGGAGCGTTCCTATTGCTACTGACATCAATGGCAAAACAATCACTCCGGCCCTAACTCTTGATACAATTAGCGACGATACGATACTGCTATACTCAATGGA
Organism: uncultured Candidatus Bathyarchaeia archaeon; assembly: GCA_964596465.1. GTDB lineage: Archaea > Thermoproteota > Bathyarchaeia > Bathyarchaeales > Bathycorpusculaceae > JADGNF01. The sequence continues at coordinate 163 of CAZQTZ010000136.1, read as the reverse complement.
TACTACAACGCCAGGCGGCTCACAAAAAGGTTACAAAATTGATATTGCATACAGTACTGTCGACGGACATTTGCTATGGGGTCCAAACAATCGAACACTGACACCCTACGTAACCATTGCTCGTGGTCCTGTTGGAGACGGAGTGTTTACAGAATACAATTGT
>CAZQTZ010000135.1:4982-5972 GCA_964596465.1 uncultured Candidatus Bathyarchaeia archaeon | reverse complement strand
TTATAGCACCACACTTAGTCATATGAAATTTTGGGAGGAAAAAAATGAAAAATAAACTGAATGGCAGTATTTGTTTTATTGCTTTATTATTAGTCACGTCTTTAATCGCACTGATACCGTTCCCTATTAATGCGCAACAATCATCCGCAATCATTGCAAGTAATACTTATCTTGTTGTCTCACCAGACCCAATCGGTATTGGCCAAAATGTCAATATCATGTTCTGGCTCGATAACACACCACCACAAATCTATACCAATTATTACTATGGTTGGAACTTCACTCTTAGCATTACTAAACCAGATGGAACTACGCAAAACCAAGGACCATTTGAATCAGACCCCGTAGGGGGATGTTTCATTACATATACACCCACATTGACCGGGGTGTACAAATTTCAAGCCACCTTTATTGAAGCAACAATAAACATAACCAGCGGTTCAATGCCAAGAGGAGTATACACGTGGCAAACAAGTAAAAGCCGCACTGTAGAGCTAACGGTACAACAAGAACAGATTCAGGCATGGCCTGAAACACAATTACCAACAGGTTACTGGTCATATCCAATAAGTGCTGAAAACCGAGACTGGTACAAAATTGCAGGTAACTGGATTGGAGCAGGAAGCCCCGCATACTTCACCAAAGCACCAGATACCTCACATATTCTATGGACCAAACAATTAACTTTCGGAGGAATATCCGGCGAAGCAGGATGGGGTATAAACTGGTACACTGGATTACTTTACGAAAACAAATTTGCCCCAAAAATTATCAGCGGAAGACTATACTACAATAAATGGACAGGACCAGGCATGTTTGCTGCAAACGTGCCTCCAGGGGTAATCTGTGTTGATATGACTACTGGAGAAGAAATTTGGCGTAACGATACTATGCCTCAAATAACGGCTACTCAAATACTAAGATTTGACTCAGGCTTCCAATCTGGAACAAACGCGTACCTATGGACAGTGACAGGCACATCTTGGCAAA
>CAZQTZ010000135.1:0-4972 GCA_964596465.1 uncultured Candidatus Bathyarchaeia archaeon | reverse complement strand
CGCCTTCACTGGAGATCTGTTAACCACTTTCAGAAACGCTAGTGGCGGATTAAGTCCAGTATTTGGTCCTAATGGCGAATTTTTAGTATATTCTCTAAGTGGAGCTACTAACACAATGACTATGTGGAACTCAACAAAAGCAGTGATTCCTGTAGACCCGCGAGAAACATCTGCAACCTACAAACCCTGGGCAACTAAGGAACGTAACTGGGCAGACGGCATACAACTAAATATAACTGTACCAGATGTCCCCGGATCACAATCAATACAATTAACAGATTATAGTAATGGGGTAATAGTTGCTCAAGCAACAATAACTGGTTATGGCTTGACTCCGACATTTGTGCATGTAGGATACGATGTCAAAACCGGAGCTCAATTATGGGTCAAAAATTGGACAAATGTTGGCTGGGGAGCAGGCGGACCTACTGGTCCAGGACTATTAACTTTTACGCAAGCAAAAGGCGAAGGCGCTTATGCATTCTTCCAAAAAGAGACCATGCAATGGCACGTTATTGATATAAAAACAGGCCAAGAGAAATGGGCAACACAATCCCTTAATACATATACCAAAGATGACTACTCAGTCTACGATTGGTCAGGACAAATAGCTTACGGAAAACTATTCACAACAGGATATTCAGGATGCGTGGTTGCTTTTGATTTGCAAACAGGACAACACCTATGGACCTTTGATCAAGGTAGTAGCGGACTGATGACACCTTATGGAACATGGCCCACTTTTGGTGGCGTAACGATTGCTGACAATAAAGTGTATTTTGGCGTAACTGAACATACCCCAAACACACCAATGCTAAGAGGTTATAAACTATACTGCATAGACGTTCAAACAGGCGAATTACTATGGAAAATGCCCGGATTCTTCACCTCCATTGCAATATCTGGCGGAAAACTAGTAGGGTATGCAGGTTATGATAACCAAATCTATTGTTACGGTAAAGGATTAAGTGCAACTACAGTCGATGCCCCCACTACAAGCGTCCCATTAGGCTCAGCTTTAATGCTTAGAGGCACTGTAACCGATCAATCACCAGGAAAAACCGCCATTGGAGTTCCCGCAGCTGGAACAGCAGCAGTTTCAGATGAAAGCATGGATGCTTGGATGGCATACATTTACATGCAACAGCCAAAACCAACCAACACAACCGGGGTCAACGTTAAACTAGCCGCAACGAACTCAAATGGAAATGTGGAAAACATTGGTGTAACAACTACAGACACAACTGGAAGATATGGGATTGCATGGACACCTAGAACAGCAGGTACCTATCACATAAAAGCGATATTTGAAGGAACAAACTCTTACTACAGCTCTGAAGCCACAACTTATGTAGTAGTAGAAGCAGCAGATAAAGCACCTATACCCACATCAACCCCACCTCAAACAACAGCACCCACACAAACAACTACCCCAACATTAACTACTACTCCAGCATCTCCAACCGTAGCTCCACAACCAGAAGGTAACCCACCAACCGAAACCTTACTCATCGCAGGAGCAGCAGTCATCATTATATTAGCAGTTATCACTGCCGCCTTAGTGCTTCGAAAACGCAAATAAAAAAACAACAACAAAAAATATCCATTTTTCTTTTTTTAGTATGAAAAAATACACCAAGAAAAAGTAGAGAGCAATTCGTGCATAGAAAAGCGGGCCCGACGGGAATTGAACCCGCGGCCTACGGATTAAGAGTCCGCCGCTCTGGCCTGACTGAGCTACGGGCCCGCAAATGGTCTGGTGAAAAGAAATTTTCATCTACAAATATAGACATTTCGCTTATAATAGACAATTTGAATTTGTTTAAAATAATATTTCCATTGTTTTGTTGTTTAGAAAAAAGACGTACAAATTATTAAACCATAAAGAAAGCACAAAGAATGCTATGGGATTAACTGATATGAAAAAAGCCAAACGCCAAATAAAAACACAAAATGAAAGTGCCTTAGTCGATTGGTTCTTAACAATAGATATTGACGCATTAGGCAATACAGCATAGCACATAAGCGTCAATTTTTTACTTTTTATTCTTGAATTTTCGTGCTTTAGAAAAATAGGCATAACTGTTAAATTTGCATTGCACCTCGTTCTTGATTGTTGTGCGTAAATTTGGCTCAAGAAGTGAAATCCGACTACATCATTATCCGTTTTAGCGGAGAAATCGGCATTAAAGGCAAATGGACAAGACGAACCTATGAAAAACAGGTTCTACAAAACCTTAAGCACACTCTTAAAAATCAGAACCTTAAACCCATTTCGATTGAACAGTTACGAGGAAGAATATATCTAGAAACCGAAACGCCAAAGGAAACTTCACAGGCTTTAACTAAGGTTTTTGGTATATCAAGTGTTTCCCCAGCTAAAAAAACAACTTCAGACATAAAAATTCTCACAGAAGCAGCTCTTAAAGTAGTAGAGAGCGCCATTCAGAATAATGTCACCTTTGCTGTAAAGTGCCATCGAGTGGGAACTCAACCCTACAGCAGTATAGAGGTTTGTCGTATCATAGGGGAAAAAGTTCTGGATGAATTTCAGAATCGCAACCTAAAAGTGAATTTGACTAACCCTCAGATTACTTTAACAGTTGAAGTGCGCGATCAAGAAGCATACATTTACGCCCAGACTTTACAAGGTGCAGGAGGTTTTCCGTTGGGCACTCAAGCAAGAACCGTGTGTCTTCTTAGCGGCGGAATGGATTCTCCTGTTGCTTGCTGGTTAACCATGAAACGCGGTTGTCCGCCTATTCTGATGTATGTAGATAATTGGCCGTTCACTGATGAAATAGAAAAAGAAAAAGCTATACGTAACGCAAAAAAGCTCAAGGATTGGAGTTCAGGTTACATTAGAAAAATGTACATTATACCTAATGGGGAAAACATGAAGCTGATTCAGCAGAAAACCCCCGCTCGATTCACTTGCCTATTGTGCAAACGATTGATGTACCGCATCGCACAACGAATAGCTGAAAACGAAAAGGCCTACGGAATAGTCACAGGAGAAGCCATAGGCGAGCAGGCAAGTCAAACTATGCATAATCTGTTTGCCATCGATGAAGCAGCAACAAACTACCCCATCCATCGACCTCTACTCGGCTTTGATAAGATAGAAACCGAAGCCATGGCTAAGAAAATCGGTACTTTAGAAACTACAACAATAAAGTCAACTGGATGCAGCGCGGTACCCTCGATGCCCTCAACGCAAGCCAAACTTAGCGCAATCAAAGAAGCAGAAGAAAACCTTGAAATCACAACAATGGTAGAAAACGCCATTAAGGCAGCCGAAATAATCGAAGTATAAAATCAAACGAAAAATATCGAAATTAATTTGTTTGCTGACGTAATTCAGTTACAGTAGTACCGGCAAATTTATCAAAGTACCTCTTAAACCGAGGATCTTTAAGTCCATAGCCAATCAATAAATCGAATGGGAGAAGAAGTTTCCCGAAGTTTCTAACTGCAGCGTGCTCATAGTCCATCTTTTTTCCGTTAATTTTTACGACTCTGAGCCCGATTATTTTTTTTCCTAGGCTCTGGCCACTGAAACCTTCCAAAAGCGTAGAATAAATCCATAAAGCGCCTAACGCTAAAAATATAATATTTAGAATTATCGTTAGATTTGCAGAGAATAATACCAGAAAGGGTTCAATCAATAGTGCACTTGTAATTGGGAGCATTATTCCAAAGTCAATTAAAAACGCGTATATTCGTCGTCTATAGGATGCTAAACAAAGCTCAGATGTTTTTCTATCAATATCTGCAACCTCAGCCCAAGATTCAACATCGCGAATAACTCTAACCGCATCTTCACCGACACGACTAAGTTTGTATCTTGAATTCTCGGTCTGCTCAATAAAAGGACTCAGGTTCCTTATATGAAAACTCAATTTGCCAGTATCAATATCTAAAGCGTTCATTAGTTCAGTAAAGCTACTTTCGCCTTTTTCGTCAAGAAGGATAAGGATACCTCTTCTTATCTTGTGCGAAAGCACTGAAAGAACCCTAGAAATTTTTTCTTGATCAACTGACATTACTGAAACCTAACTCTAACATCGTATACTATGTTTTAGATTATGGTCAAGAAGCAGTAGAGAGAAACTGGAATATAAGTTAAACTCCAAATGAAGACCTTTTACTCTTATTAAGAGTATAAGCATAAGGTATAATTATTATGTCATCCGCGGAAATTGCTGTTCAAACTTTTCGAAAATTAGAAATCGAGGACCTGCGAGTATTGCAAATAATCGAAACGGCGATGAGCAAAAGAGAATTTGTCCCTAAAGAACAAATTCAAAAATATGCTAAGGTCCCCATGGAACGAATTGATTTTACCTTGAATAAACTCTGCAAACTAAGCTTAATCAGAAGAATGCAGGGAGCATATATCGGATATACAATCAATTTTACAGGTTACGATTGTTTAGCGATAAATGCTTTTGTTAAAGCAGGAGTCTTAGAAGCTTTCGGAAAACCCTTAGGAGTAGGCAAAGAAGCAGACGTCTTCGACGCTTTAGATCCAAAAGGTACCCGGGTAGCAGTAAAGTTTCATAGACTAGGGCGAATAAGTTTCCGACAAACAAGACGCACCAGAGGATACATGCTTGACCATGCAGGTTGGCTATTCCAATCACGATTAGCAGCAGAAAAAGAGTTTCAAGCGCTACAGCTTGTTTATGGACATAAAGTTGCAGTACCAGAACCAATTAGCCAAAATCGCCATGCAATAGTAATGGGGATGATAGAGGGCGCAGAACTTTCAAAATGGAAAGAACTGGAAGACCCCACCGAAGTGCTAAATGAGATTTTAGCTAACGTAAAAAAAGCATACTTGGAAGCAGGAGTGGTACATGCTGATTTGAGCGATTACAACATCATTGTGAAGCCTGATATGCACGTGCTAATTATTGACTGGCCGCAATTTGTTAAAAAAGACCACCCAAACGCATCGGATTTACTA
>CAZQTZ010000134.1:0-5987 GCA_964596465.1 uncultured Candidatus Bathyarchaeia archaeon | reverse complement strand
CATTAAAACAATCTGATCAGGCGGACTTCCTTCGCGTAGCTCAGTTTTAACTTTCAGCTTCGGCTTAACTGACATAGCATATTCACTTGCTTTATCTAATAGATTGGTATGCACTCTTCGGAGATCATTTAAAAAAAGTAAAGAGCTCGAAGAAGGAGTGGTCATAGAATTACTTAAAATGCCATAAACTGGAATATCAAGAACATTTAAAATTACTACTGAAGCAGTATATTTTTCAGCTAAATCCAAGCCGAAATCTAACGCCTTATTTCCAGATTCAGTACCATCAACGGCAACAAGAATTTTTTTTATCAAAACATTTGCACACTCTAATTCATAATTACCAATTTAAGTTCATAGCTTTTTCGTTTAAGAAACCCTGTTATAGTTCTAAAAAATAGATAAATAAAATTCATTACTTTATTTTATACTCTGGTTCTTGATTATTATTTAATATATTTCATTTAACAATGGAACAATTGAGGAGTTGAATTGCTTGAGTGGGATAAATGAAATAATAATTTATACCATTGGGCATTCAACCAGAACCTTAGACGAATTTCTTCAATTAATAAAAACATCCAAAATTAACATAGTTATTGATGTACGAGCTATTCCCCATTCAAAACATAATAATCAATTCAACAAAACACCTCTTTTTGAAGCACTCAAAGCGGAAGGCATAAAATATATTCATATGCCTGAACTCGGTGGACTTCGCAGACCTCAAACAGATTCGGTTAATTCAGCCTTGGAAAATAAATCATTCCGAGGTTATGCTGATTATATGGAAACCAGACTTTTTAAAGAAAATCTACTTAGACTTGTAGCTCTAGCAAAAGAAAATTGCTTAGTAATCATGTGCGCTGAAGCTTTACCTTGGCGATGTCATCGCTCCTTACTTTCAGACGCGTTAGTTATACGTAATTTTAAGGTGAAACATATTTTGAATGAAAATAACTATTCAAATCACGAAATTAATCCTTTAGCTCAAGTTGAAGGAACAAAAATCACATACTCAATATCTATCAAGCAGAAAGCCCAAAGAGCACTTACGGATTTTGGCTCATCAGCATGAATAATCTTTCAAAAAAATTGTTTCTACTGTTAATTTATTTTTGCTATAGCTATTGTGTCTTTAATTGTGATTGATTTTTTTTACCACTCTAAACATAATAATTAGAGAAAGTTAAAAATTAATGTGAAAAAATTAAATTGACTCAGGTTTTTGGTAATTAAGGTTAGGCATCTTGTTTTGGGGGACAATTATTACAGAATGTGTATATCTGAAGATTTTGTTTAATTATAGGATTTTTTAATTCTTGATTAATTTGTGATAGTAATTCTTTTACGTTGTTAGATTCGTAGTCGTATATTTTTCCACAATTGACACATATTATATTGATATGAGGCAGGTTATTTGGATCGTAAATAGAAACACCATTGCTGATGCCTATCTCTTGCACTAAACCAATTTTTGTTAGCATATGTAATGTTTGGTAAACCGTTGCTAGACTTATTGTCGGATACTGTTTTTTTATTTGTTCGTATATTTGCTCTGCTGTCGGGTGTTCTTTGTTTGAAAGCATAATTCTGCATATCGCTAGTCTTTGGGGGGTAACCTTGAAACCTTTAGCGTGCAAGAGGGTTATGAGCTGCTGATCATTCATAAACATTAATTAGATGAAGTTTAATTAAAATGTTTTCTAATAAATAAAAAAACTTAAATAATAATGATTACTGATTATAATTCAGTTCTAAACTCAGAAATGAGGCGAAATTATGAGCAAAAAAACTAAAAAAAAATTAACCTCAGTTGCTGGCGCACCCGTTCCCGACAACCAAAACGCTTTGACCGCTGGTCCACGTGGTCCAATGCTCCTGCAGGATGTTTGGTTTCTTGAAAAATTAGCTCATTTTGACCGAGAAGTCATCCCAGAAAGAAGAATGCATGCCAAAGGCTCCGGAGCTTATGGAACTTTCACTGTAACCCATGACATAACAAAATACACTAAAGCAAAAATCTTTTCAAAAATCGGCAAAAAAACAGAGATGTTTGCTCGTTTCTCAACAGTTGCTGGAGAGCGTGGTGCCGCTGACGCTGAACGTGATATCCGTGGTTTCGCATTAAAATTCTATACAGAAGAAGGCAACTGGGACTTGGTTGGAAACAACACACCAGTATTCTTTCTACGTGACCCGTTAAAGTTCCCTGACCTAAATCACGCAATTAAACGAGATCCCCGAAACAACATGAGAAGCGCAAAAAACAATTGGGATTTTTGGTCTTCACTTCCCGAAGCGCTCCACCAAGTTACGATTACCATGAGTGAAAGAGGTATTCCATTATCCTACAGACATATGCATGGTTTTGGCAGCCACACTTTTAGCATGATTAACTCTAAAAATAAACGAGTTTGGGTAAAATTCCATTTCGTCACTCAACAAGGAATCAAAAACCTAACAGACGCAGAAGCTGAATCTATTGTAGCTAAAGATAGAGAAAGCCATCAACGTGACCTGTACAATAGCATTGAACAAGGCGAATTCCCTCGATGGAAAATGTTTATTCAAGTAATGACTGAAGAGCAGGCAAAAAAGATGCCCTACAATCCATTTGATTTAACTAAGGTTTGGTATCATGGAGAATTCCCATTGATTGAGATAGGCTATTTTGAACTAAACAGAAATCCTGAAAATTACTTCGCTGAAGTTGAACAAGCAGCATTCAACCCTGCAAATGTAGTACCGGGAATAAGCTTTTCTCCAGATAAAATGCTTCAGGGCAGATTATTCTCCTACGGCGATGCTCAACGTTACAGACTTGGCGTAAACCATCATCAAATACCTGTGAATGCCCCTCGATGCCCAGTAAACAGCTATCATCGAGATGGTCAAATGAGAGTTAATAATAACGCAGGAAGCACAATCGGATATGAACCTAATAGTTACGGCGAATGGCAGGAACAACCAGAATTTAAAGATCCACCGCTTGATCTTTACGGAGCAGCATACCAATGGAACTTCAGAGAAGATGATAATGACTACTATACACAACCAGGAAAACTCTTCAGGTTAATGAATCCCGCTCAAAAGGAAGCCTTATTTGGAAATACTGCCCGCGCAATGGGAGACGCTCCAAAGGAAATCAAGATAAGACATATCAAAAACTGCCTAAAAGCAGACCCTGATTATGGGAAAGGAGTTGCGAAAGCCCTAAAGATTTCGCTCTCTGAAGTTACCTAAACCATAATCTCTTTTTCTGTTTTTTAAAATTTTTAATCCTGATAACCAAAGGCAAATTTTTTTTTGAAACAGGTATATCCTCTTTCTTTAAATTATGGTTTGTTTCTAAATTAGCAACTGAAAGAGAAAAAGACAAATCAGATTTTGGGAAAATAATAAGTAAAGGACTAAATGTGTATTTTTATTCGGAGAAGCAAAAATAATGCATATTAGATTTGACTCACAGCTTAAGAAGACCTTAGTTGTTTGTCTGCTTCTCTTCAGCTTTACTTTTATAACATATTGGGCGACTGGTGAAGGGCATCCTACTTATTATAATTATTATGTTAGGTTATCGGATGCATTTTTACAGGGAAGACTTTACTTAACTGAGAACCCATCTTGGCTAAATGAACTTGTTCCAAATCCATCAGGTTCAGGCTATTATGTAGTTTATCCGCCTCTGCCGGCTGTTCTAATGATGCCTCTGGTTGCGATTTTTGGGTTAGAAACAAATCAAACTTTAATTTCAGTGTTTATTGGAAGCGTAACTGTTGTTATGGCATATATCGTGGCAAAAGATATAACCACAAAAGCGGAAGGCTCAGCAAATAAAAATCAAAGTAAGCATATTTGGGCTGCTATAATGTTAGGGTTCGGCTCAATTTTTTGGTGTCTTGCAAGCACGGGATCAGTATGGTTTATTGCTCAAGTAACATCCGTTTTCTTTCTGTTATGGGCAATTCATGAAGCATACAATAAATCGCGACCAATCATTATGGGTTTATTGGTTGGCGCTTCTTTTTGGTGTAGATTACCTACGATTTTAGGCATATTTTTCTTTGCAGGGTTAATTATTTCTCGTCAACCCCATAAGAACTGGAAAGCAAAATTTCAAATGGCATTTCCATCATTGATAAAATTGGCGATAGGCGCAGGTATTTTTGTGGCATTAGACATGATTTACAATTATGTCAGATTCGGTACACCGTTTGATGTAGCATATTGGATGATCCCCGGTATTCTAAATGAGCCCTGGTTTAATCTTGGCTTATTCAATCTTTCATATATCCCACAGAATTTGGTGCCGTTCCTATTTGGTCTGCCGAACTTCACCTCAACAGCGCCATATATGATAATACCAATGAGAGGATTGGCGATTTGGTTCACTACGCCTGCATTTATTTTTTCAATAAAATCAAAAATAAAGGATTCCATAACAGGATTGGCTTGGTTAGCAATAATCTTGATTGCGATAATCATATTCACAAAGGGTTTATCAGGCTGGGGATTTGGATATCGTTATGCAGTTGATTTTTACCCGTTTCTCTATATACTCACATTAAAAGGGATAGGGGAAAAAATTAGATGGTATCATAAATTACTTATCATCTTGGGGGTAATTGTTAACCTTTGGGGAGTTATAGTATTCAACAAGTATCCTCAATTCTATGCTTACTAAAGTTAAATTCAATAATTTTTGATCAAATAAGATAGAAAGGTTTTTGCCTATATCTACATATTGAGATAATAATAAGAGGGATTAAAATGGAGAAAAAATGCCCAGTTTGTAAAAAAGTGTATATGACATTTGATGCCAAGAAAAAATATTGCAGCGACAGTTGTGCTAAGCAAGCAAACAAGAAGAAATAATAAATAATTTTATTTTTGCTTAGTTTTTTTTAAAAAAAAAGAAAGGGGAATTTTTTAGAACCTACCACATAGATGGTAGCGCTGAAAGGCCTATTGCCACTAGTATTGCCGATAATATTATGGAAATTACCCAGTAGATTATACCAGCGATTATTGCTATCAATAGGGCTTTAAGTAATCCACAATCAAAGAAGTGCCTAATTAGCGACAGCCATACCACTATCATAATTATTGTTCCAAGGACTGTTCCAACCCATCCGGTAAGGAAGAAACCTATCACCGCACCGATCACTACGCCTAAAACGCCAATCCATACCGCATCAGTGAATTTCGCCTTGTCTTTTCCTACAAACCATTTCCCGACAAACCAGAGCACTGGAGCCAGAACGACGGCTGCAACGACAATTTGTATTAACAAAGAAATATAGTCCATTACTAATTCCTCGTTAGCTTATTATACTAGATTTATTTTTAAGCTTTAAAAAAAAATTGATTATCTATTCTTCATTACATTAATTATACAAAGAATTTTCTATCGTCTAGCAATAACAATCTGTGTATTTGTTTTCAAATACACTTAAATTGCGCATTCTTAATTGAATAGATGCTTTAATCTAAAAAGGATAGAAGAAAGAAAAAACATCAAAGGAGAAAATTATAGTCTTGATTAGTAATTATTATGTAGAGACAGCAATAATTCCAGCTCTTGAGGTTCTTCCCCGAATGATTAAAATTTTTTATCTCTTTTGGTTCTCTCCAGCCTTAATGGCGTTTGGAACTACATTTGGAATATAAACAACAATTTTTTGTTTTTTCTTGTTCAGATACCAAATATTAACTCGCATAAGATTCGTTTTATGATTTTTAGTTCCTTTTGGAGATGTTTAAATATTTGAGTTGGGGTTTATTGGAATGTTTGGTTGGGGAGCTAGTCTAGACAGGTATGACGACGGGCTCCAGAGGCATAACATTAACGGGTATGCTGACCCTTTCGAGGGTATGACGAAGCTTTGGAGCAGTCATTGAGATACCCGTAAAGAATGAGCATGACTCATTCTTGGGTAAAGGTCGTCGGTTCAAATCCGGCGCTCCCCACCAAAAATTTCTTT
>CAZQTZ010000133.1:0-6060 GCA_964596465.1 uncultured Candidatus Bathyarchaeia archaeon | reverse complement strand
GGCTTGAAGAACTTTTCGGTCAGAACCCATTATATCTAAGGCTGGGGCTGCTTCCTTTAATTTCTCCGTTAACATTACTTCAACAAAGTTCATATTGTCCAATCCCGCTCTCAAGCCTTCTCCATTCTATTTATGGGACTGAGGCTTTTATTAAACTTTATTTAAGCATGCGCATATAACTGGTTTAGGCAATTTTTGGCAATATTCCGATTTCAGATATATTTATTTAACGAAAAAAGGCTTATTGAATGAAATCCGGCAATTCTGTCAAATTATTCAGGATAAAATCAGGATTTTCCTTCAAGAGTTCTTCATGAGAGTAAAGCCCAGATAATACACCTACTGTTTTTGCGCCAGCAGCGACTCCTGCTTTGATGTCAATTATTGAATCACCAACTATTACGCAGGCACTCATCTGAACACCCATAACTGAAACAGCCTTAATTAGCCCCTCTGGAGATGGTTTAGGCTTATGAGTATCCATAGCAGTAACAACATGAGTAAAATATTTTGACAAACCAAAATTATCTAACTCGTTGATTATGGTCTCTTTAGGTGCATAACGCATTGTAATTATTGATAATTTTGCTCTCTTTGAAAGCAAGTCTAGAGTATTAATAGCCCCCATAATTGGTTTGCTTTTAAGTTGGCTGATTTCATAAAAGGTCCTTAAGAATACATTTAGGAAAACTTGTTTGTCGATTTTTACAAGATCATCAAAAGGCAACCTTTGCTCTAATCGCTTTGGAATTTCTAATGCCACTGAATCCTCAGGAACCTGTTGCCCAGTAGTCATAAAAGCGGTCTTCGCCGCCTCAACATAAGCATCTTTAGTATCTAATAATGTGCCATCTAAATCGAAAAAAATGCCCTTAACATTAAGTTTGTCCCTCATTGAAAGCCCCAAACATACTGCCTGAAACAGTTTACTCTAATATGTGTATTTTGCTATTTCCATCAGAAACATGATATTAAAAAATGCAGCCTGACATATCATTACTAATCAAAGTCCGACGCGATTAAAAAAGTTCCAGCTACGTTTTAGTTAACCGCAGATTTATTAATCTAATCTCGCATCAGGAGAGTGTTCAAAAACAAGTTATATGAACAGTAGGAATCTGTTTTGGAAAAAGAAAAAATTGAGAAAACCAACAACAATGACTTGATAAAATGTCCCCACTGCACATGTTGCTTTTGTAACGAAACTGATCTAAAAATTCACCTGAAGACATATGGATCATCAAAAAACGAGCATTATGAAGAGTTCCGTAAAGTTCATGCTAGATTAGAACACGGTTCAGTAAGCGGGCCAGAATGATTCCTATCAAATTTCTAAAAATACGAATATAAAGTTATAAATGAGTTAGATGTATTTTCTTAGCTGTTCAAGAAGATTGAATTAAAATGACCGAACAACCATCTAATAATCAAGACCCCTTACCTGAAAAATTGCAGATTGATGACCTCTCGAATTTTCAATTCCATGCCGCGTATCTTGTTTACTCGGAGATTTTTGATAATATAAAAGGAATTGAAGAAAAAAGAGATATAAATAGAATTATCGAGAATCTGAAAGAAAATAAAATCAGTACAGAAGAATTCTACCAAAACGTAGCACGCTATAGAGGGGATGTCATGTCTGAACGAAGACATGATAGGCTATCTGTACAAACGCAGAGAAAAAGAGATTGGAGAATGAAATCTCAAAAACAAGAACGCATAAGAAGACACAGAAAGTAGAAAACTGCTCTCCTTATCTCAGTTTTCATTTTTTACATTAACCGATTTTTGAGGCATCTTTAATAATGGATAAATTTAAACGTTGATACAGATATAGAGACAACGTGCAAAAACTTCTTTTTGCACAAATCTGTAGTAGAAGGAGTTGAAAATTAAATGTATAAAAAAGAGACCCATAAGGCAACTTGCGCTGACTGCGGAAAGGAATGCGAAGTTCCATTCAAGCCAGACGGCACAAGGCCAGTCTACTGTCGTGAGTGTTACTCTAAACGAAGACCACCACGTCGATTCTAATTTCGCAGACTAAAGTAAATTCGTTTTTAAGCATTTTTTTTCTATTACTTTTTTGCAATAAAGAATTAGTTTTCAGAGTAATAAAAAAGTGAATACTTTTTTTCTGAGTTGATTTTTCTAATAACAGAGATATTTATGGGAATTATTCTTTTAATTCTACCCATAAATCGAAGATCCATTCAGTAGGAGGTTTTTGATCCTGCCAGTTTACATGCTCCTCTAATCCATTAACCCAACCATGTTCCTCTTTTTTCCAGCCGGCATATTCATAACCGCTTTCTTCAATCCAATTCCAAAGTTTTTTCCAAGCAAAATCCAAATTTCTAGGGTCTTTAAATCTAAGCACAGCGTATAATCCACTAGGCATTTTTCGTTCTTGGATATCTACGGAGTCAGGTTTATAGTCGCCTATTGTCAAGTAGCATTCATATCCATGTGGTTTAGATTTATCTATGGGGTATGTGGTTCTGCCGAATAGACGAACCTCTTTTCGCCCTATTAGTCCGTTGATACTGGCCCACTCCATTATGCTCTTAGCCGCGTCTTGTTCCGAACTAATTCCGGATGAATGAATATATACTGCAGGTAAAGGCTCAATACGCTCAAGACGGACCTCCATCTCTTTCAAAACACTTTGCGCCGCCATTTCCCTCCAATGCCCTCCGTAATGTTTGATGTAGTTAATCGTATAATTGTTTTTCGATAAAACAGGTAATATTTATCATAAAAATGAATTTTCAAATAAAAAATCAAAAAATAAAACAGCAGACACCATTTTTGGCATTTCATTATGATTAATAATTTTTTAACCCTGATTATATCTTCAACTTATAAAAGAGCAAAATATGGCAGAGTTTTTCAGCCCAGCTAGTTTTTACAGCAAAATTATCCAGTCGATTCATATCTCCACTTCTGATTTGATGCACAAAATAAAGAAATGCTTAACTGCTAAAACACTATATAGCTAGCATCTAGAGATGAGCGGTTTGCCGTTCTTTCAAATATTTCGCAAATCAAAGAAAGCAGAGGAACCAAAAATGGAAGAAAAGTCAGATATTACTCTGGATCAGACAACGCAACCAACAACAACTACATCAACTGAGGTTAAAGATAACCCAGAAAAAGCATACTTAAGGGCTATGCCTCTTCGAGACCTATCAGATTTAGAGGGAGTAAAAAATGAAGTGAAAAATGGAAATATCATTATCTTAAGGATAACTCCTCTTGCGAATAAGAGTATAGAAGATGTTAAAACTGCAGTCAATGAACTTTTTTCCTTCACTGAAAGTATCGGCGGAGATATAGCTAGATTAGGTGAAGAAAGGATAGTAATTTGTCCAAAAGAGATTAGAATCTGGCGAGAAAAAACGCCAGTGCAGAATGAACCGCTCCCTACAGCAGCCTAAAGGTTTCTAGAACCGCTGGAACAACGGTATTGATTCCAGCTTTATTATCAATGTAGTTGGCTAGATTGATAATTTTTGATTTTTCGCCGTGGCAGAGAAAGATTTTTTCAGGTTTTGGGGTAAGGTTAGTTAGATAGCTAACTAGCTGCCTTCTATCGCTGTGCCCAGAAAAGCCTTCAATTGATTCTACACGAAGTTTACGTTGAACAACTGCCATTTTTCCTTCATTATCCATCATAGTTACTTCGCTGATGCCTTTTTGTACGCGTCTACCCATTGTGCCTTCAATTTGATAAGAGACAAAAATTATTGTGTTATTCTCATCTTCTGCCCAGTTCTTGAAGTATTCGATTACAGGTCCACCTTCGAGCATACCTGATGTCGCTAGTACTATACATGGATCACCTTGAATGATGTTCTGACGTACGCTAGGGTGCTCAACTATTGTAAAGTAATCAGATTTGAAGGGATTAATTTCTTCATGCAGAATACTGTGACGAACTTCTCTACCTAAGTATTCAGGATAGGCAGTATGGATTGCAGTAGCTTCACTAATCATACCCTCTATGAACACGGGTGCTTCTTTCATCAAACCCCGCTTCATGTAACCATCAATGATGAGCATGATTTCTTGCGCTCTTCCCACTGCGGGCACAGGAATTATGACTTTACCCTTGCGTTCCAGAGTTTCATTAATTATGCGAGTCAAACGTTCTTCGGATTCGACTCTGCTAGGCATAACATCATCTGGTCCGCCGTAAGTGCTTTCACTGATTATAGTTTCTACTCTGGGAAATTCGTTTGCGGCAGCTTCAAGCAGCATGGTTCGGGAGAATTTGTAATCACCTGTATAGACGATGTTGTATAATCCCTCACCAATGTGTAGATGCGCTAGTGATGCACCTAAAATGTGACCTGAATTATGAAGCGTTAAACGGATGTCAGGAGCGATATCAGTAACAACGCCATAACGCAGAGGTATTGTATGCAAGACACATTCACGAACATCTTTCTGATCGTAAAAGGGAGTTACTCCTTGCTTACCCGCTACATCCAGATAATCCAACTGAAGCATTGTCATCAAATTCGAAGTAGGCGCTGAGCAGTATACTGGTCCATCGTAACCATACTTGAAAAGAAACGGAGTTAAACCACAGTGATCAAGGTGAGCATGAGTGATAACTACTGCGTCTAAACTGTCAATTTGAAATTCTGGAGAATCGAAACGGGGAAATGACTCAAAAGGTCTTTGTGAACCAGGATTAATACCGCAATCAAGCAGAACACTACTTTCACGGGTCTTAAGCAAGAAGGCTGAACGACCGACTTCTTGGGCGCCACCTAAGACTGTTAATCGAACATCACCTACATCGTAAGTTTTAGGTCGGAAAATTCGTTCACCGATTGTACGCAAGATGCGTTCACGCTCTTGGCTTTCAGAATGTAGATAATGACGCATATTAGTGATAATTTTTGATTTTATCGGTGGACTTCGTAAGACATGAGGGCGCCATTTAGTTTTCTTTATGATTTCTTGCAGAACAATGCCGTTTCGACCGATAACCAAACCAGGTTTCTTGGTCTCGATTATTATTTCACCAAGGCTAGGATCAAAGGTTATGTCTGTTATTTCGGCCTCTTTAGCGATGAGTTCACGAGTTATTTTTTCAGCTTCAACCTCAGGAAGCCTTACGGAGGGATCTGGTCTAATAACTATGCGTTTACGAATTACACCAACAATTTCCGCAATTATTCCGCTCTGCTCTACAAGAATTTCGGGTTTCTTAGTATAAACCGATAACATAGGTCCTTCATATTCGATACGAGTGACCTCTGCTTCTTTGGGCACCTTTTGAAGAATATATTGGCTTATTTCGACCTTATCTTTGTCCTGTTGTATTCTAGCCAATTTTATTTAACTTCCTTTGCTAAAAGCTCCTTTTTCTCTGCGTCTGTTAATTCACGATATCCTTTACTATCTATAATAATAATGTTGTAATTGTTACCACTTGCAACATCGCGCTTCATAGCGGCGTTAACTGCTCTTGCTACTACTGGCAAGGCCTGTTCAACAGTCATACCCTCTTTAAATTTATCTTCTAATACACCAATCGCTAAGGGCGAACCTGAACCAGTAGAAGTCATCTTATCTTCAACTAGACTCCCAAATGGATCCAAGTTAAATACATGCGGACCTGTGTCATCAACTCCGCCAACAAGAACTTGAGCCATAAGACCACGAGCACTAAAGAGCAAATTACTAGTCATTCTTGCTGCAGAAGCAATTGGCATAGGTCGATTCAAATTAATTTTATAAAGTTGGGCATTTGCAGTAATTATATCAATGACCTTCTGAGCATCAGCAACAGAACCTGCAATAGTCATGCCGATGTGCTCATCAATTTTATAGACTTTCTTGCCTTGCTTATGAGCAACAAAGTATCCCATGGTTACGCGTGTATCTGAAGCTAATATTACGCCATCTTTACAGACGACGCCAATTGTAGTAGTCCCCTTTACGATTAATTGGTTAACTGCATTATTTTCTGCCATTTGATTTGTGTCTCCCTAAAACTGAATTTAACTTGGAAATCCACAAACGGAATTCCATCTATAGGAA
>CAZQTZ010000132.1:0-6077 GCA_964596465.1 uncultured Candidatus Bathyarchaeia archaeon | reverse complement strand
CGGAATGTCAATTATATACGGTTTAACTGGAACCCTGAACTATTTGGCGATTAGCCAAATTTTATCTGCATTAAGTAGTAATCAACTGCTCGTTTTCGCTTTTATTTTCATAGCAGCAGGGTATGCGATTGAAGCGGCTATTGTACCGTTTCATTTCTGGTTACCTGACGCGTATACGGCGGCTCCAGCATCATCAGCATCTTTTCTCTCAGCACTTGTCGACCAAGGCAGTTATTACATACTCATAAGAGTACTCCTCTATGTCTTACTCCCGTCTATAATAGATTGGACAGTAATGCTGGCTGCTATGGCAGCATTAACCATGATTGTAGGCAATTTATTCGCTTTAATACAGAACAACGTAAAACGATTGATGACATACATCTGCATCGCGGACATCGGATATAACCTTGTAGCCATATCAAGTGTAACTGCATTAGGCTTAATGGGTAACCTTTACTTCTTTTTAATCGGAGGCATCACTACAGCACTTGGCTTTATGACCGTTGGCGTAATGAACAGCCATGGATTCAAAAGCTTAGAGGACTTTTCAGGATTAGGCAAAAAAATGCCCCTTGTGAGTATAGCTTTAGTTATGGCGGTGTTATCATTTTCTGGCGTTCCACCCTTTGGAGGATTCATAGCTAAATATTTAGTCTTCACCGCAGCAATAGAAGCAAACCTAAGCTGGCTAGCAGTTATTGGAGTTTTAACAAGTGTTCTCCAAACCGCATATCTACTTAGACTAATCCTAATAATGTATGGAAAAACTCCGTTAAACCAAAACTCAATAAAAGAATCTAAACGCATACTTATCCCAATCTTCATTCTAGCTGGAACATTGATAGTTGTAGGCTTGTTCCCAAATATCATACTAGATTTAATCCACCCTGCTATTGAACAACTCAAAACAATAATACCAAACTTACCAACCATTTAGAAAAAAATTTAAGAATTACCTAAATTTTAGTCGAGAAGAAGAAAGGGGATAGAATAAATCATTATATACATCAAAAGTCTGGTTACTGGTTTTTCTATCAAGGATATTCTTGGAAAAACCGAGTATACTTCTATGCAACAGTAATTCAGTTTGATGAAAATGCTTAATTTTTTTACCTCTACCTTTTTTTTATTAAAAGCTAGAAGAAATTTTTTTAATAAAACTATAAAAAATGCTTTAAAACAAAATACTCTAAAGCAAATCAAATCCATCTTGTAATATATTTTGAAAAGTATTTTTTCTAATCGTTGTAAAAAAGGAAGGTTTGCTGGAGCTGTGACAAGCTATAAAATAAAAAATTCTGAGAGAGATGGAGAAAGGGGTAATCCTTCTATTTTGATAGGTTTATGCCAAAGCCCACTCAGTCCCTTTTGCCTAAGCGCATCTTAGAAAAAAAGAAAAATGGGGTGTTTGTTTTTGTGACGTATACAGTCTATTTTCTTTTACGCATCAATATCGCCGCAACTACCAGCACTACGATAATGACTACGGCTGCAATTCCGATAAGCAGTGACTCAATTGGGAGACCCGTATCAGGTTGATGTGCAGGAGATGGACTAGAAGTTATAGCTGATTGAGCCTGGCCTACTCCGATGTAAGTTACTGCACTTGAAGACCAATAAGAGTTAGAACCTTCAAAGCATGCCGAAATCGTGTATTCGCCGTCATCAACTGGAGTCCACATCTTCTTGAAGCCTCCATTTACATCGGTCGTGACGTAGCCTATGTCTTGTGTATTTCCGTTGGGGTAGGTAGCTGTCAAGTGTACTTGAACGCCTGTAACATCTGTGGGCATTGGCTTTTGCATATAAAGGTACTCCATCCATCTGCCCATGCTCGCATCGGAAACGGCTGGAACAATGCTAAACAGTCCATCATCAACTATCTTTTTTGCTCCTGAACATATGTCGGTGACTGTGCCTTCAATAATTAAACTTGAACCCTTAGGCACCACTTTTGGTGATGCAGATAAGGTAACCATACTTGGGCCTTTTCCTACACAGTATACTTGTCCATCATAGTAGTTGTAGTATGCAAAGAAGCCTTCAGCTAGAACTGATGTTGAATCTCCAGCTCCGCCTATTTGCCCAACCCAACTCATCATGGTCCAAAGTTCTTGACCGGAATAAGCATCTATACAGTGAAGTCTATAGTCCTTGTATAGTGGGTAGTTTGGTGAGTGTTCGTTGTTAAAAGCATACACTTTTCCATCAGCAATAGCTGCTATCATAATCGGGTAGTTACCCCAAGGGGTTTCAAGTCCGCTGTTTCTACTATATTTCCATTGAACAGTCCCGTCAGCTCCAGAATAGCATATAAGTTCTCCTCCGTAACCCTGAATGTATACATTGCCATAGGCAGTATAACCGAGTTGACCTGCACCAAAACCGCCTCCGTAGTAATTGAAGTCATTTTCTACGCCTGTAACCGGTCCCCAAACTTGCTCACCAGAATCAAGACTATAGCCTATTAATTCCATCGTTTCCAAATCGTTCATAATAAAGATACGATTTTCAGCGTCTATCATATTGCCATAAATAAATCCTCTACTTTTATCGCCTTCAGGAGCTGGATAGTTCTTAATCCATAACAGTTGCCCTCTTGTTTGTGGTTTATCACTTATCGCCCATAATGTATACGGATTAGGAGTCATCAATCGCCCAAATGTGCTACTTCTGCCAAGAATTATATCGCCGGGGATGATTGCGACAATAGCAGGAGCTGATGATCCTGACAAATTAGGCACTGTTACATTCCAAGAGTATGCTTTACTCATATCAACGGTTTTACCCATTGGTCTCCATTGATATGCACCGCTACCTGTGCCTATTTCAAGGGCTAATCCTACATTGTCTTGGGTATTATTCCACAAAGCTAGGTAACCAGAGTTAGATGCAGAGTTGTAGCTGAGAACATAACGAAGTATTTCGCCTTTATCTGTGTAAACTTCAAATCCCGAAGGTACCTTAGTCAAGTTATAAATCCAATTTCCAGTAAACGCGTCATATGCAATCCAGGTGGTGTCAGCGACTTGCCAGATGGTTCCTCCGACAACTCCATGCTGATTCATAGATTCATAATTGAATAATTGCCCTTTCATTGTAGGTCGATCTGCATTTGAAAAGACTCCGGTATACGGAACTCCGATTGTTTCTGAAAGCCAAAACTTTTCGCCTGTACGCAAATCTAAACTGATGTATCCTGCACCGCTGGATCTTGAGCCGCCCGCGTGATTCTGTGGCATCTGGAAATAGAGTCTTCCAGCGATTACTATCGCATTAGCAAATCTGCCTTCATATGCACCGCCTGAATAGAATCCTATTCCGGGGATAGCTGTACTACCGCCAACTACGCCTCCTAATTCGATAGGCATTGTCCACATAATATGAGGGCTATTAGGTCCAAGACCATCTTTCTGGAAAAGGTTGGCACGTTCTCCAATTTGAGCGCCGCGTAACCAGTTCGAGACTAAGTTAGCCCATCCGGTATTTTGTCCCTCAATTGGGCGAATCCAGTATTTACTCGGAAGAGGATAATCCTCAACCTTGCCTATTTGAGCTTCTTGTACAATAAGAGTTTTAGTTACGCTGCTGGGTAGAAAGGTATCGCCGATATATACGCTATCTGATCCGGGTAAACCTGATGTAGGATGATTGCGTGAGAGCACTTGCCCTGAATATTTGAACACTACAGTGTATGTACCCGTTTGAGTTGGGATGAATAAATCATATGTTGAACCAGTGGGGTCAGAAATGTAGGGTCCTCTGGTTTCGATGGTACCATCGGGTTTTGTTATTTCAAGCGTAAAATCTCGCCATCTATCACCTGCTATGCCTGCTGCAGTTGGAGGAGCTCCATGAAGCCACATAACCATAAAGGCTGTTTGGCCTACTCCTACTGGGTTTGGCGTAATAACTAGGTAAGGATAGGTTTGAACTGAAATCGGGGGTGAATGCGCATCTGCGTTGCCTATAGCCGCAAATGTTGCAGCAGTCAAAAGTAGCAAAAAAATTATAATTAAAGGTTTTTTGATAAAATACATATGCATTTTTTCTCTCCTAAAAATTACTTACATTATGATTTGTTCGGTTTTGTTTATAATAGTTTTGTATATTTTCAGCAGCAGTCTCCAAAATTCGTTATCAGTCTTCATTTTTTTAATTTGTAATCAAATTTAATTTTACGATCAGTTGGTTAGTTAATATTTTATTAATGTCCTCCTTTTTTAACAAATTTTTTTCCAATCAGGCATATCCCAAAATTTCCAACCTAAAATCTTGATTAGATTCTTGCAGAATTCTTCCTCACAGATAAGCTCTTTTTCTGCAACTCCCATTAAGGCTACTGCTGTTATCTCGAGTGTTTCAGGAGATTCCCAAACTATTAGGTGTAACTAAGGTTTATATTTTTAGAACAAATGAACGGTTAATTCTATATGCAACACTAGCAGAACCAAAAAAGAAGAAAATTAGATAAGAAATTATGAACTATTTGAACCATAGTAAAAAATACAAATCAGATTTCGTTTCTTATGAAAGAAGATAAATATCTCATTATCGATTATATCTTGGAAGGGTGCTTGCCAAATTTTAACTAACCTTCTATTTCTATTTAAAAATTTAATTTCTTACTGATCATGAACTGGTTCATTTGTAAGATGCGCCGAGGTGGGGCGCAATAGAAATTCCAATAAAAAAGGAGGAAAAACATGTCTGGTTGTACTAATGAGATGCTTCAAATGCGACTTAGACGCAGACAGCAACTAACAGAAAGATTTGTTAGAGATCCACATTGCGACTTTCTGCTTTATCATCCTTTTTTTCATCAAACGTTCGATGTATTTTACAGTAATCTTGAAACAATTCCACAGTCTCTAGACATTCTTTCAGTTGAGATAGAAACTGAAGAGAAGAATTACATCTTTCAGATAAAAACAGCTGGTGAACGAATAGGTGAGTTACTTCAACGCGAGCGACACATGGCGCGTTTTTGTATATATATTGATAACGACTTCAACGGTAATAGTGAGCTTTTCTTGACAACAACTGATCGTCCAGATCAAGGTCTTACTCTGACATACGATTTTCAGCCTTTAGAAGAAAATAAAATTGTAATTGAGGGCAATTCGATTAGTTTCTATGCTTCAAAAAGTGTAATAGGTGAAAACTTTGACTGGCTTGCATACTCTGGGTTCTCTCCACGAGAAGGAGCGTTTCATCCTACAACTTTACCTAATGTTTTCTTTGTGCCTATCATAGATGTCGCCTATCCACGTCGTCGACCTCGTGCTTTCGAAATATGGACAAGTCATTTAAACGTTAATCCGTGCCAAGTTTATGAATCTGGATTTAGCACTTGCCCAGTACCTGGGGCTCCAGTTACAAATGTTCCAAATCTTCTGCTAGGAGCTACCCCTCAACAAGGCGTGATGATTCATCGCATAATGTGTGGAGGTAAAGGACATGAGTTGTGGTGCATAAATTACTGTTTCGCGCGAAGGCCGTTCAATGGATCTTGGCAGGGCTGGATTGCTAGATGTCCTTATCCAAATGGCAATAATTTCTGTACAAACCTTCTGAATCCAAACACGAAAATTATGGAAAAGGTAATTCATACAGTCTATGATGGGCCCATCCAATACCTGCAGGATACTGATAGTGATAATCTTTTTGATTTAATGGAACACACTTATGATTTTGGCAACAATCAGGTTACTAGTTGTAACATAGAGTTGGACATGAATACTTTAACGCAGAAATACAAAAGATGCAAGGTTCCCCAGACTCCTTATGTCAATTACTCCGATGTGCCTGGATCAATAGGAACCTCAGGAACTACGGGACCATAGTAAAAGCACTAATTAATTTAATACAATTAGCAAATAATTCCCACTTCCTTTTTTATTTTTTACTTGGAATTATCTAGCGGAAATTATTTTAACTTAGTCAATTCGATTAATCTCTCCAGTTTTCGTATTTTTTGTTTCTTATATGGCTTTTTTTACTGATGCAAAAACAGTCGAAGTGTTTATTACAACTGTCATGTAGCTGGCGCATAAAGAAATCAAAACTGGACA
>CAZQTZ010000131.1:0-6113 GCA_964596465.1 uncultured Candidatus Bathyarchaeia archaeon | reverse complement strand
ATAACAATATTGATTGGGCGAAAAACGCTAGCAGGTTTTAGAGGCGTACAGGGAAGTATGGGTACGCTTAACTCGAGAATTGAGGAGACTATAAGCGGTCAACGAGTAGTTACTGCATTTGGAACCCAAGGAAGAGTACTATCAGCATTTGACGCAGAAAACGCCGATTTGAGAAACAAAGCAATCACAGCAACAAGCTGGGCTTTTCTTATAATGCCACTAGTAAATGTTATGAGCACATTCAGCATCGCAGTTGTTGCTGGATTAGGCGGATGGCTTGCCCTACAAGGAGCGGTTACTGTTGGAATAATTACAAGCTTCATCTTCTATTCAAGAAACTTTGTTCAACCTCTAAGGCAACTAGCAGAACTATATAACAGCGTGCAATCAGCTCTAGCTGGAGCCGAAAGAATCTTTGAAATCGTAGACACAAAACCAGAAATCTACGACAAACTAGATGCCAAATCAATAGGAGAAATAAAAGGCGAAGTCATCTTTGACAATGTTAACTTTAGCTACGTACCAGGTGTTCCAGTTCTCAAGAAAATGAGTTTTCACGCTAAATCAGGTCAAATCATCGCATTAGTCGGACCGACTGGTGCGGGAAAAACCACAATGATTAACATCTTAGGTCGATTCTACGAAATCCAAAGCGGCAAAATAAGCATCGACGGAGTAGACATCAGGGAAGTAACCCGTTCGAGCCTTCGTAAACAGCTAGGCACTGTACTGCAGGACAACTTCCTCTTTGCTACTACCGTAATGGAGAATATTAGGTATGGTAATCCTAAGGCAACCGATGAAGATTGCATAAAGGCAGCAAAACTAGCCAATGCAGACCAATGGATAACGAGACTGCCAAATGGATACACCACAATGCTGAGCGAAAGGGGAAGCAACCTTAGTCAAGGACAAAGACAACTTTTGGCAATAGCCAGAGCCATTGTTTCGGACCCAAAGATATTGATACTAGACGAAGCAACGAGCAATGTAGATACTAGAACAGAGGTAAGAATCCAGCAAGCCCTACTAAGACTCATGGAAAACCGAACAAGCTTCGTAATTGCACATCGGCTGAGCACAATTAGAAAAGCAGACCAAGTGCTAGTCATAAGGGATGGAGAAATCATCGAACGGGGAACCCATGACTCATTATTAGAGGCAAAAGGTTTCTATTATAATCTCTACAACAGCCAATTTAAAGGAACGAATAATCCATAAAATAATAAAAATAGAGTCCCGCATACAGAAAGACCACACTACTACTTCAACAATAGTACTGATATAGAATGCTTGGCAAACTGAAACTTCAAATTTGGAATAATTATCATCATATCCATGTCTCAGCAGTTTGTAGTCCGATTGGACTCCGTTTTTAGGACGATTTACCTCAGTATGGGAATCAAGTATTTTGCTGGGGCTCTGGCAAGTCTAATTTTCGGAGAGATGAGGGAAAACAAGAGTCTGTTATTGAACCTTAAAGAGTTACTCTGCAAGAGCCCTCTCAGCACACTGGTTTGACCTTAAATTGCGATTTTCCAAAAAAAGGAAGATTTTGTTTGGATTTGTGTTTATTATCGTTTTAAGGCGAAGAATATTGCGATTATTGCAATGATTAAAGCTATTGCTGCTAATGCGATTATGAGTAGTGAATTGTCTGTGCTTGCTGGCGTTGAACCAACCGATAGGTAGGTTGTGCCTTCTGAGCTGTAGTAAGAGTTAGTTCCTTCAAATGTTGCTTTTATGTAATATGTGCCTTCAGCGGAAGGTTTCCAAGTTAGGCAATATTTGCCGTCTATGTTGCTAGTTGTTGCTCCAATAGCTTCAGAGGTACCATCAGCTTTAATTGCAGTAAGTTTCACCGCTACTCCTTTAGCGTTAGTCGGTTTTGACTGCTGTTGGTGTAAATATGCCATCCATGAACTCATGTCGTTGTCTGAAATTGCAGGTGTTCCAGCGGCTGGGATGCCTAAGGCTGTTTGCCCTGGTGATTGGTCGGTAACTGTCCCTTGTATAGTTACTAGACCGCTAATATCTTGGATTGCAGTTACAGTTGTTGCGGAGAGTCCTTTGCCAATGGAGTAAGCTTGATTATCATAACCACTATAGCCGATTAATATGCCACTAGAGATTGCCCATGAAGCAAAATGTCCAGGTAAGGTCCATAGTTGTTCACCTGAGGCGGCGTCTAAGCATATGAGACGATACCCTTTGAACATTGGCGTGTTAGGTGTATGTTCTTGTGTAGGGATGTAGACTTTGTTGTCTGCAACGACAATCCCATTTATAATTGGCCATGATCCAAAGGGAGTGTCAAGCCCACTACTACCTTGAGTGTAGGTCCAAAGATGGTTACCGTTTTGAAGATTAAATGCGACTAAGGATCCAGAGTATCCTGTAACGTAGAGTTTTCCGTAGGCAATTTGGCCAGACCAGTCGTACATGGAGTAATCATTGTTTGTGTAGGTGTTTAGTGATTGCGTTGACCACATAAGTTCACCTGTTCTGAGGTTAAAGACATGCCATTTCATGGGTTCTTTATGGAAGAAAGCGTAACAGCCCTCGCCACGCGCTGTTTTCATACCCATAAGACCAGGCATAGCAGGTCCGCTGAAACCCCATCCGTAACCTGTGCGTGTTTGTGTCCAGAGTTGCTGTCCTGTTGTAGAATCGTAGCCGATGTGGATGAATGTAGGATTAGTTCCGTTCATAGTTGAAGAGATGCTTGCTTCAGCAACTATAACACCATCTTCTAAGTCAACAAAACTTATAGAGGGACTACCGCCGGCTACTGGAGGTTCTGATACTGTCCATTGTATACCGTTGCTGTATGGGACCGTAGGTGCTGGTGACCACATCTGAGCCGAGAACTGAGTTGCGCCAGGGGCAATTAACGCTTTAGATGAGTTCCAGAGAGATAAACTATTGGTGAAAGAGTCGAGACTGTAAACTAATAGTTCGCCGCGTGGACCATAGTAAGGTTGGAAGCCGAAAAAGCCCATGTTGCCTGAAATATTCGCAACCGTGGTAATGAGTTGTCCAGAAAAAGCGTCGTACATTAGTAGAGAGAGGCCGCTCGCAGCCCAAAGGTAAGCTCTTACACCATAGCCGTCTTGACCTTCAAAATCATAGGTTTGTCCACAGGAAATTTGTGGCATGTCGGTTTTTCTCCAGATTTCTTCGCCTGTACGTAAGTCTAAGCAGGCTACGCCGGGAATTGCGGCACTAGAAAAGCCACCTTGTGGGAATAGGTTGTAGAAGATGCGCCCACTAATTATGATGGGAGGAGTGAATTTGGGTTCATAAAGCATGCCATTATAATAGTTCATGCCCCAACCTAAATCTCCAGCGGCTATACCACCGAAAGACATTGGCTTGGTCCAGAGTATGTGTGCACTTGCGGGTGCTTGTGTGTATAGAGCTAGACCTGTAGATCCGAGCCAGTTACCAGCAATTTGATACCATTCATGATACTCTGCACTTATGGGATGAGACCAGTAATCGGTTGGCAGAGATCTTTCCGGCGTTGCTTCCACTTTTTGCGCTTGTACTAACAAATCAATGGTTTTACTTTCGCTAGGTTGGAAGTGGTAGGTACCAGGTTGTAAGCCCATGAACGGATTTGCAGGACCGGAAAGGGTTACGGTGGCTTCTATGAAAGTGGCTTTGATTTTGTAGACACCGATTGCGCTTGGTGTGAATTGATAGTACCAGCCGCCTAAAGAGTCAGATTCGAATGGACCCTTGGTTTGCGTAGAGCCATCAGGGTTAGTTATGGTTAGTGTAAAGTTCCATCCATAGTATTCGACGGTATTAATTAGCGGAGGCGCTTTATCTAACCAGAAAGCAATACTGACAGTTTGTTCAACTCCAACTGGATTTGGTGTCACAACAAGGTAAGAGAAAGTGGGGTAATCTGCTGCATAAACCTGTGCTTTGGCAGTAGATGCAACTGCAAATGTTAAGGAGCAACTTAACAAAAGTATCAGGAGTATAGAAAGCGTTGTTTTTGAATTAAAAAATAGATTTTTCTCTAACATATACTAAATTCTCCTAAATTATTTTTTGTAATGTCTTTTGATTGAAACAATTTTTAAGTACTTGCCAAAAGTCTAACCGCTGACAGTATAAAGGCTTAAGTTAAAACCTACACCAATTATATAGAAGGACTAAAAGGATATGACCTCTAAAGAAGAGGACCTTCAAATTCTAGTCGATTTGGGATTAACAAATTCACAGGCAAAAGTCTACTTAGCCCTCATCACATATGGCAAAACGAAAGGTAGAACAATCGGCAAAATATCAGGTGTAGCACGTCAAGACATTTACCGCCTTCTTGGCGAGTTACAGGAAAAAGGGCTGGTAGAAAAAATAATTAAGATGCCCACCGAATACCGAGCCACCCCAATAGATGTGGGTATGTCTATCTTATTGAAACAAAAATCACGCGAATACCAGATGTTTGAGAAAAAAATTAAACACATCCAGAAGAAATTTCAGGCACAAGCCATAAAAAAGCAACCATTCGAAGAGTCTCAATTTAGTTTGATTCCGGAAAAGGAATCCGTAATCAATAAGTTCAAGACAGCTTTTGACGGCGCTCAGAAATCAGTAGAAGGCATTTTCTTTTGGAGTGGTTTTTGCCAAATGGTTGCCAACCGGCACCAAGGCTGGAATCATGCTTTAGCAAAGGGAGTAAACCTGCGGTTTATTGTCCACGACTACTATGAGAAAGAAAAGAAAATATTGACAGCGATATCTAAACTGAATCAGAAAAACAAATTTGACCTTCGCTTCACTACCGCATCGCCCTTAGCGTCGATGTCTCTTTTTGACCGCGAAAAGATTCTTATCACAACTGAACCTTCACCGTTTCCAGAAGATTGCACCAGTTTATGGCTTGAGAATTTGGTATTGGCAGCAGTTATTGGCGATTATTTCGATATGCTATGGGAAAAGGCTACTGAACAACCTACATCCCAAAATGTTTTAAATATTAATAGTTTGATTTCTAAAAACCCAAAAACACTGTAAACTACAAACTATGGCAAAATCAGTAATCATACTGATGTAATAAGCCTTAAGGGGGTACCTTAAAAAACAAAAAAATCACGAACCCTCAAAGCTGAAACTACAATAAATCTGATTTCACAAACTAAGACATTAAAAAGCAACTACTGAAAAATGCCAAAACCAAAGACTTACTGTACGTTAAAAAACTGCTCGGACACAGAAACATAAAAACAACCCTACGCTATACACAATTACTAGCGTTACCGCAAAACGAAGAATACATCTGCAAAGCAGCAAAAACAGTCGAAGAAGCAACAGCACTCATAGAAGCAGGATTCCAACACGTCACCGAAATCAACGAAGTAAAGCTGTTTCGTAAACTAAAAACTTCATATTTAGGAACGCATTAGTACCGTAGTCCATCCCGGTGGGCTCGTAGTCTAGTACGGATTATGACACTGGCCTGCGGAGCCGGAGGTCCTGGGTTCAAATCCCAGCGGGCCCGCCACTTCTTATTTATTTATGAAAGTTAGAATATGTAAAAAGGATAGCCCAATATAATAAAAAAAGGGCAGTATTTTTTTTATTGTTGATGTCGTTTTTTTAGCAAGAACATTGCTGCAACTGTGATTACGATTGCTATGGCTATTATAATTGCGCTTGTTTGAGTTAGAGTAACTATGGTTTGGTTTTGAGTTTGTTTTGCTGCTATACCTAATAGAGCCCAGACGATGACCAAACTGTAAGCGATGTCTTTTCTTAAGACCAAAGCTGAAACAGTGATGAGCACCGCGACAGCTACTACAATTATAGTCCAAGTTGTCGGGTCTATTCCTGCTCCATCCCATCCGATATTAACGAGAGTAGCGGCAATGTTGGCTATAGTAGCTATAGTAATCCATCCTAAATAGACGCTAAAGGGCAAGTGAACCGCCAATTTTTCAGTTAAGGATACCGCTGTTTTTCCTACGCCTAGGCGTTGATAAATTGCAATCAGGGAAGCCAAAAGTAACAACATTAAGCCAACTGAAATCGGAAGTTGCTCGTACTGCCATGCAAAGAGCCAAACGATGTTAGCTATACAACTTAAGATGAAGAAG
>CAZQTZ010000130.1:0-6158 GCA_964596465.1 uncultured Candidatus Bathyarchaeia archaeon | reverse complement strand
TGAACAGTTTAACTATGCTTAATGGGGTTAGCCCTGTTTTGGCTAGCATCATACTAACTTTTTTTGATCCTAAGCGATATGGGATCTT
The DNA here is from genome assembly GCA_964596465.1 of uncultured Candidatus Bathyarchaeia archaeon. GTDB lineage: Archaea > Thermoproteota > Bathyarchaeia > Bathyarchaeales > Bathycorpusculaceae > JADGNF01. The sequence goes on along the minus strand of CAZQTZ010000130.1, from coordinate 6,070 downwards.
TGACATAAACGTCTGGAGGGCACTTTTAGGCAATGAGCCACCTAATCTTTTCACGGCCCAAAACTATCTAAAGCTTCTTGCAGCCATTAGAAAAACAGCTACTAAAAATAATCTTGATGCAAGAACTGTGGAAAAAGCATTTTATAAAAAGCATCTTGACGAAAAAAGATAATATTTAGCAAGTCACGCTAGAGGTCATTAGTGCAGACACAAGTTAAACTAAATAGAACTTGCTTGATTAGGACCAATTAAAATAAAAGCCTGTAACCTAAAGATAGAAGGATTTCGAATGGAAAAAATTACGCTTCAGAATATAACTAAAGCATCTCTAAATCGTACGATGCGAGACCTCTTTCAAGACTTAATCGATATTACAATGGAGGGTAATCTGAAAGGCGGATTAAAATCGATTCCAACTAATTACGGATATATTTTTTTCTGGTATGGATGGCTAAATAAGAAGAATCTACAAAAATATTACCCGGATTACGTCACTAAAGAGAAAGTAAAGGAAATTAAAAAGAACAAAAAAGAAAACAATACAATAACACTGCAAGATCAACTTAGTGATTTCTTATTTGCAATGGTCAGGGATCATCCAGACATAATTGATGGAGGCCATGCGGAAACTCATTTAGCAATTCTAGCGCCAAAACTTAGACAGTCATCCATAACTGAAGCGGCAAAAGCATTGAAAGAATATGCCCAAAAACTTGAAAGAGTAGAAAAATTCAAACATAAATATCTGAAAAAGAACGCGGGAAAAATTGTCGAAGAAATTGAGACAAACTTCGAAGCCATAGACTATATCACAAGTAAAGATGTTGCCAAATTTGCAGATGAATACTTCTGGGATGATGAATGCGGGTATATTGAACTCGCGCATAAAAAAATGGCGTGTGAAATCCAAGTTCGGGTTCATTTTGACGCTGATGACAACTTAAGTGAGGTCATGCAACGTATAGATCAAGTAATAGAGCCCATAAAACTCGAAATAGAAGAAATGTTCAGATACGGAAAATCTTTTTGGCCATTCTAAAAAACATCTAATAAGAAAATATTTTCTGGTTGTCCATAGCTATTACGCCAACCTCAAAGATAATCAGCAACTGATATTTCTTTAAAAGCTAAGAATCGAGACCTTTTTAGGAGCATTATGAAGGAACATAATAGTTGTTCAAGTAACTTACATGCCTAGCCATTGGTGTATGAGTGCGAGAGCATAATTTACTAATATGATTCATAAGCTGGTATGCAGCTTTTAATGCTAGATTTTGATTGTAACCGTGCAAATATTTTGCTTCTATGGTGAGGGCATTTGCGGCGATTTTTGCATCGACTTGAATTTCACCAGCTTCAGTAACCCATTTTAGCGTAATTTCTTCATTAGTTTCAGCTAAACCTAACCAGCGAAGAAGCCCAAACCACCTTCCGCGAAGATCAGAAACTAATTGTTCAATTGGTACATCTGATGGGAGAAAGGTTTGTAATAAAGTAACATGTGAACCAGAATTATTAATCTCGTTTTGTTTAAGATACTTAGTTATTTCAGTTACTACTGTGTAGCCTTCACTACTCTTTTTTATAATTCCTTCGGCTTCAAATCGGTTAAGAATTCTGGAGAGGGTTTCTGGATGTAGTCCTAATCGACGTTTTAAACCTTCAAAAGTAAAGAAATGAAAACCTTCTTGCCCAATGAATTCGAGAACGTCGACATCGCGTGCGCTAAGCGAGCAATCTGGCAGACCATGTAATGTAACGTCTAGCAATGGAATTATCATAAATTAATGAATCAATAGCTGCTAGGCCCCATTTGAATATTGCTCTTAATTTTTAATATAACTTAATATTAAATTCGGTGATTTTCAAAAGTTTGTGGGATAATGAGTTGATTCAATATCACCCTTTTTACTAAGACTTATCTGTATTGACTGAATTTGAGGTACTGATTTACCATGCATAAATGATTATTATGTAAACAATAACTTCAGTATTGGAGATTAGGATATATCTCTACAGAGTGGATAAAATTGAGTAGCGCCTATAAGATTCTTGTAGTCGATGATGACGAAAACATACGAATTACTATGAAAACAATCCTTAATGAAAAAGGATATACAGTTGATTTAGCCGGCAATGGAAAAGAAGCCATCCGAAAAACAGAGTCAAACGCCTATAACGTAGTTTTATTAGATATACGGTTGCCCGATATCGAAGGAGTAGAAATATTAAAAAAGATGCATGACACAGTGCCAAGAACTAGAAAAATAATGTTAACAGGTTATCCTACTCAGCAAAATGCAATTACTGCTTTAAACAATAAAGCTGATGCGTACTTAGTAAAACCGGTCGACGTGGATAAGCTTTTGGCTACAATTCAGGAACAAATAAGACTTCAAGAAGACGAAAAGAATTACGGCGAAGAAAAAATAGCAGAGTTTATAAAAACGAAGGTCAAGATGCTTCAAAAAGGCAATTAGATACAAGAAAAATACTTTTCTCTTAAATTCTTTGTATTAGTGTTTAGGATTTTATTAAAAGGTATTTCGACTGCACAAGCTTTATTAATTTTCACAACGGCGCTTGATTAAGTATTATGACATAATATAGTATATAATCACAAATAATAACAACTAAAAAAGAGCGAGGCCAACCTAGAGAATAAATCAGGTCAAACAAATGGAAACAAAAGCTGAACCGACCCTAATAGACGCAACAACAAATCTAATCGCTAGTGAAACATCTAAAAATACTATTAAAAAGAGCCAAATTATAGATCTTTTAAAAATAAATAAAATAGAAACCAGAATTGTTCAAGATTCTCAAGTGAGTATAGAAGACATAATACCGACGGTAAATTCAGCTAAAATCAGCATTCCCGAATCATTTTTTGAAACTCTTGCTGAAATGCTGGAAATAAACTTCATAAGTCTAATAGAAATTCAAAAACTCTATCGTAAAGAATCAAGAAGCCAGTTAGTAACCATTTTACCGTATAACGTCATAAAGCAATACAATATTGTTCCAATAGAGATTAACCAATCAAGAGCAAAATTTGCTACTATCAATCCCTTTGATGAGAAAATAAGAATAGTACTACAATTATTATTCAGTAGCTGGCAAATTGAACTATGTTGTGCCTCACCTAAAACAATAGAATGGGCTATAGAAAACGTGTATAGTAAGATACACAAAGAAAAAGCAATGCTGGATCTTTTCAACAGAACTCCTGACCAGTCAGCGTATAAAGTGCTTTTCCCTATTCAAAAATACTTCATAATAGGTCTAATGGCAACTATCGGAATAGGACTTGTTTTAGACGCCTTATTGACTTGCACAGTCATTTTTGCTTTAATAAACATTGGATATTTCATCATTAATCCTGTAAAAATATGGATATCAGCCAGAGGATTCCAAAAATCAAAAACACCTACTCACATTACTAAAGGCGAAATAGATTGGACTTTAAATGAAGACTTGCCTATTTATACAATTCTGGTTCCAATTTATCATGAAGCGAAAGTTTTGCCGCAAATTCTGCGGAACCTTTCTCGATTGAATTATCCAAGAGAAAAACTTGATGTAAAAATTCTAATGGAAGAATCAGATTCTGAAACATTAGATGAAGCAAAAAAGCTCGGGCTTTTCGGATCACCTGCTAAAAAGATTGAAGACTTGTCTGAAGATGAATATGGAAAATTCTTAGAGATATTCGATCCTGTTGTTGTTCCTTCGGCAAAAATTACCACTAAACCTCGTGCATGCAACTATGGACTTCTGCGTGCAAAAGGGGAATTATGTGTAATTTACGATGCAGAAGACGAACCTCAGCCTGACCAATTAATTAAAGCCGCAATCGTTTTCTTGCGTTCAGAAAATGATGTTGTGTGTCTTCAATCGAAGCTTAACTTCTATAATGCTAACGAAAACATCTTAACTAAATGGTTTTCAATAGAATATGGATATTGGTACGAATTCTATTTACCTGGCTTAGATTATGTAGATGCACCTATACCGCTTGGAGGAACAAGCAATCATTTTAGGATATCAAAACTAGATGAACTTGGACGATGGGATCCTTACAACGTAACAGAAGACGCGGATATAGGAATAAGATTAGCACGTTTTAAGTTTAAAACTCAAATCATAAAAACCTACACCTATGAAGAAGCCACCATCAGCGTTAAAAGCTGGATACGCCAGAGGTCAAGGTGGAATAAAGGTCACTTGCAAACCTACCTTGTTCATATGCGTCACCCAATAAGACTTCTTAAAGATCTAGGTGCAATAAAATACGCAAAATTTCAGCTTACTTTCGGAGGAGGAATTATAATGCCCCTCCTGAATCCCTTTCTATGGGCACTATCGATTTTAACACTAGTTTCTCCTTCAGTTTTCGGAATCCTTTTCCCCGCCTTTATACAACCTGTTTGCATATTTAATTTAGTAATTGGTAACCTAACATATCTGCTTCTTTATGTAGTAGCTTGCATAAAACGTAAACAATACGATGCAGTACTATGCGCAATTGTGATGCCAATCTATTGGGCTTTAATAAGCATAGCAAGTTGGAGAGGTCTTATTCAACTGATTCGGAAACCCTTTTATTGGGATAAAACAAGCCACGGGTTATCTAAAACACTTCAACCTGCAAAAACTTAATCCGAACGTCAGACTTTCGCTAATAAGAAATGGCCTATTAAGCTTTTAGAAAATCATATATCCTAAATAGGTCACCTACCATCAGGGAGAAAAATGAGTGAAAAACCAACTAACGCATTTATTTTTGGAATATTAGGCGGATTACTCGTAGTTTTAGGCAGTTTACTTTGGTTCGTAATAGGCACTATTCTAGCATTCTTTACGTCTATAGGATTTCTGCTTTATGCCTTCCTCATATTCGGAATTATAATCATTGTCGGCGCCCTTATGATGAACAGTAATCCAAAATCCGCACATACGTGGGGAATCATAATACTGATTCTAGGAATCCTGTCGCTATTTGGCATAACAACAACAATAGGCGGCATATTATCATTAGTCGCAGGAGCCCTTGCATTATCTTGGAATCCTAGACGTATCAGCACTGCTCAAAACATACCTCCACCTCAAGGTGCAGTAAGATTTTGTCAGAATTGCGGCAGTCCATTAACTTATGTTGAAGAATACAAAAGATGGTATTGTGCTACAGAACAAAAATATGTATAAAGTCACACCTATTCCTTCAACCGTAAGCTACCTCTTTTTTATTGTTTTTGTCTTTTCCTTCAATATGTGAGTCTTTACTTTGGATTTTTTCTATTATTTGAGTTAAAATTATTTTTGCAGCTCTTTTATCAAGTGGACGATTTTCATTCCCACATTTGGGCGAATAGATACATGAAGGACACCCCTCGACACATTCACAATTACCAATTAGAGCTAATGCTGCAGTGAATAGTTTTTCAATCATTGCATAAAGGCTTTCGGATATACCTATGCCACCTTCGAAGCCATCGTATATGAAAATTGTCGGTTCCTGAGTATCGGTATGCATAGGAGTTGAAACTCCTCCAATATCCCATCTATCACACATAGCATAAAGAGGAGCCATTGCAATTATTGCATGCTCGACGGCATGCAAACCGCCTGAAAAATCCCACTGCATAGTCTTTTGAACAAAATTTTTTATTTTTTCAGGAATGGTGAACCACATACCTACTGTAGAAAAAGTGAGCGGGGGTAAACTGAGCGGTTCAATACTTAAAATTACTTCATTATTTTTTATTACAAATTGATGATATTTTTCTGTGACTTGGACTTCCCCAAAGCCTATCAATTTTTTACACTTTTCTTCATATGTTTTCATTATAGTTATGTCTACAGTTTTTCTAGCTTCGGTATTATAGTTTATATCTTTTTTACGTACAGTCGCAATGAGATTGTTGAGGTCAAGATGCTCGACCACATATGTTTCTCCTTGATGGAGTAACACTGCTCCTTCATGAGCTTCCTCGTAAGCTTTGGTTAATTCTAAGGTCTCTAGAACTTGACCGTTGCAGATTACTGTGACAATTTTACTGGAGATGTT
>CAZQTZ010000129.1:0-6250 GCA_964596465.1 uncultured Candidatus Bathyarchaeia archaeon | reverse complement strand
ACTTGTGCAGTTGCAGATTCCATTAGAACAGCAGTTGTTGTTGAAATCATTAAAAATATGCCAATTATGGTTAACACTTTTTTTTCTAAAATTTTCATCTTCTCTCTCCAAGATTTATTTTGTATATAATCAGCTAATAAATTTTTGCTATCTATTAGATAATCAGATAAACCATGATGAAAAGATAAAAATAGTTTTAAGTTCAATTTCAATTGAAATTTCGAAAAAATAATAATCGTTGTTTTGTCTATTATTTTATTGGTTATTATATTTCGAGGTGCATATGCTCCTTCATTAAATGATGATATTGATCTGGAATCATAAGCGAACGGAAAGCCCTTTCAACAACCTCGCTTAGAGCAGGATGAATATGCATAGCATTCAACAAGGGTTCAGCGCTTTTATCTGTAGTATACATGAGATTTACTATTTCTTGGATTAGAATGGATGCTTGTGGTCCGATTATGTGGGCGCCAAGGATTTTTAATGTATTCCGTTCCAAGATGACCTTGATGAATTCGTTATTTAATGCCATCGCTTCGCCTTTAGCGGTGTCTGCGAATTTTTGAAAACCAATTAATATGTTTTCTTTTCCATATGTTTCAGAAGCTTCCTTTTCCTTTAAACCAATGCTTGCTATTTCAGGATCAGCGAAGACTGCGTGAGGTACTGAATGATAATCAACTTTTACTTTATTTTTTAGAATAGCGTTATCATATACGATTTGCGCTTCGTAGTTTGCGACATGTTTAAACATATATTTCCCATCAGCGTCGCCGACAACCCAGATATTTGGCTGAGATGTTTCCATATATTCATTTACGATTATGAAGCCTTTTTCATCGAGTTTAATATTTGATTTATCAGGATGTAAAAGGTCTGTATTTGCTATCCTTCCTACTGCGACTAAAATTTCGTTTATATCTATTTTAATTTCTTTTTTACTTTCTTTATTATAACCGATTAATCGTTTTTTACCTTGAAGAGTCTTTTCCACTTTTCTAACTTCATAACCAGTATAAATCGTCAGGTTTTTTTCCATCTCTTGCTTAGCTAAAGTTGAGATTTCTGGTTCTTCTTCTGGAATAAAACGATTGTTAGACCCGATTATTGTAACTTTGCAGCCCATCGCTGAAAGAAAATGGCCGTATTCAGCTGCAATATATCCTCCTCCAATGATGCCTATGCTTTCTGGGAGTCTGTCTATGTTCAAAATTGTGTCGCTCGTAAGGTAACCAACATTTTCTAGACCATCAATTTTTGGTATAGCTGGTCTTGATCCGATGGATAGAAAAATCATTTGTGAAGTTATAGTTTCATTATCAACTTTTAGGGTATATGGCGCAATAAATTCTGCTATTGATTGATAATAATCGATATTAGGGATTTGAGTTAACCCTTTTCTAATCTGATCAATATCCTTCCCAATATTCCTACGCATTCTATCTAAAACTAGAGCAGAATCGACTTTCTTAATTTGAACTTGAATTCCGAACTTCTCTGCTTTCTCAATAGTTCTTACCACGTCAGCAGGGTAAATCAAAAGCTTAGAGGGTATGCAGCCTCTAGTTAAACATATGCCGCCTGGTTCATCTTTATCAATTACTGCGATTTTCGCTTTCGGATTCTCTTGTAAAAAAGCATTCCCTAATTCCATACCTGTGCCTGTTCCGATTATAATCAAGTCATATTCTTTCAACACAAACCCGCCAATAAAGAGTAGAAAAGTAAAACCGCTTTAAATCATTTTGCAGGCATAACTTCTAATATTATTCTTTCTTGAATTCTTCTTTCATTTTCAATTGTCTTCTCTTACGATTATATCCTAAAGCGAAATCATGTGTCGCGTCCCTAATTTGGCGTAATAGCAGCATCATTCGACTGTTTTTATCAAATCTTAAAGGATTTGGTTCATCAGGTAGATAGATTTCTTCATGTTCTTTTGCTAAACCTATGAGAGGTAGCCTTAAACAGAGTGATTCTAAAGCCGTTTTCGCCGCATTAACCTGCCCTGGTCCTCCATCTACAACTATAAGATCCGGCAATTGGTCATTTTCATCTAATAGTCTTCTGTATCTTCGAGTAACCACTTCGTTCATGCTTGCAAAGTCATCTTGTCCTTTGAAGGTTTTAATCCTAAATTTCCGGTAATTATTTTTATCTGGTTTGGCGTCTGTGAATCGAACCATGCCTGAAACGACATGTTCCTGCCCTAAATTTGAAATATCAAAGCACTCGATTATTTTCGGTAAATTTTGAAGATTAAGGGCATGCTGCAAATCTATTAGCGAGTTATCTTCATGCGTTGAGCTTTCAAGATTTTTTTCTGCTAATTTAATCAAAGCTAATTTATCTGAACGTCTAGGAACCCTTAATGTAACTGGGCCTGATCTTTTTTGGGATAAAAATTCTTCTAATGCCGTTTTTTCTGCATTATCTTGCCAACAGGCTTGGTTAAGCAGGATTTCTCTGGGAATCTGATTTGACGTATAGAAGGCTTTGAGAAATTCTTGTTCTATTTGTGGCTGAAAATCGATTTCAAATTCTTTTTTACCTAAGAGAACACCTTTACGAACCCCCATCTGAACTGCATGTAGTTTTTCTCCATTCTTTCTAAAAGCCATAATATCTTGGTCAAACCTTCTTTCATTATCGACTATTTGGTTTTCAGTAAGAAGTCGAATTGAGGCAATTTGGTTGCGCAATTCAAGTGCCTGTTCAAATTTGTGTTCTTTGGCGGCGATTTGCATTTGCTGTAATAGTGAATCAGTAGTTTGTGTATAATTTCCTTTTAAAAAAGAGCGTGCTCTCTCGATTTGTTGCTGATACTCTTCAGCAGTAACATTTCCTATGCAGGGTGCAGTGCATAATCCAATATGAAAATTTAAGCAGGCTCTTTTTGGTAGTTCTCGGCAAGTGCGAAGTTTGAATACTCTTACGACAAGCCGATGCAGGTCTTGTCTTGTATACCCGTCAGTGTAAGGACCAAACGATTCAATTTTTCGAGAGACTTTTCTACTAGTAAGTATTCGCGGGTATTTTTCTCTAGTGAATGCTATATAAGCAAAAGTTTTTGCGTCTTTTAGAGTTATGTTATATCTTGGAGTATGCTGTTTAATCAAGGAATTTTCTAATAAGAGGGCTTCAACTTCATTATTTACTAAAATCCAATCGATGCTTCGAATTTTAGATACTAAATGTTTTGTTTTAAGAGGTTGATCTTTATTTGTAAAATAACTTTTAACTCGTGAACGAAGGTTTTTTGCTTTTCCAATATATAGAATTTCGCCCTTATCATCTCTATATATGTATACTCCCGGTTCAGTAGGAATTTCGGAGCTTCTGAAATCTGTTGAAGTTGAAATATTTATCATTCTAACAGCTTCGCTCTCTTGATATGGCGATTATTTTTTAAGAATATGCCTGAGGAATTTTCCTGTATATGATTTTGGGTCCTCCGATACCTGCTCTGGGGTTCCTTGAGCAAGTATTTCGCCTCCTGCTGCGCCTCCTTCAGGTCCTAAGTCAATTAAATAGTCACAGCTCTTAATTACATCCAGATTGTGTTCAATAACATAGACTGTGTTCCCTTTGGTTACCAGTCTATTCAGAACTTTAATTAGTCGTTTCGTATCATCAAAATGAAGCCCAGTAGTAGGTTCATCAAGCATATACACGACATGTCCGGATTTATTTTTGCTTAATTCTCGGGTGATTTTGATACGTTGGCTTTCTCCGCCGGAAAGAGTGGTTGAGCTTTGTCCTAATTTTATATATCCCAATCCGACATCTAACAACGTCTGTAGTTTACGGGAAATATTAGGTAAATTTTCAAAGAATTTCGCTGCTTCCTCAACAGTCATATCCAAAACTTCAGCGATGTTTTTCCCTTTATATAGTACTGAGAGGGTTTCTTTATTGTAACGTTTGCCTTTACAATCACTACATTGGACATAGACGTCAGGTAAAAAGTTCATTTCTATGCGTAGAACACCATCCCCTTGGCAGGTCTCGCATCTGCCACCTTTGACATTAAATGAAAATCTGCCTTCTGGGTATCCTCGTGCTTTTGCCTCTTTGGTTTCAGCGAAAATTTTGCGTATTTCATCGAAAAGTTTAGTATAAGTTGCCGGATTGCTTCTAGGAGTTCTCCCTATCGGATCTTGATCTATAACAATCACATTTCTTACAGTAGGTGGAACATCAATTGTTTTATATTTCCCTATTTTATCAACTCTTTCTCCAAATCTTTCTCGAAGAACAGGCATAACGGTTTGATTCATCAATGTACTTTTACCTGAACCAGAAACACCGGTAATTCCGCATAATACGCCTAACGGAAGTTGGATTGAAAGATTTTTAAGATTATTTTCTTCTGCACCTGAAATTGTTATAAAATCACTAGGTCTTTTCCTATCGTTAGGAACCTCAATTTGCAAAATATTGGAGAGGTATTTTCCTGTAAGGCTTTTGCTGTTTTTCATAATTTCTTCAGGTGTACCTTCTGCGACAATATATCCTCCGTGTACCCCTGCTCCAGGACCCATATCTACAATATAATCTGCATTTCTGATAGTATCTTCATCGTGCTCTACAACGATTAATGTATTTCCTAAGTCACGTAATCGATGTAAAGTATTGATTAACTTAGCGTTATCTCTTTGATGTAAGCCAATGCTGGGTTCGTCTAAAATATATAGAACACCCATAAGGTTGCTGCCAATTTGTGTGGCTAGACGTATTCGTTGAGCTTCTCCACCTGATAGTGTTTTCGCAGCTCTGGATAATGATAAATAACCTAAACCTACATTTTTAAGGAACCCGAGACGCTGGTTAATTTCTTTAAGTATTTGCTTAGCGATAGTCAATTCTTTTTCATTAAGCTGATTTGGAAGATTTGCAAAGAAATCAACGGATTGTTCGATTGAAAGATCTGTAATGTCGATTATGCTCTTGCCCAATATCTGTACTGCTAAGACGACAGGTTGAAGTTTTTTTCCGCTGCACGTAGTGCATAATCGGGATTTCATAAATTTTTCTATATCTTCTTTTCGCCATTCACTTTCTGTTTGACGATAAAGCCTCATAGTTTGTGGGATGACTCCTTCCCAGCCATCTCGCATCCACATGTTAGCCCCGTTAGACCAGTTTCCATTGATTGGTTGCCTATCTCCATATAAGAGAACTTGCGTTTGTTTCTCTGTAAAATCCTTGATAGGAGTAAAGACGTCAAAGCCATGTTTCTTGCCTACCGCTGCAATTTGTTGAACTCGCCAACTTAAATCCATCTTTCCATAGACAGCTAGAGCACCATCCATTATGGACAGGTTTTTATTAGGTACAATTAGATCTTCAGAAATTTCAGTTATTTCACCTAAACCATGACAAACTGGGCATGCGCCAAAAGGAGAATTAAATGAAAACATGCGAGGCTCCAAGCTTTCAAAGACAATTTCTGGATGATTAGGGCAAGCGCCGAAAGTACTGTAAATATTTTCATCCTCAAAACGTTGTAACTCTTTCTTTTTACCAGCGTCGGCCTTTTCATTATCTATAATAATCATGGTACCTTTGCCGGTCTTTAGCGCCTGTTCAACAGCTTCTGCTATTCGGGACCTGTCTTCATCAGAAATTTTTATAGTATCTATTACTGCTTCAATCCAATGCTTTTCATATCGTACCAATTTTACTTCTTCTTTAATTACTTCTGATTCATAGACTTTTTGGTCTACTCTAATTTTGGTATAACCTTCTTTCTTGAGGTCTTCAAAAATTTGTTCATGAGTTCCCTTCATGCCTCTTATAATCGGGGCGAGAAAAGTGAGTGTTTTTCCCTTATCTGCCATAATTAGACTTGTAATGTTTTCTGGACTTTGAGGATGAATTGAACTGCCGCATTTTGGGCAATGATGCGTGCCTATCCGCGCAAAAAGTAGACGTAGATAATCATAAATTTCAGTAACTGTACCCACTGTCGAACGGGGATTCTTGCTTGTACTTTTTTGTTCAATAGATATTGCCGGAGATAATCCATCAATTGAATCCACATCAGGCTTATCCATTAATCCTAGAAATTGTCGAGCGTACGCAGATAGACTTTCAACGTATCTTCTTTGTCCTTCTGCGTAAATTGTGTCAAAGGCAAGTGTAGATTTTCCTGAACCTGAAGGTCCAATAATTACTATCAATTTATTTCTGGGTAACTCTAAATCTATGTTTTTGAGGTTGTGTTCACGTGCACCTTTGACTG
>CAZQTZ010000128.1:0-6252 GCA_964596465.1 uncultured Candidatus Bathyarchaeia archaeon | reverse complement strand
TTTGTTTGATGGGAGAATTAGGTTTTGTCTAAAAGTAGAATCAACCCTTTATTGATTATTTTTATGATTTTTTTGTTATTAGCAGGCTCATTAATAGCGTTAGTTTCTGCGCAAGCTACAGGCACGCCTTCAGGCAGACATATGCAGTCTATGATGCTACCTCTTTTGGATTCGGACAGCTCTTTTCAATATAGTGTTTTGCCAGCAAAATATGATCAACAACTAGGCATCACATTTGTTGAGGATTTCATAAGTTTAGCGTATAATGTAACTGCAATAGACCAGACTGATTCCTATGGTTATGGACCTGCCTATCTTCTTAATGGTTTAACAAATCGTGGATATTGGTATCAAGTTGGCATATCATACAATTGGCCATTTGCGGGAATCAGCGGATATAACCAAGGTTTTGCTTTCAACTTTCAGGTTTTTGCACCTAACCAAAGCTCAGTATACCCCAGAAACGGTGGAGGTGGTCTGCAAGCTTTCTCTGGACCAGTCAACTCTGGAGATACAATCCTACTGGTTCTTAGCTTAATCAATAATGTTGTTGTTATGTATGCTTTTGATTGGAATACAAATGCAGAGGCTATTCAAGTTTTTAGTGCCGAGGGCGCAACATACTTTGAGGGGTCGTATTATGGACCTTCAAACGAAAATGGTTATTTCACTGGACTCATGACGGAATGGTATCACGCTGAACCTCATTATAATAACAACTGTAAAGTAACATTCTCAAATTATGATTATGCTCTCGCTGCTGCTTGGATGTGGATGGACGAATATGATCCTTACGACTATTCATGGACGGGTGCTTGGTTTACCACCACAACCACCCCGATAGAGTTCAACCAAAATCCATACGAACTACACACGTTAAGTTACAGAGAATTAATTGAAACATGCAACGCATTCCAATTTAATACCGGATCGATAATACCGCTTTCAACAACAATAACCCTAACACCCTCAATTAATGCAATCCCTCTTTCGGAAAATAATTTTTTCACAGTTTCTTACATACTTAATGGTCGTTCAAGAACAACCTATGCTCAAGGAGGACTCTTGAGCATAGATGCTGACAACAACACTAGCATAAGAATATCAGGAACTTCTAGTGGTTCTTCATCGTCTGAATCATGGGTTCTCAATGCCGAAGCTTCTGAGACTATAGTTGCCCCAGGATCAGATGCAACATTTGTATACTATAATTTGCTTGCTCAACTTGTAAGCTTCACAGGTTCGGAAGGGGCAAATCTGCCAAGCAATACAATAACATATTATACAGCCCCTCAAAGTTCCTCTGCGCAAAACACTCCAACAAGAATAGACATCACAATCCCATCTTCGACGTACCAAACAATCATGGTTGTAAGAGATTCTACAGTGGCAATACCAGCGATGATTTCTAATGAACCTCAAGAGAGATGGGCAATAGTGGGAGACGCATCTTGGAAAATAAGCAGCGCTAACCAATTACCAAATAGAATATTATACCAACATCAATTTCTCCTTAGTTTTGCCGGAATACAATTAGATTGGCAGTGGATTAATGCAAATTCGATTACTCAAATATCACTTTCAGGTATATCTGGAAGATCTGCAGGGTCAGGACAAAGAATTAACTCCTATACTATTGATGACGCAATTCCAACGTTAGTTTTACCTACTACTGAAAACGTAACTATCCCAGTCTACATGAACAGCGCTCACAGAATTTCAATCAATTTCATCAAACAATACCAAATAAACGTCGATGACACAACTGTAAAAAGCATAGCTTACATAACCTTACCTTCTATTGCAAACGATGCTTTCTGGTATGATCAGGGAACGCCAGTAAAACTGCTTCTAAATACAATAATTAACCGTACCTCAGGAATAGGAGAACGTCTATATTCATATAGTGCTAACGGAGAAATCACAACGATAACTAAAACTACTCCAATCACCGTTCTTGATTTAGCGGCAATTTCGGCGCCCCAAATAATAAGCACAAAAAGCGTTACCCAATACCAGATCAAAATCGTTTCAGGAACTTTTGCGTCAGTTACAAATCCGACCTTACTGGAAGATGAAGGCTGGTACGATGTAAACTCAACTATCAATGCTTTAATCAACTACTCCACAGAACTCAATCAACAGCAAACTAGAGCTAACGCAATAAGTTATAATATAAATAATGGAGAACAGATATCGCTAAATCGTTCTGGAAATGGAACTTTCAAAGTCCAAACAGTCCTAACTGAGCCAACATACATCAATATTCAATCTGTGGTTCAACATAAGCTCTCTTATTTAGGCGGCTACAATGTTAAAGCTTCATACGCTTCACCAACTAATGACGGCTTCTTTGATCAAGGTACCTATCTTACTCTAACTACAGATAAAATTGGACAAGCAAATAACGAAAACAACAAACAAAAGATAACCACCTACATTCTTGACGACATAGAACAAAATTTCAGAACCCAAACAACAAAACTGACAACAACAGAAATCTACTTCGATAAACCACATCAGTTAATTTTCCAAAATACCCCCTTGACACTTTCAATGTTATTATTAGAAGACCAAACGAACCTTGCAATCATACTACTCTCAATAATTATAATTATCGTCATTGTATCGGTACTAATTGCTATTAGAAGACGACGAATTGAAGCTTAATTTAAAACTGGGAAAAAGACAAGCCTCATAAATATCTTTTTTTATACCCCACTAAATTATTCTTTGAATTTTTCCAATATGATAGCAGGGCATAATTTTTTAACACCCTCAATTTTTCCGATTTTTTCACAAGTCAGTCTTGTTAATTCTCTTCCATCTTTGGTCCATATTTCAATCATAATCATATGGTCACCAGTTGAAGTTGCTACACTTTTAACTTCGTCAAAATCACATAGCTTCTGAGCGGTCTCAAGCAACTTAGTTGGCTCAACATCCACACCTACGATTGAGATACTGTTATAACCTAGTTTTGTTGGGTCAACTTGTATGGTGAACTTTTTGATTATGCCCTTTTCTTGTAGAGAGATAACTCTTTTTCGTACAGCAGATTCGCTTAGATTGAGCTTTTTTGATATTTCATTGAAGGAGCGCCTGCTGTCCTGTTGTAGCATCTGAATGATTCTTTTATCAACATCATTTGGTGTAAACATTCTAATCCTTACTGATTCCCCAGTTTTTTTAGCTGATTTAGTCTAAATTGGTACGATAATTAAATATATTTCAACCCATTTATTAATTTTCAGTAATAAAAAAAGATGAAAAGGTGCAAAATTTGTCAGAAAAAAATGATTGTAAGAATAGCTTACCAAGAATAGGAGATGTTGTTCCTGATTTTGAAGCAGTAACAACACACGGTAAAATAAAATTGTCCGATTATGCTGGCAAGTGGGTCATAATATTTTCGCACCCCGCAGATTTTACTCCTGTTTGCACAACTGAATTTGTCGCTTTTGCCAATATAAATGATGAATTGGTAAAAAGAAATGTAAACCTAATCGGCTTAAGCATCGACAGCGTTTATTCTCACATCGCATGGGTACGCAGAATCAAAGAAAAACTTGGAGTAGAAATTCCTTTCCCAATAATTGCGGACCTAGACATGAAAGTAGCAAATATGTTTGGCATGATTCATCCTGAAGAAAGCACAACAACAGCCATACGTTGTGTGTTCATTATCGATTCTGAAAGAATTTTGAGAGCCATGATTTATTACCCGTTGAATGTCGGTAGAAACATGGATGAAATATTACGTCTAGTGGATGCCTTGCAAACCGCAGATAAATACAAAGTAGCGATGCCCGCAAACTGGCGGCCAGGCGACAAAGTCATCGTTCCAGCACCATCAACTACTGAAGACGCAGAGAAACGTAGCCAAGCAGGATATGAATGCATAGATTGGTTCCTATGCAAAAAAGAGCTGCCAAAATAACCTCTTTTCTTTTTCTTAAAAAAAAGGCTGAATAATAGACAACTTGCTTTAATAAAAACAAATTAGAAAAAGTCAAATGGAGGTGAAATAATGACTAACGTTGGAGAGAAATATATCTGCAAAATCTGCGGGAATAAAGTAGAGGTTCTAGAAAAAGGTGCCGGAATTCTAGTTTGCTGTGGACAAAAAATGTCACTAGTGTAATACAAGTGAGATTGGATTGTCAACATTAAGCAGCCTTTCTCTCATCATTTTATTTATTTTGGATTGAAACTATTTTTGTGAACAAAAAAAGCAAATAACACCGTTATATTTATTGAGGGGAAACCACAATAACTTACCCAGTAAAAAAGAGAGGGTCTTTGTATGAAAGATGAAAAATTTATTTTATATGTACAAACAAGTGATAATCCCGAAAGACAATACTCCCCTCTGGTTCTAGCTCAAACAGCTAAAGCCATGGGCTTAAACCCTAAAGTTTACTTCTTAGGGCAGAGCCTCAGAATACTACTCCCAGGTGCAGCAGAAAAAATTAAACTAGGAGCCTTCCCGAGTGTTGCGGAAATGATACAAAAAACGCTTCAGATGGGAATCGAAATCAACGTATGCGAAGCATCAAAAAAGATGTTCGGGTGGGATAAAATAGACCTTATACCAGGAATAAAAATCGTAGGGGCCGCAACACTTAACGACCTAGCTCTAAGTGCTAATGCAACAATGTGGTTCTAAGAATATTGCTAACAAGGTAAGATAGAAGGAAAACAAATGACTAAAAAAGTAAACAAAGAACTCGATTGCTTAGGATTATACTGTCCTGAACCAGTGTTTAAAACTAGGCTAGCTTTAGACGAGATGGAAATAGGGGAAACCTTGGAAGTCTTAGCTGATGATCCAGCAGCTGAATCAGACATACGAAGCCTAGTAAAACATCTAGGACAAGAAATACTCAGCAGCAATAAAGAAGGCGACGCCGTTCGAATAATCATAAAGAAGATAAAATAAAAATGCGAGAAAAACTGATAAAGTCATTAAACACATAGAGTATCGATCCTGAACCTTATTTTCTAAAACAAATTTCATCGTTAGGTGAAGAATAATGGCAACGATAAAAAAAGTGAATATGGATTATGCGGCTGGAAAACCAGTTGATCCCCGTGCAATAGAAGCGATGTTACCGTATATGAAAACTGTATATGGCAATCCTTCATCGCTACATAATATGGGTCAAGAAGCAAAGAATGCGTTAATTGAATCTAGGAAAAAAATTGCAGATTTAATTAATGCCGAAAAACCAGAATCAATTATTTTTACTTCAGGAGCAACCGAAAGCAACAATTTGGCAATTAAGGGCACTGCAAATCGTAACAAAAATAAGGGAACCAAAGTTATAACGTCAAGCATAGAACACATGTCGGTAGTTAATCCGATAAAATATTTAACAACTAAAGGCTTCGAAGCAGTTTATTTGCCTGTAGATAAATTTGGCACGATAGATTTAAACAGTTTAGAAAAAGAATTGACCGAAAGCACTGTTCTCGTTTCGATAGTGTATGCAAATGGTGAGATAGGAACCATTGAGCCAATTCAAGAAATCAGCAGAATTGTTCATGCTAAAAATGTTTATTTGCATGTTGACGCAACAGCTGCGGCTGGTCAAGTGCCAATAGACGTTCAAACCTTGGGAATTGATCTATTAACAATATCCTCAAATGATATGTTTGGACCAAAAGGCACAGGAGCCCTCTATGTAAAAGAGGGAGTACGTATCGAACCTCAGCTACATGGTGGCGGACAAGAAAAAGGTCTAAGATCTGGAACTGAAAACATTGCAAGCATAGTCGCTTTCGGAAGAGCAGCAGAAATAGCCAAGCAGGAAATGCAGACCAACATAAACAAAGTTACTAAACTCAGAGACCGCTTAATCGAAGGATTACTAAAGCAATTGCCTTACACATTTCTAAATGGACATCCAACCAATCGACTCCCAGATAATGTTTCAGTCAGATATAGCTTCATAGAAGGTGAATCAATGTTACTCAGTTTAGAAATGAGCGGTGTATCAGTTTCCTCTGGATCTGCCTGCGCCTCAAAAACACTAGAACCTTCCCATGTACTGCTTGCGACTGGATTAAAACATGAAGAAGCACATGGCTCAATAATGTTTAGTTTGAGCAAACATAATACAATAGAAGATATCGAATATGTTATAGACATAATGCCCCCTATTATTAGACGGTTAAGGACAATGTCACCATTAACCCCAAAGGAGTTGAGAGAGTAAATGTACTCAGAAAAAGTTATGGAACATTTTA
>CAZQTZ010000127.1:0-6269 GCA_964596465.1 uncultured Candidatus Bathyarchaeia archaeon | reverse complement strand
ACAAACAGGGAAGCAGAACGGATGTTCAGCATGCAATCTGGAGTATAACCAACGACTATGAAGTCTCAGGCGTAGCACTAGACATGGTTAATGCGGCAAAAGCAAACTTAAATTACAATCCATTAACGATGGGCGGTTCAGTTCTAGCAATTATTTGCTACGATAGCATTCCAGATAACAACGTCCAGAATTCAGTAATCGAAGTTAAAATACCTACGAACCCCGGACTATCACCCGGATTCTGGAAACACAATATAGCGGTCGCCTTAGGCATTAATCCAGGTTCATACAGCAGTCCATACTCAGGTGCACCAAAACTAACCTTTGAAGACCTAACAAACTACTTAGCAGACACAACATTTAGCAGCTTACAAGAGGCATATGATGCTTTAAACGCTAAAGGTAAAGGAAGCGACATTACACGGCTTTATGCCTGCAACCAATTCAATTCCGCAGCAGGATTCCTACCATATAGTAGCTAAAATAATATCTTCAAAATTTTTTTCTTTTTTTAAAACAAGATAAGAATTGCTCATTAGCTGTTTAGTTTACAATTATAGTTATTACTTATCCAGAAAAATAAAAAAACTTGACTGTTTAGAAATTACTTGTAAAAGAAAAAAGCATTATTGGAGTTATTTTGGTGGCCGTAGGTATATATGAAGCTGAGCTTTAGAAACGCCTAGTTTTAAATCGTTACCAGTACAACATTCAGGCCATTTGCCTAAGGCAGAAATTGATAAAATATTTCGAAAAGCTGTTCTTGCGCCAAGCAGTTCTTTTGAAGCTTCCTTTGTTAGCTCTATTTCTAGGTGAGTTACTTTCCATTCCTCTTGGTTTATAATAACATCTTTTACCTTTCCTACAAGATAGTCTTCAACGTATACTTTTTTATCTAATATTTCACTAGATTTCAAAAACATCTCCCTCAATTTGATATATGTATTTTCATTTTTAAGATTTCTCATAGTTGTAGCAGAATTTTTTGGATTTCGTCTATAATTGTGTCGGATGGAATTGCAAATCCTATTCCTTGTGATTCTTCTATTATTGCTGTTGCTATACCGATGACTTGACCGTAGTAGTTCATAAGGGGACCACCAGAATTTCCCGGATTCAATGGGGCGGTGGTTTGAATTACGTTTGCTATTTCTATGTTTGAGCTGGTTGTTAGGGTCCGATTTAATGCACTTATTATGCCGTCACTCATTGAACCCTCTAGACCATAGGGAGTTCCTACGACTATTACTGGGTCACCTACTTTTAGCGTAGATGAGCTAATTATTTCAAGAGAGGGATACCCTGTTATCGCTGTTGTGGGAGTTAAAACTGCGAAATCAATGTTTGGGTTTGACCCCAATATTGTTGCCGAATAGATTACACCATCAGTAAATGTAACGGTTATATTTTGGGCCCCTGACACTACATGATTATTTGTTAGAATAACTACACGGTTTGAATAATTGTAAAGAAAACCTGAACCTTGAACTCTTGAATAGTAGACACGCCCGAAGAAGTCTGTTTGCCGTAAAAGACCTTGAACGACAACTACTGAAGCTTTGACCTGATCGAATAATTGGCTAAGTGAAAAGTTATCTCCTGTTACATAGGTTATATTTTGATATGTAATGCTTGGCATCTGAGCTGATTGTTTAATATGGTTTATTTCTTGAAGTATGGCAGATAATTGATTTTTAAGAGTATTAATTTCATATTGTATGTTAGTTGCATTCTGGTTTGAGTCTGAAAACTCTGATTCTAATTCACTGATTTGATTTTGTATATCTGAAAGCTGAATATCAAGCGTATCAATCACCGTGCTCAGATTTTGATATTCATTGTCAGGGGTAGGTGCAGGTGCCATCTGCAATCGACTTAAGTTTTCCTCTAAAGCCTGCATTTGAATCTGAATAGTTGACAGCTGAGTCTGTATTTTATCTGTTCTCTGCGATGTAAAAGAATATGAGAAATAACCAGTTAATCCACCGATTAAAAGACCAAAGATTACTATAATCACTAAGAAGAGTACTGAGAAAGGCATCTTTTTTATTTCTTGACTATTTGACATTCTATCTCACTCTATAAGGGAAATTAAACTTAAGTGGAGGAAACAAGAGCCAGTATTACATGGAACATTTAAAGTTCGGAATATCGATTATTTAATTATTTTCCAGAATCAAACCAAAATTAAGAAAATGCGAAAAAAGCAGTAGAAACAATAAGGTAAAAACCTTCAATAATAAATTAATGCCTAATTTAATCTAATGAAATCCCACTTGTTAGATTTAGCTTAATTGTAATAATATGAAATTCATTTAAAGCAGACGAGGTAATAATTTAGTTTATGCGATTAACAACTCTGATAATTGGAGAATTCATACTTCTTTTTGCTTCAATACTTATTTTTAGAAGCGTCTGGATGTTGCTTGATGAGTTGTTTGAAAAATCCAATTTGGAACTGATGCTCATAATTGGCGTAATTTTGACAGTGATTGGGTTAATAATTGTTAATTATGAAGTAAAATGTGGAATAGAAAAAAGAAATGATAACAAATAAAAAATATCAGTTTGAAAATTAAAGCAGGAAAAGTCTTTTTGCTGAAAAATTAATGTTATGTCTTTAGAAATTTTGCAGCAGTTTATTTTATTATTTTACGGTCATTGCGCAAAGACATAACTTGTTTCGGTTATGGTATTGTTTTGCCATGTGCCTTGCCAGATAATACGGTAAGGTATACCTATAGAAGGACTGGAGTAGTCAGCTATAATTCTGTAAATAGGATTTAGAACAACAGGATAAGTAATGGTAAAATTCCAGCCTAGGCTATAATACATATAAGTTTCTGCACCTACAAGATTTTGCAGAATCACTCTTCCGCCTGTCCAAACTATATTGTTCATAAACTGCGCTGTCTCGAAATGATTGGTTTTTATGAAATCCAGAACTTCATCGCGAATTTTTTCTTGTGTTGTTATTTCAACAGGAGTGGGTGTTAGCGTCGAAATTGGTGTCATTGAACTGGTTGGAGTTGGCGAAGTAGTAGGTGTTGATGAAGGTGAAAGCGAAGGGCGTCCAATAATTAGGTAGTAGGTTAATCCAGCACTTACTAAAACAACTATTGCGACAATAGCAAATACAGATATTTTTCTTTTATTTAAGTTCGAAAAAAGGAAAGCCAAGATGTTTTCGACCTTAATTCTAATAAATAATTTTGGAGGTTGAATAAAATAAATTTACCTCAATTATCTCTTATCAAAATGATTTTGTTTGCTAAATTTGAGGACCAGAGCTTTGCGATAGGTCAAATGGAATCCGATACACAAAAAGTACTATCAAATCAGACATAAGACTAGCTCTACTAATTAAAAACGTAAGCTAAAAGACATCTCGACTTTTTTTGAATTAAATCGCTGTTTTCTTCGTTGTATCGATAACATCTAAATTATGAAACTGTTTTTTCGTCGTTTGACCATAATCCAAGTTGTGATTGAGATTACTCCAATAATTATTATTCCAATTGTTATCCAGATAGCGAATAGAGGGAATTGCGAATTCTTTTCTGAGTTTTCAGTAGGAATTGGTGATATTATGTGATTTGTTGGTGTAGATAACGGCAAGGGAGATACAGAAGATGAAGATTGTGTTGTTGGAGAGGGTTGCGGAGTTAATTGATCTGGAGTTGGCATGGTGGTGTTTTGGCCAATTCCGAAAAATATCGTTTCAACCGCACAGACGCCGTTTTCATTTCCAGCATATACACTTAATGTATGAACCCCGATGTTCAAATTTAAAAGGAGAATATCACCACTAGAGGTGACATTTGTGTTATCATCTAAACTATAGCCGCTCCAAGAAACTGGCCCCGTAGCAAAGAAAACCAACGGTATCAAGCTCGAGTTATAGGATATACTTGATGGTTGCAGTATTGTCACTTGGTATTTCATGGTCACAGGAGAAGTTAATGGAAACCTGTCAATGTTGTTTGAGTTCATCATAACTGGGGTATCCCAGATTTTCAGTGTTGATGTCTGTTTGCCTGTTGGGTATTTGTTTTGGTAATCACTCCAAAAGTTTCCCTCATAGCCATTATCCCATTGGTTTACAGTATTCCCACCAGGATAGCCTTGATGCGCATCCGACCCTGCGTTCTTTACAAAATTGTTGTGATAGAGCTGGTTGTTACCTACGTTACCTGAGATCGTTAAGGCGTATCCTTTGCTCCATGCGAAAGTGTTTCCTGTGATATTGTTTTTTACTGATTCACCTATATGCATGCCTTTTTCTGTGGTGTAGATTACTGTGTTTCCGGAGAAGAGGTTGTCGCCACCTCTATTCATGGTATAGCCGATTTTGCTATGAGCAATATAGTTGTAAGTGATAGTATTGTTGTTATCATCGTCAAGATGAATACCGAAGTTTAAGTTGAAGGTTATTTTATTTAGAGAAATTTCATTTGAGTTTGCCCCTTGAAGATAAACGCCGTCTGTGTTGTTCGCAATCAAGTTTTGGGTGATTTTGTTATTTGATGAGCCTTTAAGTAGAATACTCGCCTGGTTGTTTGTTATGATATTTCTTGTGATTAAGGAGTCTTTGAGCTCCATTAGGAGCATCGCTTGTCTTCTATAGGTGATGTTAAGATTTTGAACCGTAATGTTTTGACAGCTTAGCAATACAATGTATCCTGAATCAAGAGGCACTGTTTTATCTTTTTGCCAAAGCCAATAGCATATTGGTTTACCATCAACTATATTGGATCGATCAAATTCATCAAAAAAGCGGTCTTCAAAATTGGCGTCATATGTATTGTTTTGCAGGTTATTATTTGTGAATGTGTTAGGTCGAGAGCAACAAATTATCGCGTATGTGTTGTTAGTCAAGTTATTACCGGTGAAGATGTTGTTTGGGGAATCATAAATTGCTAAGCCTTTGTTGTTACTTGTTAGATTATTGTTAAGGATTTGAGTGTTTTCGGTAGAAATGAGCAGTACGCCTTCTCCGTTGTTAGATAAGTTAAGATTCTTGACAGTTATGCCGTTACAGTTGATTAGGGCAACATATCCAGCGTTTGAGGGGACTACTCTATTTTGTTGGTTAATCCAATAGTAGATTGGTTTTCCCTTAATAGTGTTTGACTCATCAATGTCATTCAGATAATCTGATGACGAGGTTACATTTTCACAATCAATCAATAGGTTAAGTCCAGCTCCGTTTATAGAATTGTTTCTAAATAAATTATTTGGGGAACTACAGATGGATATGCCACCGCCAGAAGACCAGATGTTATCTAAAATATTGTTGCCAGTGGATCTATCAGACAGAAGTATTCCATATTTATTAACTGAGAAGGTATTTTGAGATATTTCACAGTTATGACAACTACTTAGATAAATTCCATACTCATATCCGCTTATGTTTAAATTTTTAATAGTTACATTATTTCTGTCTATTAATGATATAGCATCATTTCTTCCATAAGCCAGAGTATTTTTTACTAAAGAAAAGCCGCCTCCGTCAATTATTATATTGTTACATTTTACTTCGATTGGATTGTTGACTATTTTTCCAATGAGTTTATAGACATTTCCAGCACGAATAATCAGACCAGTTGGGGGAGAGATAGTGCCGTCACTTTGAATGTAGATTTTCTCTAAGGGCGGATACATGAAATTCGCTTGTGCTAATCTCACTGATTCCAACTGCACCACCATGAAGAATAGAAGCATAAAAATGAATACTAACGTCAGAACTTTCTTTTTAGCAGTAATCTTTTTTCGCAGTTTCTCGGTAAAACCAGAATTAAGCATATAGCAAAGGATGTTAAAATTGTGCTGTTTGCGTGTTCGAGTGAATTGGAACCAGAAGAAAGCCCCAACTAAGGCAGAAATAATTGAGGCTGCAAAACATAAACCAACGTAACTAATAGTACTTAAACTGATACTCTGGCTATTAATTAATAGGTTTTTTCCATCTGATAGGCAGTAGTCTAAAAGGAAGGGGGAGTTTAATTGGGCAGATTTTATTGAATTACTTAAAGGTTCATAATTAGGGATAACCGAGTTGCCTGAGTTGTATTTGTATCGGGAATCACTAAAAGTGAATATATGGGGAGGTGAAAAGAAGCTGATACTCAACAGTCTATAGTCTTCGCCTTCAAAAGAATATGACCAAGAAAAGTCAGGTTCGCCCTCTCTTACCGTTATGTCCATTTTTAGGTTATCGTTAATTTTTGATATTTGTTGAATCGTATTTATTGTGCTCAGCTGCTGTT
>CAZQTZ010000126.1:0-6309 GCA_964596465.1 uncultured Candidatus Bathyarchaeia archaeon | reverse complement strand
GGTGTGTTTATACTGCTGGTTCGGCTGATGTCTATGTTGATTGCGCTGTTGTCTCAGAAACCTATATCGGACCAGAGCTTTAGTAAAAGATGCTCCCATAAACTCTTTTTTAGTTGGATTATTATTTTTAATCAAAAAAGGTCGTCATAGATGAGTTTATCATTCTAAAAATTTGTAAACCTATGTTTTGAGTATTCTTGTTATTTATTTTAGGCTTTAAATCGCTTTGATAAGTTTGATTATAAAGTTGAGTAAAAGTACGTGTAGTTTTTTCAGCGATTTTTCTCATTTAGTGATGTATTTTATGTTATTTTGTTTATAACGCTCAAGTCTACGTCTTGAACAGAATTTCAGGGGTCTTATGTTCCTTTTGTCTTATCGGGATTCGCCTTCTTTTATAGGATTGTTTCACACGGAAAAGAGACTTAGTTTTCAAATCAAGCTTTTAAAATTATAGACAAACTAACGGGGCAAGAAATTGATAGAACTTATTTATAGAAATTATAGAAGATTCTTCCAATGTACTTTTTAAATTAGTCATTGCTTACTATAAGTACTCGTTATAGGTTAATAAGGGATAAGATATGGAAAGGAGTATTGGAAAATTTAATTTTAGAAGTCTATTTTGTATTGCTTTTATTATTCTTATGGTAATTTCTACCTTAACTCCATTATTTTCGTTAATTCCAGTTGCAAGTGCAGCACCTACGAATGAATTTGGTCTAAAGTGGTCTAAAAGTGGTTTATCTGGTGGCGCATCAGGAGTTCTGACTTTTGATGTTAACGGAGATGGGTATGAGGAGGTTATTTGGGCAAATAGAGGAAGAGTAAATTGTATTAATCCGCTTTCCGGCGCGGAAGTCTGGACGCACTCTGATCCATATATTGATTTCTGGTGTCAGCCTCAGATGGCTGATTTAGATAATGATGGTGATTTTGAAATTATTGTGCCTCTTACTTACTACCTTGAGGCTGATATGACAGGGATTAAGGTAATCGAGGCATTCGATGGTAGTGAAGTTTGGCGGATACCTAAAAATCCGGGTAGTACTGGTGGATTGGGTGGTACTTTCCAATCTAGTCCTGTTATTTGTGATGTTGATGGTGATGGCTTCAAAGAAATATTTGCTGGGACAACAGACGTATACACTGACCCTGATGGACCGGGAGGAACAGGAAGATTAACTAAACTATCTTATAATGGACAAATCTTAGCTCAGACTTGGATTTGGAGACCATGTGCAGGTGGACTTTCTATTGCTGATATTGATAGTAATGGAGAATTTGAAATTTACATGGGTGATAGAAACAGGGGGTATGAGGGAACTGGTCTCGGTTATGGCATGGGGGCTATCTCATATTCCGCAACGGATCTTAGTACTAGATGGTATGATATGGAAGTTCTTTGCAGCAGCAATATCCCAATACTCGCTGATGTGAACGGTGATGGTGCACTAGATTCTATCTCCACTCATCACAATGGCGGTCTTGCAATTTTTAATATGGATGGAAGTATTATTAGAAGAAATCTTAGTATGGGGCATTCTGCTATTCCTGGTCATTATCAGCCCTCTGTTTTTGATATTGATGGTGATGGGCATTTAGAAATTTTAGTAGCTGATGGTGAGCACGACTACGCTGATGTTGTGGTTTGGGATTTGGTTAGTTGGAAACAGGATGCTAGATTCTTGGATACAGACCTTGGGGGATCCTGCTTCTATCCACCTATGGTGGCAGAAGTTACAGGCGATGGCATAATGGATATAATCGCAACTAGCTGGAATGCGGATTCTGGTAAGGGCGGTATACATATTTACACATGTATAGATGGAGTGTATTCTTTAGCTCAAGAGTTTTTTATGACTTCATATTTTTGGCTTAACTATGCGGTTGTTCAAGATATTGATAATGACCAATTTAATGAGATTGTAGTTTCAGGTCAAAATGGTAATGTTTGGGCTTTTGATACACCTGGGAAAGCTTGGAATCATCCTGATGTAAATCTTCCCAGACCACGATCAGAAGTTCAGTTCTATAGCGAGCGAAGAATGGGCGCCGCAGAGTATGTGGCTGAACCCGGTGGAGCCTCCCCCTTTGTAACTAATCCATCTCCCTTGGATGGAGCAACAAATGTTCCAATAAGTATCTCGCAATTAAGTTTTAATCTAGTAGACTTCCAGCAGGATCTAATGGATTACACGGTCACAACTATGCCAGATATTGGTTCTGGAGGTGCGATAGATGTTGTTAATGGTCAATACTCGATTGCTGTAAGTGGTCTTGAATATGGTAAAACCTACTCTTTCACGGTTACTGTTAATGATGAAGATCTCAACCATAAAGTT
Organism: uncultured Candidatus Bathyarchaeia archaeon; assembly: GCA_964596465.1. Taxonomy (GTDB): domain Archaea; phylum Thermoproteota; class Bathyarchaeia; order Bathyarchaeales; family Bathycorpusculaceae; genus JADGNF01. The sequence continues at coordinate 3,964 of CAZQTZ010000126.1, read as the reverse complement.
GAGACTTTCTCATTTACCACCAAATCCTTGCCTCCGTGGTTTAATACTGATTGGCTTTACAGAAAAGCAATAACCATTGATCCTTCACAGGTTAGTGGGGATCAGACTAATTTTCCAGTGCTGGTAGACATTACTGATAGCGATCTCATCGGGAAGACCCAGACTGATGGCGACGACATCGTGTTTGTGGATGAAGACCTTGCAAGACTAAGCTACCAGATTGAATCATATGACACTTCCATTGGGCACCTTGTGGCTTGGGTTCGCTTGCCATTTGTATCCTCAACCACATTCACTACTTTCTACATGTACTATGGTAATGGCGAGGCTGTTAACCAGGAAGACTCTGTAGCCGTATGGGACTCAGACAATAAACTAGTCTTACACCTTAACGAAGCACATGAATGTCGAATGTGGGGCATGGTTTCAGATTCTTTGCCTTCAGATGTAGTTATGAAGCATCTGGTAACTGATCCGGCGTCAATTAAAGTTCTTGGTGGAAGCAATGATGATGGTTGGGGTATGGCTTGGTATAATTCTCCTCTAATCGATCCTGAAATAAGACGAGGTTTTCCACCTGCAAGTTCTGATCCGAACTTTAATTTGGCAGCTAATGAAATGGCAACCAGCGGTGCAGAGGTAGGTGTTGCTCATGTTAGAGCAGCTTCCCAAGGTGGCATTCCAGCAACTGGCGATCCACATCCATTTATGAGATTTATGAATGGCAAATGGTGGGCATTCACTCACAACGGAAACGTAGACAAAACCGCATTGAGAAACCTTATCGGAGCAGATTATTTGGCTGCTTATCCCCCAACTTATCCCGTTGGAGGAAGCTGGTATGATGCCAACGTTATTGATTCTGACCTTTACCACCTTTATGTAATGAAATGCATTCAAGAGAGCAATTGGGACGTTTTGACGGGAATAGCCAAAGCTATTAATACTATTCCGAACACTTCCTCAGCGAACTTTATACTTACTGACGGCTCCACAATCTGGGGCTTAAAAACTCCTAATTACTCTCTATACTATTACACATCAACATCTCCAGCATACTCTGTTGTTGCCTCGCAACCATCAGATCCTACACAAACTGGCTGGAGTGATCTTATGGGTAATTACAATATAGTTGTCCTTACAAAAGACAATGCTCCACTTCTTATCACCGACATACGACAATATACATCTCTTGTTGATTCTGCGTTTGATGTTAGTGTTGATAGTGCTGATTTGCGTCTCAATGCTGCTGGTCAGGATTGGTATGAGAGTCGGAGGGAGGATCCAACTTTGTTGAATTTGGTTACAGCTGAAGTGAGTGGCAACACTGGCAAAAAAGCAGGTTTCACAGCAAGTAGCACTACTAATGCGTATTTGACTCAGGAGTTCGGTGCTCCTCAGACTGGTATGTTTAGTGTTCAGTGGGATATCTATGTTGATTCGATATCTGATATTTCTTCACCGGATCGTGCTGGTTGGATGCTTATCGGTGATGATTCAACAGCTGGCAATGGTCCTAATGCTGCTAATGGCGAACGCTTTGTGTATATGGCTTTCTTTAAGAACGGTGGTGGCACTAGCGGTGCGATGGATCTTGTTGTTTTAGATAGGGATGACACTTTTACTGCACACACTGTTGTTGCTTCTGGTTTGAGTTTGAAGCAGTGGTACACAATCAAAGTTGTGTGCGATTTAGCTGCTGATAATTATGGTGTCTATGTGGATGGCGATTTGAAGGCTACTGTGTCTTCTCGTATTGCGAAGGCTAGCGTAACGGCGCTTAGTTTTGCTCAGTGGAATGACGGCGCAGGCGCATTTTATGTAGACAATGTATACGCTCCTGCTCCGATTAGCACGCACACTTTAACTGTTAATGTTGGTGCAGGTGGATCAGTATCAAAGAGTCCTAATACGGCTACATACCCGTCCGGTAGCTCAGTGACATTGACTGCAACACCAAGTTCAGGCTACAGTTTTGCAGGCTGGACAGGCGACTATGTGGGAAGCACAAACCCAGTAACAATTACTATGGATAGCGACAAGACAATCGCTGTAAATTTCGTCACAGAAGTATACGCTTTGACTGCGAATGTTGTTGGCATAGGCTCTGTCACAAAGAATCCCAACTTGGCAACATACAATTATGGTGACGAGGTCATTCTAACAGCTACACCCTCAGCGGGCTACAAATTTGTGATGTGGACTGGGGACTTATCTGGAACTACAAATCCGGCTACAATAACCATAACTGGCAACAAGGTTGTCAGCGCAACATTCATTCCGGTTGATAGTCCAGTTTGTATTGACTCTACATCCTACGGCCACATGGGTCTGCTTTACGGCGACGTAACTCAAGGTGCAACAGGACGAATTGATGGGGCTTACTTGTTTGATGGTGTCAACGATTATATTCAATTTGCTTACAGCGATGTCCTTTCAGGATATACAAATTCCTTTTCGGCTAGTTTCTGGGTTAAGCTTGAAGACATGAGTCGAAGACAGACTATTATAAATAAGCTAAATAATGTTGCAGGTCAGAATAGCTGGTTCGTTGATTATAATCCTAGTTTTCCAGGGAGTCCATTTGCGCTTTGTGCGTCACGGGATGGAACGGCACTCGTTCAATGGCGTGCTAGCTTTGTTCCATTAGCTAACACCTGGTACTATATTGCTGTTGTTTGGGAAGCAAACGCTATACCGAAATTCTACATTAACGGTGGGCAAGTTCCAACTGTTTACACTTCGACATTGAGTTCTATCTACAATAATGAGGATGTTCCGCTGTACATTGGACGTTGTTCTTACGATTCTACTCGGTATCTAAAAGGGTCCATGGATGAAATTCGCATATCCAGCCCCGCAAAATCTGCAGGCTACATACTAACTTCCTACAACAACCAAAAAAGCGCAAGTTCTTTGCTTCATGTTGGAGCAGAACAATCGTTACCCGCAACCCCGATAATTTCTAATCCTAATCCTGCAAACGCAGCCGTTGACGTTCCAATAAGCCCCGCTCAACTAAGTTTCAAACTTTCAGACTACCAAAACGACCTATTGGATTACACCGTTAAATTGAACGATGTCGCAGTTGGGTCAGGTACAGACGTAACCTCTGGAACACACTCGGTGTCCCTTTCTGGCTTGCAATATGGTACACTCTACACCTGGATAGTAACAGTTACAGATGGAACACATGAAACATCTGCAACATACACCTTCACAACCGTGACCCCGGGACTTGTAGACTCAGACTTATCCTCTTCTACTGACAGCGCAGACTTGCGTCTTGACGGCGCCGGCCAAGATTGGTATGAGAGTCGTGATGCACAACCAACTTTGTTGTATTTAGATGAGACTAATATTGGCGGTAACGCTGGCAAGAAGGCTGGTTTCATTGCAAGCTCAAGCGGTAATGCGTATTTGACTCAGAAATTTGGTACTGCCCAAACCGGCGTCTTTAGCGTTTCTTGGGACATTTACATTGATTCAATACTAGATATTTCCGGCACTGATCGTGCCGGCTGGATGCTAATAGGTGACGACAATGACGGCGCAAGCGGTCCAAACCAACCTGCCACTGAGCGTTTTGTGTACATGGCCTTCTTCAAGAATGGCGGAGGCACATCTGGCACTATGGATTTGGTGACCAAGACTTCCTCTGAAACTTTCGCTTCGCAGACCATTGTTGCATCTGGTTTGAACTTGAAGCAGTGGTACACAATCAAAGTTGTTGTCAACGTTCCTGCCAAGACTTACGATGTCTATGTTGACGGAATCTACAAAGCCACAGCGCCTTCAGTATTTGCCAGAAACAGTGTTACGGCTATTAGTTATGCTCAGTGGAATGATGGTGCAGGCGCTTTCTTTGTTGACAACGTGTATTCGCCTGCTTTGGAAGTTGTTACACATACGATTTCTGCGTCTGCTGGAGCGGGCGGAAGCATTGCTCCTGTTGGCGACGTTT
>CAZQTZ010000125.1:0-6354 GCA_964596465.1 uncultured Candidatus Bathyarchaeia archaeon | reverse complement strand
ATACTGCGCAAATATTTATTCCATAAATAAGATGCGGCATATCCAGCGACCGCTCCAGTTACAGGTCCAAAAAACGCAACCATCATATCCATAACCTGTGTCTGCCAGATAAGCTGAGGAAATTGGGTTGTCGCATAGTATGAGATGAAACCAATTAGAAGAGTGCTAATCGCCATAGCCATCATAAGCTTATTACGATTTACCCCTTCGCTTGTAGCTTTAACCTTAAAGAGCATCAAAGAAATGTCAACCAAAACACCAAACAATATAGCATAGATGATTGAAAACGGAATAAGAGTAGGACGCAAAAGACTAGTAAGAGTTCCTCCAGCAGCTCCAACGTATGTTGCGCCGATATTTCTAACAAAGAGAGCGCTTAAGGCAAGTAAGATGGCATCGACGGCAATCAAGATTTTATCTACTGGAGAGGGAACAAAAAGGCGTGTCACAGCCATTATTGAGCCAAATAAAGCTACGATGATTAAACGGTATGTCTTCTGCACTTTATTCTTCCTTTTTAAATTAAAGATGCCTTTCAATTTAAAAAACGTTAACTCTATACGGCTGAAAACCCAGAAATTTTCTTAAGTCAAAATCAAATACAAAAAAATAGGTTAAAGTTAGCTCGTAGAGTAGCAGTAACTAAAGAAGTTAAAACTCTTCTAAAAGCAGAGTTAATCCTTCAATAAGTGAGGTTTTTGCTTGGAATTTTAATTCCATCCTAGCTCTTGTTGGGTCACCATAGCTGTTTCGTATATCACCAATTCTTGGTGGCCCATGAATTATCTGCAGGTTCTTTTCTGTGATTTTGCTTAAGGCTTCAGCGAGTTGATTGATGCTTGTAGGTCTGCCGGTACAAACATTAAAGGCGCCCCATTTAACATTGGGAATCTCAACTGAGCAGACTATAGCTTGGGCGATGTCGCTCACATGAATAAAATCCCGGGTTTGTTCACCATCACCTTCAATAAGTAAAGGCTGATTGGCAACTGCTTTTTTCAAAAATTTTTTTATGACTCCGCTGTATGGGCTGTTATCATTTCTTGGTCCGTATACATTAAAAAATCTTAAAACTATAGTATCGATGGCAAAGCAGTGAGAAAAAGCTGCAAGATACGCTTCACATGCAGCTTTGGATGCAGCATAGGGAGAAATAGGGTGGGTGGGGTAATTTTCTGTTACAGGCAAAATCTTTGTATCGCCGTAAACAGAAGTTGAAGAGGCAAAGACAAATTTATCAATATGACATTTTTTTACCTCATTCAGAATGTTTAAAGTGCCATTAACATTTACATCATGCGTCAATAATGGATCAGATACTGAAGCAGATACATCAATCAGAGCCGCTAAATGTATTACAACCTCTACTTCTGCTAAAGCATTACTTAACTCAGCCTTATTACGGATGTCACCATAGATAAATTCAAAATTCGGATTGTTTTCTACGCATTTTAGGTTTTCAAGTTTGCCAGAACTTAAATTATCAAAAACCTTTACGTGATAACCTCTTTCAATTAGTAGAGGAGTTAAATTTGAACCGATAAAACCTGCACCGCCAGTTAATAGGATTTTCTTCATACCAACCACTCAGAATACTTATCAGGGGACATTTAAACCGTTTAGTGAATGTTAAATAATCATTATAATAAGAAATTCATTATTAGAAGTTTTATTCATTAAACCGATATATTGAAATACTGAATAGTCTGAAACAAATCATTCATGTTTGGTGGTTATTGGTTTGATTCCGATTAATATGCCAAAAATTGGAGAAGAAGAAATCGAAGCTGTTGTTTCTGTAATGCGCACAGGTATGCTTACTAACGCTCTAGGAATGGGGGTAAAAACTGTTGAATTTGAGAAAAACTTTGCCCAGTTTGCAGGGGTAAAACATGCAATCGCTGTGAACACAGGAACCGCCGCTTTGCACGCCGCGATTTTAGCAGAAAAAATCAAGACAGGAGACGAGGTAATACTTCCAAGCTTCACTTTTGTTGCAACTGCAGAAGCAGTCGCGTTAGCCGGAGCTAAACCAGTTTTTGCCGATATTGATGCTCAAACATACACTCTATCACCAGAGGCAGTTGAAAAAGCGTTAACAAAAAAGACAAAGGCTATGTTGCCGGTAGATTTGTATGGCTTACCCGCAGACATGAGACCTTTACGAGAAATTGCAGACAAAAATAATTTAGCGCTAATTGAGGATTGTGCTCAATCACATGGTGCCACCTATGAAGGAAAACCAACAGGCACTTTGGCGGATATGGCTTGCTGGAGCCTGTATGCAGCTAAAAATATAGGAACAGGCGAAGGTGGTATAATAACAACGAATAATGATGAATTAGCAGAACTAACACGTATGGTTAGAACCCATGGAGAGAAGGCCAAGTATCAATCCCAAATGCTTGGATCAAATTATCGCATGACTGAAATCCAATCAGCCATAGGCATAATTCAACTTCGTAAATTACCAGAGTTCTTCAGCAAACGTTTAGAAAACGCCAATAGATTAACCGATATTCTTAAGGTTTCAAAGAAAATAGACCTACCTCCAAATCCTGCTAATCGGAAACCCAGCTGGTACTTATATACAGTCCGTATTCGAGGGGTAACTGAAACGAAACGAAATGATTTAATTAAACAAATGCGTGAAAAAGGAATCGGAGCCGACGCGTACTATCCAACTCCAGTTCATCATATGCCTTTCTATAAAAACTTCGGAGAATTCAATTTACCAGAAACTGATAGAGCCGCTAAGCAAGTTATATCATTACCAATTCATCCAAGTGTAACTGATGAGCAAATAGACTTTATTGGCAAAACTTTCCTTAAATGTTTGGCATAGAAAAATCCTTAAAGCATAAAAATACTGAAAAGTAATAAAAAAAATACAGAAAAAAAGCCCTTTTTTCATTCATTACATTTATTAGCGTATTAAGAAAAACAGAATTTTTTTATGATATGAAATCATAATAAAGGTGTTAAGTATGTTTGAAGATATTGGGATACTGATTATCGCCGTTGTTGCCGTTTTATCAGTTGTTCTTGCCTACTGGGTAATTAGACAAACTAGAATAGATAATAAAAAGAGCAGGCAATTAGCATCTAAAATTGCGGAAGGCCAACTTCTTTTAGATATGCTCAGAGAATATTCAAGCGATTCAATGCTGGAAGCTATACAAACTCTAAGGAATTGGCATAAAGAATACAAAGAATTATATAAAAAGGAATTTAGCGAAAAATACAGAATTAAAGATTTATCAGTTATTCCTATAAATCGGGCTCGATATTTAGTACTCAACTATTTTGTCAGAATGTTAAAACTCTATAATAATCAATATGTAAGTGAAGACTTTTGTAACATAATTTGTAGTAGTAATGATGCTGAAGTTCTCTTTCAAGTTGTGCAACCTTTTGAAGAAATTGTTTCAGAAATTGACCAAACAAAAGCATATAATAAAGAAACTTTTGAGAACCTTAGAAAGTTCTTTCCAAAAAAAGACAATTACATGTCTTAGATAGAAGAATATAAGCTAATAAAATACCTCTAAAACTTGCGAATATTAGAACAAAAAAATTAAAGTTTTCTTGAATTTTGTGTAAAAACTAGAGCATTGGAAAATAAAAAGCTGGCTTATTTTTTATACATCAATGATGTTATTTAACTTATTATTTTTCTTATTTTGTGACTCATTTGACAGCAAAGATCAAGGCCAATAGGCTGTACATAATTTGTTAAGCTATACGACCATATTATGAATACTTAATACATGAATCTGCAGAATAAATTCATTAGAAACGCTGAGAAAAGGAGATGGAGCAAATGGCAAAAGAATTATTTGATGAAAGAAAATTAAATCAAATGTACATTAGGGTAGTTAAAAACGCTAACAAAAAATCATCAAAAAATACTTACATCAAATGCTCTGTTTGTGGCGAAGAAATTTTAATGATACCAACGCTTAAAGTAATGAAAGAAGCTATCGAAAAACATGTACAAATACATAAGAACCAAAATCGGCAAATTGAAATTTTCGATTATAAAACCCCAATTCTAATCCGCTTAGATTTGATGATACAGGTCCTCAACCAATTCATTAAAAAAGAAAATTAAGGAGAAATTTAATAATCAAAATATTCATTTTTTGATAAAACCAATTTTTATTATATTGATAATTTTTTTTCGTTTTAACATTAATTAAAATTAACAATATAACAATGATAGGTAAGATCGCTATGATCGCTATTTGTAAGAAGGAAAAATTTTTTTTCGGATCACTAATGTGTGTCGAATTTGGATTTTCTATTGTAAAGGATTTGATATTTGTGTAGGAATCGTATTCAGCCCAATATTGGTCTGCTTGTTGCCAAACATAGTAATGATTAAAGAATTGAAAAGTATGGTTGCCAGGTTCATTAACCGCTGGGATAAAAATTTCCCATGTAAACCAGTCATTCTCTATTGTATCATCAGCCATAATTTTATTTCTTAAACCACTATAAGTCATTGTTATAGGAGATTTCCCATCGATGCTTACTGAAACAGTAGTATTGGTATTGACTGCGCTAACTTGCCAAGTGAAATGGTCAACAAAATCGTAGATTTTTCCATCTTCAGGATAATAATTTGAAGCTACAATTAAACTCCCTTGTGTAAGGGCTAAATTAAATTGAAATACAGTGAATAATATAAGAATGAAAAATGTTGCTGAAGCACCAAAAAACCGTTTGCTTTTGTGAGTTTCACCCATTTTTTCATCCACTAATTCAACTATGAAGTTTAATCTTTGAACTATTAACTATCATTTATGGTTTTTCGCAAAATAAATGAGGACTAGACGCATAGAATATTCGTATCAGGTAGTGGAAAACTTTAAACTGTAAATTCATCATAGACCTACTAAATATTTGAAATGCAATAGTAGAGAAAAGATTGGATAAGGAGTAACCTCACATAAACAAAGACGCCCAATTACAAGAAGAGCATCTGCCTAGGTCGCTTTATTCAACGCAGGAAGATCCTAGGTCGAAACTTAGAGAGGGAGTAGACGCGGTCTTTTCTGACAAGTTTATGATACTTCTATCTCTTTTACTTATTCCGATAATTTTGGCACCATTTGTCTTAACGCTCTCTTTTGAAGCCCTAAGCTTTTTAGATATTTGTGATTGGATAATCCTAACCTTATTCATAATGGAATATGTATTAAAATTGTATTTTTCTAAAAACAGATGGTCCCATTTCAGATCTCCGTGGCATCTTATTGATTTAATCATTATTGCTTTGCCGTTAGCCCAGTACTTTTCCTTACTAAGTTTCGGTCTTACTGGTTCACCTTCATTATTACTACGACTATTGCGAATTCCGAGGGCTATCGCCGTCGGAGGGAGAGCTGTTGCAGGTAGAAGGTCAACTGGCAATAATCAGCAAATTGAGGCGAAAGAGCCGGAGACAACAATTAGACAAGTAGATAATGACTTTAAAACAAGACAGACTAATCTTTCATGGGATGATCTGAGCGCCCACATTTCAGATACTAATCGTCGAGAATGGCTGGATATCCATAATTTATCGGATGAAGGATTTACAAAATTAAGCAAAATTCTTCAAATTTCTGAATTACATTTTAAAAGTAAGGTAATTGACGAAATTTATCCTCATATTGATTATGTAAAACGTTCTTTGTTCATCTTTTTACAATCAGATAAAATTCGATATCCTGAACATACAGGTCACTACTTAACGATAGCGAGATCAGGTATTATTGTAATATGCAATGAGACAAAAATAATAACCGTGTCTAGACATGACGTAGATTTGTTTAATCAAGTTCTGAATTCCCGTCGCTGTTGTCGAGAAGATAATTCTTTTATAATGCCGATTTTAGGAGGGATTTTAGAAAACAGGCTTAATGATTACAGGAATATTCTTTCTGAAATCGAAATGGAAATTATTAAAATCAGCAATACTCCAAGATCTAAACTGCCTAGAGATTTTCTTGAAAGGATTTACCAGTTGGAAAAAGAAGTCTCCAGACTAGTGTCTAATCTAGTTCATTTTAAAGAACTTTTAGCTATTATTAATAATAAAAAAATTAATTTAGATAATTCTTACCAAAGCAGTGAAGAGTTCCAAATTCTCGAAGATGACGCAGAATATCTAAATCAAATATCCGACGAATTGATAGATAATATAAAGTCAATAATAGACTTATACATTAATCAGACATCTTTTGAAACGAATCGGATACTGAAGATTCTGGCAGTAGTGACTAGCATTTCAGTTATACCCTCTGCCTTGGGAGGATTAATAGGAATGAACTTAATTGATGCCCCCGTTGGAGCCTATCTATGGCA
>CAZQTZ010000124.1:0-6364 GCA_964596465.1 uncultured Candidatus Bathyarchaeia archaeon | reverse complement strand
AAGGAATACTTCACACCATTCTTCGCCTCAAGCAGAATCACTGGGTGGGTAGCTCACGTAATTGAGCAGTATGAAGACGCTGTTCTCCTAAGACCAGAATCAAAATATGTTGGCGAATTTAATCGCCCATTCATAGAAATTGAAAACCGATAATGTTTAGAATTTAGGGTCAAAATCTGCGATGAAACCAATTTAACGACTATGCTTACGCGTTATAATTTCACTCGCAGAAACTATCTCCTCTTTTAATTCGTGCTTTTGGCGATAATGACTAGTGAAAATACAGTAATGTGCGAAAAAAAGAAAATGAATGGTAAAAATAAAAAACGATTTTATTACTTAATCATGGCGTAATTGGAGTTTTACTCATATCCATATAGAGCATAACCCAGCGGTGTCCATCTAAATCTTCAAAACCAAAAGCGTACATCCAACCTTCTGATTCTGTTGGGTGAGCGAATATTTTTCCTCCTGCTTTATGAACCAGCTTTGCCATTTCATCTACTTCTTGTCTGCTTTGAGCGTCGATATTTAGTAAAACCTCAGTTCCTTTAGTTGTGTCTGCGACTTCATTATGCGCAAAGTTTTTAAAAGCTTTAACGGGAAAAAGCATCAATACCATATTGTTTTCTCCGATTAGAAAACTTGCCATTTGCTCAGCACTTGTATGCATCAGGTTCTCTTGAAAACCTATCGCTTTATAGAATTCTTTTGATTTTTTCAAATCCTTAACAGGCAGATTTAACCAGAAAGTTTTAACTCGCAAAATTCTGCATGCTCCTCTATCAAATAAAAGAAATTAAACAGATTTATTTCTTGCGAACAAAATTTTTTAAGAAAATAAAAAAAGGTTAGGGTTTTTTATTTGTCTCGTGGCGTATCCACCAGACGAGCCCTATGACCGCCGGAATTGCAAATATGGCGACTATCCATATCAGTATTGTAACCATCGAGTTTACCACATAATCTATCGTCCAAGTTCCTACAGCAGTGTTCCAGTTTCCATCAATGTATACTTTAATGGCGAAGGCTATGAACAGTAAAGGCGAGATTGCACCGCCTGCGTTTCTTGATTTATGTGAACGTTTACTAGAGAGTCGATGTTCTTTCTTTTCTTCTTCAGGTATTCTTTTCCACCACTGCCAGCCTAATATCGCGACTACTGCAGTGGGGATGCCGATGAATAGAAGTTCCCAGAAAATCGCATGTAGAATAAACATGACCATGTTCGACATTGACCAAAGCCCAAGATTTGATGGTACCAAACCTGTTGTTTGTGCCTGTCCTACAAACCATAAAAAGACATAGATTGCGCCGATGAAGATTACAATGGCTGCTGCCGCAAAAACCGCCATTATTTTCCAGTGTTTTTGTAGGAATTTTTTCCAATTTTGATTTTCTTCTCTTTTAATCTCCTCGCTCATAAATACCTCTCCTCTGTTAAATTTTTACAACCTATTTCCTTTTGTATTTGTTTTAGGTATATATTTTTTGCATCGTATTCTGTAAGCAGAGACTTGATATGGCTATTTTGATTCATATTTTTGTTCTCCTTTTATTTTGTGGTGCAGATTAAGGGGGAGATGATGCTGGGCTGTTTTGTTGTGGCGTGTATTGTTGATATTGTCGAGATTTCATGGTGAAGAATCCTACGGTTGCGAATATCCAGCTTATGAATATGATTATCAAACCTACAAGAACGATTGTTAGTATAGCTCCCCACCATAGTAAAGTGCCTGCGGTTGTAAACGATGCTTCCCCTGATTTCTCTGCAAGGGTATTGAATGTGTTTCTTAAGTGTCTAGTTGCCAGTAAATAAAATACAAAAGCGGTGATTAATCCCACAAAGAAAGCTATTGCCCCAACTCCAAGACCTAAGGTGGGTACAAAGTCAGATGCAAATGTGAAACCTGTTGCGGATCCAATCCCAATTGCCATGGCGGCAATAGCTACTGCTGCTGCTACTATAGCAATTATGTAGAATTTCACTCCTGTTAAAGCGTCCTTGTAAATTTGTTCATCCTGATAGTAATATGAGAGTTCTTTCATGCCTCTGAGTAGTAGAATAACGCCGATTATTCCTAATATCCACCCCGCATAGGGAACAAGGCTAAGTAAAAGCAGTAAAGATCCTTCGCCGGCCAAAGTTTTACTATATTCGAAGTTAACGTTCATTTTTTCTTTCCCTCTTTTTTGTGTACTATAACAACATGTAATACACTTGGCTGGTTTAGCCCTAACATTTAGATTAGCTCCTCTAAGTGTTAGAGTCATAAACCATTATCTATGAAAAGCACATTTTGTTCCAGTAAGGTAGAGTTTAGTTTATCTTTAGCTTTGCAACTTTACACAAGCAAGGGATACGGGTGTCAAAATCAAGGGGTATAAGCGCAGATATTCAATCACCAAGGACTAAGTTGCTATACTTTATCTATTCAGCGCCCAACAGCAAAATACGTGCTGCCCCTGGAGTAAAATCAAATATAAGTTCTGCTTTAGGCTACAAATCAGATGGCCATTTCCATTACGACTGGAACTATTTAATGAGCGCTGGCATGCTTGAGGAAAGGCAAGGCTATTTTCTGGTCACCGATACAGGCAAAAAAGAGTTTGCTCTGCATTCAACAGCCGCCATGAGTAACACTATAATGGTTGTCATGGGGCTTGCATTATTATTTTTCACCATAGGCCTCAACCTAGGTCTTCTACCAAAAGAAACTGTAGCGTTTTTTGGCAAGCACTAGTTACCATAGGATTTACCTTCCTCTTAATTGGTAGAACAAACAAACCAAAACTGTCACCTGAAGCTAAAATTTTATTGAAAGAATTAACTTAACTAAGTTTTGTAAATGAAAATCTCTTTTTTCCTTTCAATCAATTTCAAATTTTCAATTGGCCATAAGAAGCTCACAATTCGAGTTCCGATTCGTGTTTCAGATTTTATCTTTTCAGAGATTTTTTCATTAACCTTCTCCCTAAATTGGTATACAAAAATAACATCCGCATCGGAAAGATCTTGCCTGAAAAAATTTCTTAAAATAACCTTTGCTTTTCTTGCTCTAAATTTAGCTATTAACCATCGAGTTGGCTCTATCTCAATCCCCCTTACATGGTTGCATAATTTTGAGGCTTCGATGAGAACTTCTCCAGTTCCACATCCGAGATCATAAAAAACCTCCTCTTTCTTAAGATCAACCAACTTAAGCGCTTTAGCAATGATGCTCATCGGAGTAGCAGTATAACCCACTCCTCCTGTAAAAAAAAGGATAGAAAACCGAAGCAATGATGTATTTTCCCAATAAAAAAACTGCAATCCCAAAACCAACAATAATATCCATACCAGAGCACTTTTTAAGTATCCCAATTCAAATATCCAGAATTTATTAAACCATTTCCTATCGGCAATATAGTAATAAGAAAAATAACGATTTTTGGTTCTCACAATCAATTTTAGTCATCATTAAAGCAAAATTAGAACAGACTTTTCTTTTTAGAATGTAAAGGTTAGGACCAGGAGATATAATGAGGCGGAGACTGACGCTCCAAGACTCTTCTCCGAGGACCTACCCTATACTTATCTAAACAAAAAAATAACTTTAAAGTTTATGAATTACAAATCAACATTTGCTTGGATTGGGTGAGTTCAAGGCTATTAATTGTTCTTATACATTAGTTTTTGGCTACAAAGTAGTCGTAGTAATAAAGGAAGCTTTTTTAATATAATATAAAAGAGTAAATTCAAATTACAAAAGCTGATTGAGTGTTAAACTACAATTAGCCTGTTTCACTGAAAAAGAAGAATGGGTATGAAAATAGGGAACGTCGATATTTCAGGCAAATTTATTCTTGCGCCCATGGCGGCTGTAAACTGTACCGCTTTTAGAATGTTATGTAAAGAAAATAAGGCCTGCCTAGTTTATACTCAAATGTTCGATGTTAAGGATATAAAAAAGCAAAATAAACGAGAAGTAAAAGAGACACTTAATATAAACGATTTTGAAAGGCCAGTGAGTGTTCAGTTAATAGGTAACGATGAAGAGTCCATTCTTAAAAGCGTCAGGCTCGTTGAAGATTTTGCCGATATTATTGATTTCAACGTTGGCTGCAGTGAAAAGGAAATATTAGAAAGAGGCTACGGTGCATACTTGCTGGCAAATCCTGCTTATTTGGAAAGAATTGTAAGAAAAATAATTGATGTGACTGATAAGCCGGTTACCGTAAAAATGAGAATAGGGCTGGATGCTCAAAATATTAATGCTGTGAAAGTTTCAAAGATACTCGAGAGCGCTGGAGTAGCCGCTGTATGCATTCATGGCAGAACCGCCCAGCAAAAACTCTCTAAGAGAGTAAATTGGACAATAATGAAGCAGGTGAAAGAAAAATTAGTTATCCCAGTGATTGCGAATGGAGACGTTACAAGCTACGACGACGGGCTGAGTCTTTTAGATAGGACAGGATGTGACTTTGTTATGATAGGCAGGGCTGCAAGGGATTGTCCTTGGATATTTGATCCCGATAAAGCGCACATAAACAATGATGGAATAAAACAGCAAATTTTGCACTTTATCGATTTCTATAAAAAATATGAGAATCGCGGTTCATCCCAGGAAGTTCGAGAGCACGTTTTTTGGATGCTCAAAGACTATGTTACAAAAATAAACACAAGAAATGTCCTAAAATTACGATACATTGAGGATATTGAGGCTTTTGTTCACTCATTAAGATAAAGCAAAAAGGAATATCAAACTCCAACTGCCTATGTTTACCTGCTCCTCAATAAGACATACTGTCCAAATAGGTGTCTAATTAATTATGAAAAAAATCGAAAGCATCCCTCTCTATAGAATGGATGAACATCATGAAGCCTTTATGATATGGAATGATGCTATCGACAAGAAATATCTTCCACAATCAGGGAATGCTCTTTTACATGTTGATCAGCATTCTGATATGTCAAAACCAACCTTAAGAACGCCTATAACTGAATTGAAAAAAAGCAAGAAAGAAATCCAGCGCTTCACTTATAACGAGTTGGGTATAGGGGCTTTCATATACCCAGCGGTTTACGTAGGGATTTTTGATACAGTCTACTGGCTTTTACAAAAGGATGATTTTTCTGAACCTACCCCCCTTAAAGAATACATTCTTAGCACATATCAAAATGAAGGAAAAATATTTCAAATAAACCAAGCAAAGCCCTCTGCTTCAGGAAGCGTTTGCTTCAAACGGCGTGATTTAACGATCGAAGAATCCCTTAAAGTAAATCAATCGCTGGTGCTTGATATTGACGTAGATTATTTTTCCTGCAATCCTTACCAGAACAAACTAATCCAACTAGAGATAACCCAAAAGCAATTTGAGGATTTTAACAACAACAAATATCATCCACTGCGTTTTGAGTATTCTTGTTACACAAAAAGAGTTGCTGATCAATATTTTATGGTCTTCAATCAGAGTGAAGACATCGTTATCCGTTCAGATGCAATGGTTTCAGATAGCCAAGTGATAGAACGGATTAATGTCTTTGGAGATTGGTTAAAAAGAAATCAAATAGCCCCCGCCATAATAGACATTTGTCGAGATACCTACGCGGGCTACGTTCCTGATTCTCAGAGAAAACTCATCGAAGATAACATAATAACCAAATTAGAGCAAATTTACAGTATACAACACATCTAACCACTAATACAGATGCTATCAAATCCTAATTTGGTGCAGGGGGTGGAATTTGCATACCTATGGAATGGTGATGCCGTCCAAAAGAATTTAAACTCTCTTTTCTTTTTCAAAATCAATGTTTTCGAGAAAGGCTTTGATTGCATTCAATGCAAGATGGGTGCAAAATTTTATCTACAACTTGTTTTCAAAATGCATGTTGTTGGTTGATGTAGTTGGATATTGTTGTTTTAGATGGCGCAAGAGTTAACGTCCGAAAAGTTGACCAAGCCAACGAGGTTCTACAATCAACTCTGCAGGCAGTTGGCGATGTATCAGCCTATAGGCTGAGAGACCTAAAAATTGCGGATTGCTTAGCCTGCTTTGGTTGCTGGATTAAAACGCCGGGGCAATGCGTAATAAACGATCCAGCTAGAGAAATCGCGGTCAAGTTGGCGCAATGCGACCTACTCATCTACGTGACACCAGTCGTCTTCGGCGGCTACTCATACGAATTAAAAAAGGCACTAGATCGCCAAATCCCCACGTTGCTCCCGTTCATGAAAAAATTCAACGGTGAACTGCACCATCCGCAAAGATATGAAAAAAAGCACAAAATCGCAGCCGTCGGAGTTCTGCCCTCACCTGACCCGACAAGCGAAGCCACATTCAAAACTCTCCTCTACCGCAACTCACTAAACTGGCAAAC
>CAZQTZ010000123.1:4290-6430 GCA_964596465.1 uncultured Candidatus Bathyarchaeia archaeon | reverse complement strand
TCATAACACTCCAGAATGTAGTAAGAATAGTGACAAATAAGCTGCCAACAAAAATTGTATTCGCTATAGTGAATCCTGAGGGATTTTGGGTTAACCATAAAATTATTGCTACAAGAACATATAATGAGCCACACCCTAGAAAGCTATGAATCCATTGTATCCAATTAGATTTCTGGTTAAATTTAATTTTTAAAAATTTAGATAACACATTAGATGTTTTTGAAATATCTCCAAAGTCATCTATAATTAATGTAATTCCGCCCAAAACAAAGAATCGTCCTACATTCACCGCTAAATCCGTATTATTTGCGGTAAAAAGTGAAACTATGGAGATTGATGTAAATAGAATAATAAAGATGCCCGCAATAGCCAATACCAAAAAGCCGTATACATAATGGTGGAACCATAATCGCCCTGTTTTAACACGTCCAATTTTCATGGCGGGATACAAATTTAGTAAAGCCGTGATTATTATTACCCAAAGAAATTCTGTGTTGATAAGATATGGTTGGTAAAGTAGCCAATTATTAAAATAATATCCCGAAAGTAACCCGATCGCATATACTATTGTTAAGAGGCAATTGAAAACCAACGCTAAACTGAAGATTTTCCTTCCATAGAGCAGTAATGCATTAGTCACGAATGGCACCTTATTGAAGAGGCTTCATATTCATTATTATTCTATTTAGGTTTATTGCGTCTTTTTCTTATGAATTTGATGGAAATACCCGTTAGGCTGTTCAAAATAAAAATCATATCTTACTTTCATCTAATTGGAGGGGTATGCTTATATGGCGTTTCTTGTTCTTCTTGTGAAGAAGTTTAAAAAATTGTGCTAAGGGGTTTAATATGGAATTTTGCCCTAGTTGTGGATCAATGCTCGAAATAAGAAAATCTAGAACTGATGATGGTGAGCCACTCGTATTTTTTGTCTGTAAATGTGGTTATAAAAAACAAGAATCGACAAACAAGACAGAAAAACAATCCAGTAAAGTGATTAAACATAATCTGCAGCAGCAAGTTACAGTTATAGCTAAAGAAGATCAAAAAGTAAACACATTGCCGACATTAAGAATGGAATGTCCAAAATGCGGCAATATGCTAGTATACGTATGGCAAGTGCAGACTAGAGGTGGAGATGAAGCATCCACACAGTTTATGCGATGCACAAAATGTAATCATACTTTTAGAGAATACTCGTAATTCAATAATCATCTATTGCCTACATTATCCTCATAATTTTTAAATTTAAAAAAAGAGATTATAAAATTATTATCAACAAAACCCCATTATTTTCTTAATCTACAGGTAAAGGTTTAAGAGGTACATTTAGTCTCTATCTGCGTCAAGGTGTAAAAGAATGCCAACTCACGGTTCACTATCTAAAGCGGGTAAAGTTAGATCGCAAACACCAAAAATTGCGGCTAATCCAAAGACAGCGCCAAGTCCAAAAACCAGAAGCCGACGCAATTATGAAAAGCGTGTTGTTCTGGAAAGAAAACCTGGCCAAAATTGGATGTAACTTTAGATTAAATATAATCACCCTTTCTGGGTATGTTTAATAAAAATTTTCCATTATTTTATTAGTCTAGTTTATTTATAGCCACGCAATTTCTGCTTGCTTGATACATTGATGTCCTCTTTAGAAAGTGGTTTACGGGAACTAATTGAAACGTTACTTCGTATGCAAAACCCAACTCATGATGATATAAATTGTCTTAAAAATCAAATGGCCGCCAAATATCACCTTGACCACGTACCCTCTAATTCGGAAATTATAAGCGCAATCAAGCGTCAAGAGCAACAAAAACTTATTCCTCTTTTACGAAGAAAAACCACTAGAACCATCTCAGGCGTTACTGTAGTTGCCGTAATGACTAAACCGCATAATTGTCCTCAACTTGAAGCATGTGCTTACTGTCCAGGCGGACCAAAAACTGGAAGCCCTCAAAGTTATACAGGTCATGAACCCGCTGCAATGCGCGGGGGTCAAAACAATTATGATCCTTATCAACAAGTTAGAACGCGGATAGAACAATTGACTGCTATTGGGCATAAAGTCGACAAAATAGAACTTATAGTCATGGGCGGTACTTTTCCTTCTACACCACTTGAATATCAATCATGGTTTGTTCAGAAG
>CAZQTZ010000123.1:0-4280 GCA_964596465.1 uncultured Candidatus Bathyarchaeia archaeon | reverse complement strand
GAAATGTAGGTATAACTGTAGAAACGAGGCCAGATTGGGCAAAACAACCCCATATTGATATCATGCTGAATATGGGAGTAACCCGTGTTGAGCTTGGTGTACAAAACCCTAGTGATTATATCTATAAAAAAGTAGGTCGAACACACACAGTTGCTGATGTTCAAGAATCAACACGTTTGCTTAAAGATTCAGGACTAAAAATTGTATACCATCTAATGCCAGGTATGCCAGGTTCCAATTTTAACAAAGATTTAGCTGCTTTTAGAAAAATATTTACTGATTCTGCGTTCAAACCTGACATGATAAAACTCTATCCCTGTCTTGTAATAGATAAAACTAAAACGTATCAATGGTACAAAGAAGGGCACTATCAGCCGTACTCAACTGAAGAGGCTACAAATTTAATTGTTGAAGTTAAGAAATTACTGCCCTCATGGGTACGGATTATGCGTGTGCAACGCGACATTCCTGCTGGTCTTATAATAGCTGGTGTAAAGAAGAGTAATTTACGTCAACTTGCACTACAGAAATTAGCTGAAACAGGTGAACGCTGTCGATGTATTCGTTGCAGAGAAGTAGGGCATCGCTTTATGATTGAAGGAATAAAGCCTGACCTTAACGAAGTAAAAATCCTAACCACTGAATATGAAGCATCTGAAGGATTAGAGGTTTTTATATCTGCTGAAGACCAAAAAAATGATGTATTAATCGGATATTTACGTTTACGAATTCCTTCAGCTAAAGCGCAAAGACCAGAGATAAAAATAACGCCCTCAGCAATTGTACGTGAACTTCATGTCTATGGTCCACTAGTTCCAGTAGGTAAGCATGCCTCAACAGCTTACCAGCATAAAGGGTACGGCGCAATTCTACTAAAAACTGCAGAACAAATCGCACAGGACAATTATGGCCGAAAAAAACTTCTGATAATAAGTGCTTTAGGTACTAAACGATACTATAGACGATTTGGATACCAGAATGATGGACCCTACGTGTCTAAACTTCTGCAATCTGCTTGATTGTACGCTAATTATTTGGAGATTAAATTATAAGCTTGCTACCTACAAAATGATATTATATCACGGTTGAGTAAAAACCGCACTGAAATCCGTTTAAGAAGATGAGAAGCTAATGAGCCATACTGAAGAGAATTTAGGTTACAAAGGAGAAGCATTAGAAATCATTCAAAAGGCCAAATGCGCCGTAGGAGATATAGTACGAATTCATAACGAAGGAAAAATCTATGAAGGAATCCTAATTCCACGCTCTGAATCTGCAGATAATTTACATTTAGTAGTAAAACTGAAAAGCGGATATAACGTCGGAATTCTATTAACTCCCAATACAAAAATAGAAAAAGTCGGAACAGGCATCAAACCTGCATTTGCTTCACCCCCGCTTCCTCATCAGAAATCAAGCTTGCCAAAAATATCGATAATGAGTACAGGTGGAACAATAGCAAGTAGAGTAGATTATAGAACAGGTGCAGTTCGTTCCGCTATCTCTGCGAGTGATTTATATGGTGTTGTTCCAGAACTTGCAGAACTTGCTCAAGTAGATACAAAGATTCTTTTTAGCGTATATAGCGAAGATTTAACATCTAAACACTGGACTGCCATGGCAGAAGCCGCTGCAGAAGATATAGAAAAAGGCACAAATGGCATAATCATCGCGCATGGTACAGATACGATGGCTTATACTGCAGCTGCCCTCAGCTTCGCTTTACAAAACTTGCCCGTACCAATAATTCTAGTAGGTGCTCAACGCTCTTCCGATAGGCCTAGTTCTGATGCCGCCACCAATCTTATTGGAGCAGTAAAAGCAGCAGCCTATGGGCCATTCGCGGAAGTAGTCTTAGCTATGCATGAAACCGTTGCCGATACTTCAATTTTGATAAATCGCGGTACAAGAGTTCGTAAATGTCATACTAGCCGAAGAGATACCTTCAAACCGGTGAATGCTTCACCAATTGCAAGTGTAACTGAAAAAGGAGTACACATGTTTACAGATGATTACAACAAACGAGATAGCTCAAAGAAGCTTATTTTAAAACCCTACTTTAACAGTAATGTAGCGTTCATTAAATTCTTCCCTGGTTTTGATCCGTCAATAATTGATTGGTATGCAGAACGTAACGTTAAAGGCATTCTGCTAGAAGGATCTGGATTAGGACATGTGAGCAGAAGATGTTTTGGTGCTATACAGAATGCAGCTAAAAATCATGAAATGATAGTTGCATTAGCTTCTCAATGTATCTGGGGACGAGTAAACATGAACGTCTACGATACTGGTCGAGATTTACTTAATCTGGGCGTCATACCTGCAGATGATATGTTCCCGGAAACTGCGCTTGTTAAACTCATGTGGTCTTTAGGTCAAACTAACGACATTGAAGAAGCTAAAAAACTTTTTAAAACAAATATTGCAGGCGAACTTGCCGCACGCACTCTACCTCAAGAAGCAGAAATTCATGAAGGAGACCAATAAATGACAACCTTAGACTATAATAAAATTGGATTAAAAGTTGGATTAGAAATTCATCAGCAACTCAAAACTTCAACAAAATTATTTTGTAGTTGTCCACCCGAGCTTTTTAAAGATGATCCAACAATTGTTTTTCTACGTAGACTACGGCCTACTCAAAGTGAATTAGGCCAAATTGATCCTTCAGCATTTTTTGAATTTAATAAAGGTATGAAAGTTCTTTATGAAGCAAATAGAAAAACCGCGTGCTTAGTTGAAATGGATGAAGAGCCGCCGCATCCATTAAGCATTGAAGCTGTTGAAGTTGTTCTAATGGCTTCATTAATGATGAATGCAAAGCCTGTTGACGAAGTACATGTTATGCGTAAGACGGTTATAGACGGCTCAAATACTACAGGTTTTCAACGCACATCAATTATCGCGCTTGATGGCTGGATAAACGTTAACGAAAAAATTATTCCCATCCAAGCAGCTAGCTTAGAGGAAGATGCGGCTCGTAAAATTGCAACTGAAGCAGATGGAAAAATCATCCGCTATCGTATTGACCGTTTAGGTATTCCACTGATTGAGGTCACTACTGGCCCTGTTATTTATTCTCCTCAAGAAGCTCAAGAAGTAGCCTTAGCTATTGGACGAATTCTTCGTGACACTGGAAAAGTTATGCGTGGTTTAGGAACGATACGTCAGGATCTTAATGTTTCGATACCTAATGGGGCTTTAATTGAAATTAAGGGTGTCCAGGCACTTGATTTAATTTCTACAGTCGTCGAATATGAGGTTCAACGTCAATTAGGCTTAATTACAATAAAAGAGGAACTGCTCGCTAAGGGTATCAAAGATACAGATATAACTGAAGATATTATCGATGTAACTGACTTGTTTAAAGAAACAAAATCCAAGGTTATTCGCAAAGCATTAGACAAAAAACAATCTGTTAAGGCAATATTACTACCTGGTTTTGCAGGAATGCTGAAACGAGAATTAATGCCTAACTTCCGTGTAGGCACTGAAATGTCTGATCGCGCAAAATTCTGGGGTAGAGTAGGCGGAATATTTCACACTGATGAAATGCCAAATTATGGCATAACAATGGATGAAGTAAATGGTTTAATAAAATCTATGAAAGCTACCGAATCTGACGCTATAATTTTTGTGGCTGATACTTCAGAAAACACTACTGATGCATTAAAAGCAGTAATTGCCCGAGCTCATGAGATGCTAACCGGCGTCCCCTCTGAAACCCGCACTGCAAAAGATGATGGAACTACTCGTTATATGAGACCTAGACCTGGTGCTGCGAGGATGTATCCTGAAACAGATATACCTTCAACCTTGATAACAAAAGACTTTGTAGAGAAAATACAAGCAAATCTACCCGAGTCCGCCGAAAGCAAGCAACTTCGCATTTCAAAACAATATGACCTAAACGAAAAATTAGCAAAACAAATTGTAGAATCAGAATATAACACATTATTCGACTCCATAACAAATGAAAGCAAAGTCTCCGCTACCACTGTTGCTGTTTTTCTGACAGAAAATCTAAAAGCGCTAAAACGTGATAATGTCCCGATAGAAAATGTCTCAGACGAGAAAATAAAAGAAATCTTTAAACTAATTGGTTCAGGTGAGCTTGCAAAAGAATCGCTTTCTGACGTGTTTACTTGGTTATCTAAAAATGATAATAAAAACATTCAAGATGCAATCGCGGCACTAGGATTAAAGATGCTGACTCAGGACGAATTGATATCAATAATAGATAATATAATAACTAAAAACACTGATACCTTAAAACAAAG
>CAZQTZ010000122.1:0-6592 GCA_964596465.1 uncultured Candidatus Bathyarchaeia archaeon | reverse complement strand
TTGGCTTGCATTTGGACTCTTAGCTTTTATCGGTATAAAGATGATTTATGATTCCACCAAAAAAGAGAAACCTGACAAAAATGCGTTTCTTCGCCTTTCCTCTTTACTTACTCTTTCAATCGCAACTAGCATTGATGCCTTGATGGTTGGCTTAAGTTTTGCTTTTATTCAAACCAGCATCTTAGTGCCCATTATCGCTATTGGAATAATTACCTTTAGTTTATCATATGGTGGATATATCTTCGGATGTTCGCTAGGCCAGTTTTTTGAAAGTAAAATCAGAATATTAGGCGGAATCATTCTTATTCTAATAGGACTAAAAATTCTCCTAGACCATATTATATTGGTTAATGAAGCATTTTTTGTATTAGGTCAATTTTTTTTAATAATATAGAAACACCTCTTAAGCTAAATACTCTATATTTTAAAGGAAAAATTATTTCTGATGTCTCTATTCGCTGGACAATAATTTTCCTAAAAAATTTTTATGCAACTTATGCGCAAACACTTCTTTTCAAGGTTGATTTCATGAGCAAAAAAACACCTATTGGAAAAAAAGTAGAAAAGAAACCTGAAGGAAAGAAGAAATAAACAAATCTTTTCGCTAAAAATAAGAAATCGAGTATTTCTTACTCCACATTCTTTTCTATTTTTCCTTCTTTTTATAAAATACAATATTAGCTGATTAACCCTGCTTATTTAACAAATATAATTAGAAGGTGGCGCCGCTGAAAGGACTTGAACCTTTGACCTACTGATTAACAGTCAGTCGCACTACCTAGCTATGCAACAGCGGCATCCTGTGAAATTATCATATTGAGAATAGCCCTTCTTTTTTTAAATGTTTCCATTCGGATATTTTATTCTTTCTTGGGCTCTTTTGTTCTCGCTTCTAAATCAGAATTTGTTGTTATTACCTAAGTAGATTTTTTTTATATAAATTCTGCAATACTTATATGTATCAATATTCTTTTGTACATAAAAGTCAAGGTTGACGTATCCTTATGAAAGTTACAGCTTTGCAGATTAGCATACAAAATCTTGATTTCTCAACAACAAGCTATATCAAGGAACTTTATGATTAAATCATTTTAGAATTTGGGGAGTTTAGGGATTATTGAAGAAAATGTTAGAATTTAGATGGCACGGTAGAGGTGGGCAAGGAGCATGGACTGCAAGTGAACTCTTAGCCCGAACTGCAATTATTGAAGGAAAATTTATTCAATCATTCCCAGAATTTGGACCAGAACGAATGGGTGCACCCATGTGTGCATTCACTCGAATAAGTCCTACGCCAATAAGAATTCATTGTGCAGTTTACGATCCGGACGTAGTTATTGTCTTAGATAATACATTGCTCAAAACTGTTCCGGTTACTGCAGGATTGAACCAGCCTGACGATATCATAATAATTAATTCACCAGAAAAGCCTTCAGAGATTAGAGATGAGCTTAAAATCAATAACGGTAAAGTTTGGACTGTTCCTGCTACTGAAATCGTATTAAAAATCTTGGGTTCCCCAATAACAAATACTGCAATGCTTGGTGCAGTGGCGAAAGCAACAGGAATAGTTACATTACCTGCTTTAGAAAAGACTGTGCGCCAACGTTTTAACCCTGATCTTGCTGAAAAGAACTTTGCAGTAATTCAACGTGCTTTTAACGAAGCGAAATATGAGGAGACAACATAATGAGTAGCAAAGAAAAGAATTGGAAAGAAATCAATATAGCTGGAGTTTGTTCAAAATCGAGCACCAGTTTTATGACCGGTGACTGGAAAACATTTACTCCAATTAGAGATCTTGAAAAGTGTACTACCTGCTTATTATGTGTCCTATATTGTCCAGAGGGTGCAATCCGGTGGCGTCCTGAAATGGGCAAAATAGATTTTGATTATGACTTTTGCAAAGGATGTGGAATCTGCGCAAAAGAATGCCCTGCTAAGGCAATAACTATGAAAATTGAAACGGGAGAAAAAATACTATGAGAAATGGCATCTGCAACCAGAATCTTTTAGCGTTAAACGGTGATGAAGCAGTAGCATACGCAGTTAAACAATCTGATGTTGATGTTGTAGCTGCTTACCCGATTACTCCCCAGACAATAATCGTAGAACGATTCGGAGAATATGTCGCCAACGGCGAAGTCCAAACCGAATTTGTATGCACAGAATCAGAGCACAGTGCACTAGCCGCTTGCCTAGCAGCGTCAGCAACAGGCGTTAGAGCCTTCACTGCAAGCGCTTCTGCTGGATTAGCCTTAATGCATGAAATGCTAGGCGTAACAGCTGGATTAAGGATGCCAGTAGTTATGGCAGTTGTGAATCGTGCTCTATCCGCTCCACTTAACATCAATGGCGATCAATCTGACAGTATGGCTGAAAGAGATTCAGGGTGGATACAAATCTACGTAGAGAATGCTCAGGAAGCCTACGACTCTATTATTCAAGCATTCCGTATTGCTGAAGATACCAAAGTTTTATTGCCTATCATAGTTGGATTAGACGGCTTTATCGTAAGTCATACTCTAGAAAATGTGAAAGTATTACCAGACGATGAAGTAAAATCATTTGTTGGAGAACGCCAGTTGCCAACAGTAGTTAATCATGAAGGTCAAACAGTACCATTAAAGTTAGATCCTGATAATCCATTAACTATGGGTTCTGTAGCGATGCCTAACTACTACTTTGAATTTAAAAGACAACAAGAACAAGCTATGCTAAATGCCTCAAGCGTTATCCAGCAGGTTCACGATGATTACGCTAGAATCAGCGGTAGAAGCTATGGCAACGCTCTTATAGAAAACTATAGGCTTGACGATGCAGAAATTGCTACGGTTGTAGTAGGATCTACAGCTGGAACAATGAAAGCTGTAGTAGACGAGCTTAGAAAAGAAGGCGTAAAAGCTGGATTATTAAAAATACGAACCTTTAGACCATTTCCAGTCGCTGAAATCCAAAATTCACTATCAAAAATAAAAGCTGTAGCTGTCATGGACAAAAGCCTAAGTTATGGTGGTAACGGCGGTGCTGTTTTCCAAGAAGTACGTCATGCACTATACGATTTAAAAAATAAACCTCATGTCGTCAACTATATCTATGGATTAGGCGGCAGAGATTCAAGCACCAAAGAATTACGAAAAATCTATAATGAATTATCTCAAATCCAAAAAACTAACCAGATTGGCAAACTTGTTCGATATTTCGGATTAAGGGAGTAAATGGAGGAAAAAAAATGACTAATCAAGAATGGAAATTCACAATACGTGACATAGCCTCAAAACCAGACCTCTTTTTACCCGGGCACAAAGCTTGCGCAGGCTGTGCACCCGCGGCAGTCCTTAGATTAGTGATGAAAGCTACACGAGGACCTACTATAGTAACCGAAGCCACAGGCTGTATGGAAGTCATCTCTTCAATTTACCCTTACTCATCATGGGGAACACCATGGTTACATACAGCCTTCGAAACAGCCGCAGCAAATGCCTCCGGCATTGAAGCAGCATTAAAGGCTATGAAAAGAAAAGGAAAACTGAAACAAGACCATGTGGATGTAATTGCGTTTGCAGGCGACGGCGGAACATTTGATATTGGATTCCAAGCCTTATCAGGCGCTTTAGAACGAAAACACGATTTCCTATTCGTACTCTACGATAATGAAGGTTATATGAATACAGGTATACAACGAAGCGGTGGTACTCCGATGGGCGCAGCAACCACTACTACACCAGCAGGATCAGTAATTCCGGGAAAAATCGAACATAAAAAACCCATCACTGACATTGTTGTAGCTCATAATATCGAATATGTTGCTACGGCATCTCCCTACTACTGGAAAGATTTTCTAGTAAAAGTTCGGAAAGGTCTAGAGGTAGAAGGCCCGGCATTCTTACACGTTTTTGCTACCTGTCCCCGAGGGTGGAGAAGTGATCCAGCTAAATCAATAGAATACACAAAGCTAGCTGTTGAGTCATGTGTTTTTCCTCTTTACGAAGTAGTAAATGGAAAATATCAACTTTCAACGCCAAGCAAAGTTGTTCAAATTAACCCAAAGAAGAAAAGACCTGTAACTGAATATATGCAAGGACAAGGAAGATTCAGACACCTTTTCAAACCTGAAGGCAAAAAAGTAGTAGATGAGATACAACGAATGACTGATGAACGCTGGGAGAATCTGTTACAGAAATGTAAATGCACTTCCCCCGAAACAGCCGAGCAGTAAACCTTTTTTTAATCTAATCCTTCCTTTTCCAAGTTGATGTATCTTGCAAATTGTATCTCTTTCTACAGAATGGGAACCGCGTTTCTGGGAAATTGTAAATACAGATCCATTGGACTATTACTTTTTTATTTTCGACTGGAAATACAAGAAAGACACAACCCAAATATATCTTGCAATTAATTCGTTCGGCAAAATTTCTGGGCTCATGCTCATTTATCAAAAATATATTATACAATTAAGAGGGACAACTGAAGCTGTTGAACTTCTTCTTGATTCAATTAAGGAAAAACCAATTGAACTTAATGCCCCTCTAGATTGCATAGACCTTCTTAAAAAGAAATTCCCGTCAGCAAAATATCTAAAAGAAATAACACTTATGCAATTAACTAAAGGAAAAGAACTTTTGCAAATTACACAAGAACTAAAATTTTTAGACCTCAATGATGTAGAGTCTATGGTTACTCTCATGCAAACTGCTAATCCTTGTCTTTGGGCTGAATGCACATCAGATTTTCTTAAGCTTCAATACAACGAAACCATCTGGATAGGAATAAAAAATAGACAAATTCTGATCTCATTAGGCATCTCTAGCTCAATTGAAGGCGCTTACCATATAATGTTTATAGCAACCCATGAACAATATCGAAACAAAGGTTGCGCCTCAAGCATAGTCTCTGAATTAGTGCAGCAGATTTTCAAGAAATCTCAAATGGCAATTATTTATGTGGAAAATAACAATAAACCTGCAATAAGAGCTTATTCAAAAATTGGCTTCACACCTTACAAATCATATCTTTTTTTAAAAACTTAGTTTAATTTTTTCGATAAAATTTTATTTTTAATGTATTTTTATTGTGTATTTCAGTTCAGTTTTAGTATGGTCTTTTTACAGTTTCACGTTTCTATGTTGTACAGTTCATGTAATTGCTTAAAAAATCCTTTTTGATGGGCTTTTTTTCGGCCATTTCTGGTTTTGATATGTTCCGAATAAGGAAAAAGAAAGGTTTTTCCTGTCTTTAATATGCTTGCATTATGCACGTAATTTTATATCTAATATTTACTGTGTATAAAGACGTAAGATACACATAGAAAAGTGTATCTGCTGAAGAAAGGAGAGGCAAAAAATGGCAACCAATTTCCAAAAGGAAATACAAACAAAATTGACAAAAGGTCTTCTAGACCTTATTATACTTCAATTCTTAGAACAAGAACCTATGCATGGTTACCAAATAATAACTAAAATCCGAAAAGGATTTGGCGTATATTTTGGACCCAGCACTGTATACCCTTTGCTAAGTACACTAGAAACAAAGGGGTATGTAAAAAGCGAATGGAACATGGACTCTGAAAGACCTCGAAAAGTCTATATACTAACCGATGAAGGCCAAACCGTCTTAAACTTTACAGAAGGTTCGCTTAACCTAATTCGCAAAACTCTTTCAATAGAAGACAATAAGATGACTATAGCAGCGAATTTAAATCATGATTTTATGGGAAAACAAAAGAAAAACGCAGATCTTACGGCATAAATAAAAAAATCATCAAAATATTTGAAAACACTTTCATTTAAGGTCTAACACATTCGGCTTTAGGTCTGTATGGTCTTTTTATTGTTCTTTTCCTTTTATGGTACTCACATTCATTGAGTCGAGTAAGAATCCAACCTTTATCTTGGTACTCACAACCGCAAGGAAGCTTTACATTTTTACTTTTATCTGTTTTCTCAAGAGTTTTTTGTATCTCGGGCATTTTCTGTATCTCGGGTAGTAAAGTTATCGGTATTTATGAATAAATATATATCATTTAAAATTTTCTAAAAGATTTTTAAATAAAAAAGGGAAAAATGATTAGTCTCGGCCTATGTTGGCTGCTGCAGTAGCAAGATCAGTTATGTCGATTTTATAGTTGAAGTTATAGTCCATACAATGATTATACGCACCCCAACCCGGCGATGAACCAAACGATTTTGCAACACTTAAGACGTCCGCGGGTGTTACTGTGTTAGTGTTTTCATCTTCGAAAATTTTGAAAAGATTAAAGCTGCGTGAGGTTATTTTTTGATATGATATCAATCCTGTTACTTGGTCATCAATTCCAGTTATTTTAAGAGCAAATGTTTTCCAACCGTCGTCAATTGTCAATTCTCCGTACGCCTTTGTAGCTAATGCTTTTGTGTTCTGATTCCGATCAACGCTTATGACGTTGTCTTCAACATCGGTTTTTACAGTTATGGTTGATGTTATATTGTATACAGTCCAACTGCCATTAATGTATAAATCATGGTTTTCAAAATTTAAAATTGAATTTGAAGCATTAACGATCTTCGCTGTATAGAAGACATAAGTGGAGTTTTGTGGGTTTCTCATTGAGTTA
>CAZQTZ010000121.1:0-6631 GCA_964596465.1 uncultured Candidatus Bathyarchaeia archaeon | reverse complement strand
ACTCAATCCGCTATTTTTATCTAAAAGGGCTAAAATCATAATATCTAGGAAATATTTTACTACCCGTGATTTAATTTCTTTTATGTAATTTTTTGAGCAGGTATTTTTAATCTTGTCTTCTATCGCTACTTTCAAATCTATCCAGTGACCTCCTCATTGATAGTAGTAAATGCCCCAGCTGATTCAAAGATAGACAGATTAGCCATCTTTGCTTTCAAATAATAAGTGTTAGATGTATAAAAGCTCATTGGAATGTGCTTTGCTGAATAATTTGCTTATTGAATATCACTAGACACTAGAATAAAACAATGTTTTGCACCAATTTTTCAGTATATTCTGATTAAATCCAAATCCAATTCAATCAAGCAAGAGGTTATTTAATAAAACAAAAAAATGGAAAAACCAATAAGCTTACAAAAACATAAATCAAACAAGTAACAATTTTCTGAATGAACAATCATGCCAGGATCATACTCACGACTACTTGGAGTAGTCGGAAAACCAAACACAGGCAAATCTACATTCTTTAGTGCAGCTACGCTTGCAACTGCGGAAATTGCCAACTATCCATTTACCACAATTAAACCAAACCGGGGCGTAGGTTATGTTCGAACACCATGCGTACATAACGAATTTAAAGTTAAGGATAATCCGAACAATAGCCTCTGTCTTGATGGCGTAAGACTAGCTCCTGTCGAATTAATTGATGTTGCAGGAATAGTACCTGGCGCCTGGGAAGGCCGAGGTTTAGGCAACCAGTTTCTTGATGAAATATGCAGAGCAGATGCACTCATCCACATTGTTGACGCCTCAGGCGGAACAGACAGCGAAGGACGACCCTGTAAAACAGGCGAACATGATCCAATAGAGGATGTTAAATTTTTAGAACGCGAAATAACTATGTGGATGTCAGCTATCCTCAAGAAAGACTGGCCGAAAATTGCTCGAACTGCAGAAACCGAAAAAAAAGGCATATACGGACCATTAGAAGAACGCTTAAGCGGGTTAGGTATAAAACGGAACTATATTTTTGAAGCTATCCATAAAACAGGACTAAATGCTGATAAGCCTACCCTCTGGAGTGAGGATGATTTCTTGAAATTTATTGATACATTACGAAGAATTTCAAAACCTATGCTAATTGTAGCCAACAAAATGGATTTACCAAGCTCTGAAGCAAACTTGGAACGCTTAAAAGGATTAGACTATACTGTAATTCCTGCTAGTGCTGAAGCCGAACTTGCATTGAGAAGGGCTGCAGAAAAAAAACTTATTGACTATAAACCAGGCGACCCCGATTTTAAAATAATACAACCCGAAAAA
This sequence comes from uncultured Candidatus Bathyarchaeia archaeon, assembly GCA_964596465.1. Taxonomy (GTDB): domain Archaea; phylum Thermoproteota; class Bathyarchaeia; order Bathyarchaeales; family Bathycorpusculaceae; genus JADGNF01. The sequence continues at coordinate 5,308 of CAZQTZ010000121.1, read as the reverse complement.
CTTACAGCAGGACAAATCCATGCTTTAGAAGCCATAAGAGAAAAGATAATAGCTCATGGTACAACAGGCGTTCAAGAAGCAATCAATACTGCTTACTTTAAACTGCTTAATATGATAACAGTCTATCCTGTAGAAGATATAGAGCATTTAACCAACCATAATGGCCAAGTCCTCCCAGACGTCTATCTTGTACCCCAAGGAACAACTGCACATCAGTTTGCTTATATTATCCATACAGAGCTAGGAGACAATTTTATCTATGCTATTGACGCTAGAGATAAAAAACGAATAGGCGAAGATGCTATACTAAAAGATAGAGAAGTCATCAGCATCGTAAGTGCTAAAAAACGAGCTTAACATTTAATTTTTATTTTCCATATCTACGTTTACGGTTATTAAAAGTTCGAATAGCCCTCAACAGGTCAATCAACCTAAAATCAGGCCAATACACATCTAAGAAAAGCAATTCACTATAGGCTGCTTGCCAGAGTAAAAATCCGCTCAGTCGCTCTTCTCCTGAAGTACGTATAATCATGTCAGGATCTTGTTTTTCCATATGTGAAGTATAAAGGTGTTTTTCGAACGTACTTTCGGTAACATCATCAAGAGTTAATTCGCCCTCCTTTACTTTTTCAGCGATGGTTTTAGCAGCATCAACGATTTCGGCTCTTCCACCATACGCAAAAGCGAAATTCCAGAAATATGAATCATAATTCTTTGTTGATTTTTCAACGTCTTTTATAAGTTCTTGTAAACCTTTAGGTAAGAGATTAACGCGTCCAATAACCTTGACATGAACTTTATTTTTATGAATCCGTTCATCAGTAAACAATTTGCGGAATTTATCCTCGGCTAACTGCATTATCTGCTCTACTTCACCCGAAGAGCGCTTAAAATTCTCAGTAGAAAAAGTATAAAGCGTTACATACCGAACTCCAAGCATATGACACCAATCTAAAAGTTGCTCAACAGTCTCAGCGCCTTTTTTATGACCTAACCAAGGATTGATTTCTTTTTCATTTGCCCAGCGACGGTTTCCATCTAGTATTATGGCGATATGTTCGGGCTTAGTTGCACCTTTGATTTGCCACCAGAGCCATTTTTCGTAAAGTCTATACGCACCGATGACGGTAAGGAATCTTTGTAGAGCCATTACTAGAACCTCGCGTTTCTGAGTGCACTACTGCATGGGCAATTGTGTGCCAGTGGTAAAGCGCCTATCGTTTCAATTAAAGCTTGTCCTATTCGTGATGAAATTTGTTTAGCGTTCTTCAATAATTCTGATTGAGCAATTGTTTCTTGTAAACCAGCAGCTTTGTTAGAGACATAGCAAATTGAGGCATAGCATAATCCTAGCTCTCGCGCTAAAATCGCTTCGGGTACCCCTGTCATCCCGATTATATCACCACCTAAGCGCCTAAACATTTCAATTTCAGCAGGAGTTTCAAAACGCGGACCTTCAGTACATACAAAAACAGCCTTTTCCCAAACAGCCAAATTTACAAGCTTTAATTTTTCGATTACTATACGACGAAGTTCCGGGCAGTAAGGTATTGACATATCGATATGGGTTACGGGGTCTTTATCATAAAAGGTATTTGAGATAGTTTTGGCGAAATCCATAAAGTCATGTGGGACTACTATATCACATTGTTCAAATTTATTATTGATTGCACCTACAGCGTTTAAAGAAATGATTTTTTCTATACCTATCTTGTGCAATGCCCAAATGTTTGCACGATAGTTAATTTTATGAGGTGGGATAGAATGCGTTTTTCCATGTCTTGATAGAAAAATAACGGAGCTACTATTGAGGATCATAGCTGAGATGTCAGATACTAATCCATATGGAGTTTCAACAGGTAGCGGGAGGTAAGTTGCAAATGCTTGTTCAAAACCTTGTTCAAACCCACTTCCTCCGATTATTGCGATCCTAGGTGTTTTCTCCAAACTCTTCGCCCTTTGATTCCGATTTAGTAAAGAAGTCTTTGGCTGATTGATGAACAATAAGAATGACTAAACCTGAGGCTACAGCAATAAGAATGCCTACAACTATGAAAACTACCAAATTCAAGTATCCAGTAGCAGGGCTGATTAGAACATCGGCGGCTCCACTAAAAATCATCCTTGACCAAGCAACAATTATTATTAGAGCAACATTTCTAAGAAGCTTTGTATCACGCTCAAAATACCAACGTATGCTTCTTCCTACTAGAGCAGCGCATAATCCTACTATTATAAGATCTAAAGCCCCTTTAAGGAAATATCCAGCGAGACTTGGCAATATTGCTATCCATCCAGCTGTGTCAGCTGGAGTTGATTTTAGGCTATCAGCTGCAAAGGTGTAACCTGAGTAAATGCTGACAGCGATGCATAAGATTCCTGCTATTGTGGTATAATTTGCAATCTGTATTGGCAAAGGAGGAGGAGAATATTCTTTTAACCATTTGTATAGGTCTTTTGCGGACCGGTCAACACCAAAACCTTTGATGAGCATAAAAATGCCAAAGACAATTATTATTGCTATAGCATAATAGTTAGCATATCCAAAGTAGGTTAGTATACCCCAAATTAGAAACAATAGCCCTGGTAGGCCTAAGGCGATACGGGAATATTTAGGGTTTTCAACAAGTAATTTCAGGTACCTTGAGAAAAGAGCCGCTGTTTCTTCAATTGATTCACTGTGCTTTATTACTATACGCCTAACTGAAGAAACAGGAACACGTGATTCAACTAGAGGTAAGATAGCTTCATCGGAATAACCGTCTGATACAAGTATGACTTCATTAGCTGGAAAAACTTCAAGAACCTGATTTAATTCAGCGACCAATTTTCGATCTGCACCGACTCCTCCAAGCTCTGAACCACAGATGGTAGCAACCTCAAAAACCTCGTTTGGCTGTTGTTCTTTCATGAGTCTGTCAAAAAGGCTAACAGCTTCGAACATAGCATTTGCATCAGGTTCCTCTGAATCCTTTAATGCTAAAGCAACCGCTGCGTCAAGATTTGCAGTTCTACCTAAAGCGGGTGTTTTTATGTTGGTTTTTGTTCCCAAATCCCCATCGCGATCAACGCATAAAATTAGAATGCGTTTTATTGCAGGAGTTATAGGTTCTTTTTCAGTCATCAGGTCTCTAATCCAACTTAAGTGTAGAAGATAAGTTTTAATCTTCCGATAAATCTTTCCAAAGCAGTTTAGCTTTTATTTAAAAAAGAAAAGAAAAAATTGTTTATTATTTATTCAAGGAACATTAAGTTACTAGTTATCTTCGGCGTCAGAATCATCGCCAGCAAGCAGCTGGAATTCTTGCCAATTCAGCCTTTCACCGCGTTGGAGTTTATCACGCACTTGAGAACCAAGTTTTTCTTTAATTTCTGTTTCTTTTATTTTCTTTCGCTTTTCTTCCTCTTCACGTGCAGCTTCAAATTGTGACCGCTTCTGTTCATATTCTTGTTTCCTTTGTTCATACTGCTGTTTTCTCTGCTCGTATTGTTGCTTTCTCTGTTCGAATAGTTGCCCCCGTTGAACCATCAGCATACCGATTTGCTCATGTATTGGCTTAATCTGCTCTCTCGCCTGCAAAAACATCACGTGAAGCCCGGTAGCCTCATCGCGGATTTTCTTCATTTCCTCGAATTTGGCCAGCATCTTTGCATGAAGTTCTTGACTTCTCTTTGCGCTATCAGTAAGTTCTTTGTGGAATTTGTCCGCTTGATCTTGAAAAACCTTCATCTCTGACTTTATTTCGTTAATTTTCTTATTGTGCGCATCGATCTTTTTATAAACGCTAAGTTCAATTTCGATTTGTTTAACCTGATCAATTAGCTTCTTTTCTTCATGAAGGTCAAGAGAAGTAGTAGCAATTTTGAACTCTAAAGCGTCAAATTGTTTTTGAAGTTGCTGTCGAGAGGCACCAGTCCGCTTCTCTTTTAGCTCTCTGATTTTTTGACTATGGACTTTTATTTCTTCAATGTAAGGGTTAATTTTTGCTCGAACTTCGTCGCGTTGTGCTTTTAAGGTTTTAACATTTTCATTTAGTTGATCGCGTTCTTTTTTTAGGGCGTTGATTTCCTGTCTAATAGCTTTAGTTTGCTCGTTAAGTTTATCTCTTTTTTCGATATGTTTAGTTATGTCTTCGTGGGTTTTGTTTAGTTTTTCTCTTAGAGCTGTGATTTGCTGGTTGATTGCTTCGAGTTCGCTTGTTTTTTGTTCTGTCAAACAGTTTCCTCTTTCGGACCAATTTAATGATATGGCTGTGATTTTCGAATTAATAAGAGTCGCAGCCGAGGCTTTTATCTTTAATGGATGAACAGTTGAAAGAGAACCTAATATATGCTCCGTTATTAACTTATTATAATGCTCCATTCAACATTTTTGCTGGGGCTGTAAGAGAAAATTCTAAGTCAAAACTAATCCATAACTGGCATTAAATAAATCAACATTTAAAAGAAAAAAGGCCAGGTTGCTTCAAACAAAAAAGGCTAAAGAAATATGGATGGATTTAGAGCAACACCATCTATAAAATAAAGTCTTACATTTTTCGATGTGCATCTTTTTATTTAATTATTCGTTATTTATGAAAGTGTTTAATAATATGTTACAGCCATCATTGGCTGGGAAACTACATTGAACTATGAATATGATGAATTACTAAAGCGAGCGCGAGATCAGGTTCCGGAAGGCACAATAAAGAAAGAACGCTTAGAACTTCCAAGACTGTTTGTTACTACTGTAGGTATGAGAACAACCATATCTAACTTTAAAGAAGTTGCAGATACTCTAGATCGTGATCCCCAACATATTCTAAAGTTCCTAACTAGAGAAATGGCAACTGCAGCAACCTATCATGATAATAGAGCAATTTTCCAAGGCAAATTTCCGCGGGACACTTTTGAAAGATTACTTTCAAGATATATGGAAGCTTTCGTAACTTGCCCCGTTTGTAAACGTCCTGATACAAAAATCATTAAGGAAAAACGTCTATCCTTCCTGTCATGTAATGCTTGTGGAGCAAAATCAAGTATTAAACAGCTTTAGGAGAATAATTAAGGTTGGATGCATATGTTAACCTTAAACAAATCGGCAAAAATATGCTACTAGCCATTTGTGACTGCGAAGTTCTTGGCAGAACATTACGTGAAGGCAAAATCGTCTTTCACATAAAAGAAGAATTCTACAATGGTGGACGCGTAACTATGGACGAAGCAATTGGAATGATAGAAAACTCAACCATTGTAAACATGGTCGGTAAGAACTGCGTCGAAAAAGCCATCAAAAAAGGTTATGTCCACCCAGAAGCTGTACTAA
>CAZQTZ010000120.1:0-6727 GCA_964596465.1 uncultured Candidatus Bathyarchaeia archaeon | reverse complement strand
TATTCAGTAACCCTCAGCATCAACGGGGCAGTAGTTGAAACTAAAACTGGCCAAGTAAACGGGGCATCAACCATTACGATACTATTTGAGGTTAGTGAACAAAACGAGGGAACGTACTCTGTTAAGATAGGCAATCTGGAAGGAAGTTTCCAAGTTATGCCTGCAGCCCCTCCGGCTAAACCCGCAGAATTTGAAATTAACAATTTGATTATTGATCCCCAAGTTACAGACCCCAACTCGCCTGTTCAAATCTCGGTTAACGTAACTAATATTGGAGAATTATCTGGGAGTTATTCAGTAGAACTTAAAGTCAATAGTGTCTTGAAAGACACTAAAACCGTTCAATTAACAGGTGGAGAATCGGCTAGAGTACAGTTTAGTGTAACTGAATCCGCCAAAGGTACTTATTCATTAAATATAGGTGGTCTGGCAGGAGAATTTAGTGTCCAAGGAGCATCTACTATACAATTAACTAACATGTTTGTTAAACCATACGAAGTCTGGGTTGGCGAAGAAGTTCAGATTACGGTAAAAACAACTAATCCAGGGTCAGAAACAAGCAGCACATCACTTAAACTTGTAGTTGATAATGTGACGATACAAACAAAAACGATAACCCTCGCGGCGGGAGCAAGTCAAGATTTTGTTTTTACAGCTATTGCTGAATCTGAAGGAAGCCACAATGTTGCCGTGAATACTCTTACATATGGAGGCTACAAAGTAGTAAAAACCGGATATCACACACTTAGTGTTTCGACTTCTCCAGCAACAGGGGTAAAATTCAAGTTAAATGGGGTAGAGCATGCAACGTTCTATTCAGAACTCTTACCTGTAGGTCAAGCTTATACTATCGAGATGCCTCAGACTGATCCACAAGGTAGATTCACATTCCAAAAATGGGACGATGAATCAACAATAACAACTAAAACGATAACGCTAACCAAACAGATTACGGTAACTGCTTCTTTCACTGGCGGCAGCTCTTGTCCATCACTATATGTCTGGAATGGAGAAAACTATGTCTATTATGGTGATGTTTCTAACCATGGTTGGCTAGGATACATAAAATACAAAGATTCAACCAAAGGCGAAGAAATACCATTCACCTTCTACAAAAACAATCCTTGGGATTATATCCCATTGGATCGAACCGACCTCAAAGAGAATAATGGTTACTTTAACCTAAGTTTGGTTCAGAGATGGAATGAAATTTTCTATTTAGATAATGCATACATGGTCGTTGTAGACCATCCAGCAGATGTTGATGTTTACTCAACCATGGTTGAAGAGTATCTTAATCCGGAATATATGGGAAAAATCTACACCGTAAGTAAAACGCCACAGACTCCGGTTTCAGTATTCAATGAAAAAGGCGAAGATGTACTGTCACAAATCGCCAAGATTGACGATGTCTTTACTAGTGGAGTCAATGGAATACAGAGCCCCTATTGGGACAATATTACATGGAACAGATTAACTTTGGATTTAGGCGATTTATCTTCTGCCCAGCATATTAAACTCATAATCAGATCGATTGTTGATTGGGGTCCAGCTGACGATTATGGTACTTGGTTAGGGTACTTCTATGACCCCGCGGTGCCCGACGGAACAGAAGTCACACCCCCACCCTACATGGAAGTCAAAGACACAAACGGCAACTGGACCAAAATAGACTGGAGCAGACAAATACCCCTACCCTCGGACATGATGCCAAGAACATTCGTTGTAGACCTGACGGGGTTATTCCCAACTAACGATTATTCACTTAGAATCAGCAACTTCTGGAATGTAACTTTTGACTACATAGCCATAGACACTACTCCTCAACAAAACATAAGCATACAGACAATCCAACCAGAAGCTTACCTTTACCAATCTTTTGAAGCGGGTTCAGCAGCAGCGACAGGCAACTTCACCCGATACGGCAACGTAACCGAACTCCTACAAACAGCAGACGACATGTACGTAATCGGCAGACAAGGCGACGCAGTAACACTACAATACTCAACATCTGATTTAGCTGATGTTGCTGAGGGAATGGTACGCGACTATTTCTTCTTCGAATCATGCTGGTTCAAAGACGAAAATGGCAATTGGGGATTCGGATTCAACTTCACCGTAGATCCAATCCCATTTAGCACCATGAGCAGCTTTCCGTATCCGAGCACCGAGAGTTACCCCGATAGCGCAGCTTATCAAAACTACCTGCAGATCTGGAATACTAGAAATATAGAACCGACCGAGCCCTAATTATACAAGCTAAAATTTAATCTCATTTTTCCTTTTTAATGTCTCTGATTAATCTGAATGAGTATTTTTCTACGCATCATATTTCCCTTTTTTACGAGATGTTGTTAAAGGATTGGATAAAAAAGGACTCTGAATTGTGAGTTGATTACTATCAGAAAAGGTGAATACGTATTGTGGTTTTCTTTCACTTTATAACTTACATAATAGTTATTAAAAGAATAAAGTGGTATCAAGGATATGAATTCCCGTTCAGCGTTAACTAAACTTCAAACAATTCTACTTATCGACATCATAATTGTCGCGGCTGCAGCAGGAGGATTAATTTATCTTCAATCTCTCCCGGCAGAACCACTGGATCCTGAGAGTATCCAATTGACCGACTTGACTATAACTCCGACGCAAGCAACCGCAGGTCAGATTGTAAAAATAGCCTTCAATGCAACTAATTTGGGAGGGGAGAGGGGTTCGTATACTGCAAATTTAACATTAGACGGCGAATCTAATCTAAGCCAAACGGTCCATCTGTCAGGCAGCGAAACAAAAACAATCGAGTTCGTATTAGATTCTGCCTTTGAGGGCAGCCATACTGTTAAGATAGGTAATTTAGAGGGAACTTTTAGTGTTCAAAACAAATTTACAATAGCAGATTTAGCTATTAACAGAACTCAGGCAGGCATTGGGGAGCCTATTGGGATTTCTGTAAAAATCACCAGTCAAGTTGAAGAAAACGATGAATATTTTGTAACTTTATCCATCAACGGGGAAACAGCTGAAACTAAAACAGGCCTCATTGATGGGGGCGCAACTATCAGCCTATTATTCGAAGTGATAAAACAAATAGAAGGCATCTATAATTTCAATATAGGCAATCTCAACGGGACATTTAAGATTCTTCCAGCAGCACCTCCGGCGAGACCAGCTGAATTTGAAGTAAATAATTTGGTAATTGATCCTCAAGTAACAGAACCAAATAATCCTGTTCAGATTTCAGTTAATGTTACTAACATAGGTGAGTTAAGTGGAAGCTATACTTTAGAACTTAAAGTTAAGAATGTAATATCTGAAGCGAAAACGGTTCAGCTTGCAGGTGGAGAAAGCACAACCGCAAAATTCAGCGTGTCCAGAACGGAGAAAGGCTCTTATTCAGTAGCAATCGGGAATTTGACAGGCGAGTTCAGTGTGCAAGGAGCATCTACCATACAATTGACTAACATGTTTGTTAAGCCTTATGAAGTCTGGGTTGGCGAAACAACATCTGTTACTGTAAAAACAACCAATCCAGGGGCCGAAACGAGTAGTTTGTCATTAAAACTTGTGGTAGACGGAGTTGTTAAGGAAACAAAAACCGTCACTTTGGCTGCTGGTGCAAGCCAAGATGTAGTATTCACTACTGTGGCTGAAAGCGAAGGTAGCCATAGCGTAGCTGTAAACACTCTCACCTACGGAGGATACAAAGTAGTGAAAAATGGTTATCACACTTTAAGTATCTCAACACCTTGGTCAGGTGTGAAATTTAAGCTTGATGGAATTGAACGCCAAACCTTCTATTCAGAACTTTTACCGGTTGGAAAAAGCTACACAATAGAAATGCCGATAACAGATCCAGAGGGCAGATTTACCTTCATAAGCTGGGAGGACGGATCGACAAATCCGACCAAGATAATAACTTTAACTCAACAGACATCGATTACGGCCACTTTTACAGGTGGAAGTTCTTGTCCAGCGCTTTATATGTGGAATGGAACTGACTATGTTTATGTCAGCGATGTTTCTAATCATGGATGGCTTGGATACATCAACTACAAGAACTCATCAAGAGGCGAAGAAGTTCCCTTCACATTCTACAAAAATAATCCTTGGGACTACATCCCACTAGATAAAACCCAACTTCAAGAAACAAATAGTAACTACAATCTAACATTAATTCAAAAATGGAACGAAATCTTCTACCTTGACCGTGCCTACATGGTAGTAGTAGACCATCGAGCAGACGTTGACGTCTACTCAACCATGGTCGAAGAATACCTCGACCCCAACTATATGGGATTAATTTACACAGTAAGCAAAAATATGCTAACCCCCATCTTAGCAGTAAACGAAAAAGGCGAAAACGTTCTACCCCAAATCTGCAAAATAGACAACATATACACCAACGGCACCCACGGATTCCAAAGCCCCACTTGGGATAGCATCAACTGGAACCAGCTAACCCTAAACCTAGGCGACTTATCGAAAGCTCAACAAATTAAATTGGTAATCAAATCAATAGTAGACTGGGGTCCAGCTGACGACTACAACACCTGGCTAAGTTATTTCTATGATCCCGTAGTGCCCGACGGAACAGAAGTCACACCCCCACCCTACATGGAAGTCAAAGACACAAACGGCAACTGGACCAAAATAGACTGGAGCAGACAAATACCCCTACCCTCGGACATGATGCCAAGAACATTCGTTGTAGACCTGACGGGGTTATTCCCAACTAACGATTATTCACTTAGAATCAGCAACTTCTGGAATGTAACTTTTGACTACATAGCCATAGACACTACTCCTCAACAAAACATAAGCATACAGACAATCCAACCAGAAGCTTACCTTTACCAATCTTTTGAAGCGGGTTCAGCAGCAGCGACAGGCAACTTCACCCGATACGGCAACGTAACCGAACTCCTACAAACAGCAGACGACATGTACGTAATCGGCAGACAAGGCGACGCAGTAACACTACAATACTCAACATCTGATTTAGCTGATGTTGCTGAGGGAATGGTACGCGACTATTTCTTCTTCGAATCATGCTGGTTCAAAGACGAATACGGCAATTGGGGATTCGGATTCAACTTCACCGTAGATCCCCTACCATTCGAAACAATGACTGGATTCCCATACCCGCCCAACGAACATTACCACAACGACACAGCCCACCAAAACTACCTACAAACCTGGAACACCCGCATCATAACTTCGCCTGTTGATAATGAAAGTAATCCGACGCAGAGCACATTTTTGATTTCCTTTTTCTGGAGTTTTTTGATAATTATGACAATTTGTGTAAACTTTAAATTCGGTGTTTTCTCTTCCCTCTATTCAAAGAGGGCTAAGAGATTCACCGATGTTTCTGCTGTCTGGAATTGCTGATCCTTACATTAACGCATTAGCAAGCGGTTTCTTATTCGGATTGGTTGTTTGCACTTCCAGTTGCCTACCCTACTTAGCCAGCTATATTGCAGGGATAAACGCGGGATTTCGCAAGGGTGTTTTTGTGACACTGATTTTCAATTTAGGAAGGGTAACTGCTTATGCCTTAATTGGAGTAGCCGTGGGAATTTTTAAACTTGCAATAGGCGATGCTGTGCTAATCTCGTTTCAACAGTACTCTGTTCCAGCATTCGGAATTGTAAGTATTATAATCGGGATAATTATTCTCAATAAAAGTAGAAAACCGCCTAACTGCGGAAAAGAAAAACAAATTGTGAAAACAGGCAGATGGATTAAGCGTTTTGATTTGGGCGCTTTTTCTTTAGGCTTTTCTAGAGGATTAATTGTATGCGCGCCTTTAATGGCGCTTTTAGTCTATTCTATTCCGTTTGGTTCGCCGATTGATAGTTTTGCTCTAGCTGTCCTATTCGGATTAGGTACAACGCTATCGCCGATTTTACTCTTAGGCGGGGCGACAGGCTGGTTATTGAATAAGGCGCCCTTATTTAGGAAATATATATCGATTGCAGGTGCTGCGATACTCATAATTTTGGGGATTATTACGCTAATAAACGCAATAATTATTTAATGGTCTCTTACATTTAGCTGGATGCTATAATGTCAGAAATTGTGGCGGATGTTCTTACGCTTATAATGGCGGTCGGGTTAACACTTGCAGGCATATTAGTAATTCTGATTTGGAAAAAGAACCTTACCAGAAAAGTCAGTTATCTACGCTTATTTATTCAAGTAGCTTCACTAGTTGGCATCTTTTACTCCTTTACGATGTCTTTATGGCTGTCTATGTTTTTGATAGCCATTTTTGTCGCAACGATTTTTTCCGGAAGATTTTTCTGTGGTTGGATTTGCCCGTTTGGGCTTTATATGGATTTAATTGCCATGCTTCGAAAAAAGTTGGGTGTACGTTATTGGAATTTACCTGATAATATCAATAAATATCTACATGGACTCAGGTATGTTATTGCGGCTGTAATCTTGATTTCGCCGCTCTTTTTGGGAGCTTTAGAAATTACTCCTCAGTCAGGAATATACGCACTGTTTTTGCGGGAAGATTTCCGGCCTCTAAATATTTTGTTGTCTCCTTTAGAGCCGCTGATTGTGCCTTGGTCAGGTGTTATCGCCCCCGCAGGTCTTTATGACTGGAGTTTTAGTTACCCTTACGCTCGGGATATAATGGCTTATATTAACTCACCACCCTTCACTTCAATTATCATTTATATTTTTATAGCATTAACTTTAGCAAGCACTTTTACAA
>CAZQTZ010000119.1:0-6728 GCA_964596465.1 uncultured Candidatus Bathyarchaeia archaeon | reverse complement strand
TTTCAATTTGAAGGGGATAACATCCATAAATCCGCCTGCTTCGTCAAGAATAATGCTTGGCTCGAGCTGTTGCCCAGAAGCTGTGGATAATAATTCCGTGAGAGTATTAAATACGGCCTCTTCTTGAGCTTGAGATATTTGACTACAGGCTTTTGTTTTCTCAACATTTGCTCTTTGCAGAAGCTCTTCACCATACAGTCCACCTATTCCTAAGGTTCGAATTAGGCATCGGACAATTTCAGTTTCGCCCCCAGCTTTTAGAGCGGTATTTAATTCTTCGTGTGTTATTTTGAAGGGGTTTTTCCCGCTTGACGGCGGATATTGATAAGTTTCGTTACGAACAATATTACGATCTCTCATACGTTTGAAAAAAAGAGCTTGCAGTATCTCACCCTTTTCACCTGTTAAAATGATATTACCTTCACCAAATAGCTCCAATATGAGCTGCATCATGCCAATTTTTGTTTTTATGTGGAAGATAGCAATTCGCTCAAACTCGTATTGCTCGAGGTTAGTTATCCAAGCACCTGGCAAATATTTGCGCAGGGTCATACAGAAAGAGGGGGGCATTTGAGGCTTCTCTAGAGAGTAATTGGTAAGATGCATTCGCCTCCCAGCTTCTAGAACCAGGTTAATAGGTGACTGGTTTATCTTATGCAACTTTAAGAGTAAAGTCTTAGCATCTAACTGGTAAACATTGTTAATTCGAGCATCGTTAAGCTCGTCTTTTAGCTCATTAACTATGGCATGTAAATCGAAGCTAGTGAAGTCTTTCTTAGGCAGAGTTGTCACCACATCTTAGAACTAAAAACACGGGCTAACTATTAATCATTCTATGTTTAATTAAAAATAATATTGGTTCAAGCAGATATTTACAAATCACGTAAATTTTTTTTATGAGCGAAAATTGGCAAAGGAAAGGCCTTAAAGCATTTTTATTTATTGATTTTTTAAACATGGCAGAAACGGTTTATTAAGTAGGCAACTTTTTATGTAGATTCAAAATAATTAGCGGTTAGGATTGAGCTATTGTGGAGATGCTTCCTAAGATTTATTGGTTAAGGGTTGCTTTAGGCGCTATTGCAGGCCTAGTAAGTGCAGCAGTCCCTGTTTTGATTCAGTCAGTTAGCGGAGTTCCCCTTACTACTCAAGTTACACAAACTAACACTTTACTTAACGGTATTACTATGGCACTATTCATCTATCTAATATCCTATTACATCATGAAAGCAAAATGGAGTTCCAAAGTTGAAAAACCCACTAAAATCATGACCATGGGCATTTTCATTTACTTTTTCACATGGCTAGTCGTCTGGGTACTAACAATCAGCATACTCATAGGTCCAACACCGATAGCGGCGTAAGAATAAGGATAATTGAAGAGTACGAATTTACTCTTTTTTATTTGCATTTTTACTATTCTTTAAAAAGTTAGCAATAGTAGCTTGACTTTTGTCACTTCGCAAAGTTTCCAAATGCTCTTTTGAATCATTATCTTTTGGGATAGACTGCTCAGCGATAATTGCCTGAGGTTGTGTCACCACGCCAGCCGGAGTTGGAAGCCTTGCTATAGTGCGCATACAATCAGCCCATGCAGAAAAGAATCCGCGATCAAAATCGCCGTGTAATCCATTGCGTGTTTCATCAAGAAATTCACGACGATAATTATGCAAAAGAGGTTTATCGGTTAAATCAAGTTTTGAAAGAAAAGAGTAGGTATCGTTGCTCTTCTGGGAAAGATACATGCCGTAAAGGGCACGGAAGTAGCCTCGGTTCCACTCTGTTTTTTGCATTTTCTGTTTGAGTCTTTCCAATTCACGTTCGGCTTCGGTGAATTGCCTATCCGCTACGAGTTGGAAATATCGTGTTACTAATGCTTGTGGGACTGGCATATTTAGCGACCGCGCGTTTTTGCTGCTTTCTCCTCTTCTGTTACATCTTCTATTCCGTTTTCGGTTACTTTAAGGATTTCCTCGCCTTCAGGTAAATATGGGCTTGAAACTAGTCTAGCAATGCGAACTGGACCGTGGGATGCACGTCTTAGATAGATTCTTGTGTGGCTTGTGTGCCCGACTATATGTCCGCCTATGGGTTGAGTAGCGTCTCCAAAGAATTGGTCGGGTTTAGCCATTACTTGATTAGTTACTACTGCTACTGCGTTGAAGGCTCTTGCTAGAGCAATTAGCTTATGCATATGTTTATTTAGTTTCTGCTGGCGTGATGCGAGCATTTCTCGCCCGATATATTCACTTCTGAAGTGGGCTGTTAAGGAGTCGATTATTATGAGTTTAACATTATTTTCTTTTATGATTTCGTCTGCATTTTCTAAGAGAAACATTTGATGGTCTGATGTGAAAGCTTCTGCGTATATGATGTTTTTTACTACTTGTTCGGGGTCAAGGCCTAGATGTTTTGCCATTTGGATTATACGTTCTAGCCTAAATGTGTTTTCTGTGTCTACATATAGTGCAGCCCCATTTAGTCCTCCGCGTTCTGTTGGTAATTGGACGTTTACGCAGAGTTGGTGGCAAAATTGGCTTTTGCCACTGCCATATTCTCCATAAAATTCGGTTATCGTTTGAGTTTCTAATCCGCCGTCCACAATTTTATCTAGCGCTTTGCTGCCTGTTGTTAGGCGAACTACGGTTTGGCGCATTCGGTAGAGTTCATCAGCGCGCACGAAGTTTATGCCTATTGCGGATCGGGCGGCGTCAATAATTTGGAAGGCCTTCTTTTCGCTGACACCGACAGGTTCTAGTTCTCGTGATGTAGCCATAGCTAATGATTCGACGGTGTGGTAGCCAAGATCACGGAGTTTTTGGGATGTGGCTGGACCTACGCCGGGTAAGTCTTCAATAAATTCGTATTTCTTTTTTTCTGGAACTTCTTTTTTTGATGAGGTTTTTTCTTCTGCTTCAGCGGTTTTGGTTGATTCATCTTCCGTCATGAATTTCACATTCTCAATTAGGTCTCAGCAGAAAGAGAGATGTTTTGGTATATTTAAAAGAGATGTGGCAACGTATGTTCATATATACAGAGGGGTAGGTTAAAATGAAAATTTTTGCGTAAAGTTGGATTCGAGTTTTTATGCTAAGCTAATCTATTATAGATGGAATAGTAAACTGGAATAGGGAATTACTTTGAGAAAGTTATCAAGCATTGTTAGCAAGCTAGCGTTTGACCTCATTGAGCAGGCTGTAATATATCTGCCTGAGGATGTTAAATCAGAATTACATAAGGCATATTTAACAGAGACAGGCGAGATTGGTCGAATACAACTAAAAGCTATTTTGGATAATATTGATTTAGCAGAATCTCATAGTGCCCCGATTTGTCAGGATACGGGAACAATTATTTTCTACCTAAAAGCTGGAGCACAAATCAAGAAGTTGAATGAAATTGAAGAAGCTCTAGTTCAGGCAGTTAAGAGAGCTACAATTCAGATACCTCTAAGGCCTAATGCGGTAGATCCGTTTACTAATAAGAATAGCGGAGATAACACTGGACGGTTTGTACCACAGATACATTGGGAAATTATGGAAGGTAACTGTTTAGAGATTACAGTAATGATTAAGGGGGGAGGATCAGAAAATGCCTGTGCACTTGGCATGCTTAATCCTGGTGAGGGATTAATGGGATTAAAACGCTTTGTGCTTGAATCTGTCGTGAAAGCTGGAGCACAACCTTGTCCACCTACAATTTTGGGAGTGGCTGTAGGCGGAGGAGCAGATGAGGCAATATTTTTAGCTAAGAAAGCCTTACTTAAACCTCTTACGGAGATAAATAAAGATGCTAAGATTGCAGCTATAGAACAGGAGCTCTTAGATTCAATCAATCTAACAGGAATTGGCCCAATGGGACTAGGAGGAAAGACTTCCACTCTTAGAGTCCACATAGATTATGCTTTTAGACATCCAGCATCATTTCCAGTTGCAGTTGCCTTTAGTTGTTGGGCCTGCAGAAGGGCATCCGCCAGAATAAATGCTGATGGCCAAATCCAGTTTTTATCACATAAAAGGATGGATAAGAAATAATGGCTATGGTTAAATTGAAGACACCCGTTTCGGAACACGAAATTAGAAAACTTCAAGTCAACGATGTAGTCTATCTTTCAGGAACTGTTATTACAGCTCGCGATCAAGCTCATCAACGAGCAATAGATTTATTTAGACAGGGAAAGCCCTTGCCCATAGATTTTAAGGATATGGCGGTTTATCATTGTGGTCCAGTTATGAGCAAACTGGATACTGGAAAATGGATTGCTATTGCTGCCGGCCCAACCACAAGTACACGATTGGAGCCTTATGAAGAGGAGTTCTTAGCAGATTTTGGACCCCGAATCATCATCGGTAAGGGAGGAATGGGTAGAAAAACTACAAAGGCGATGGAAAAGCATGGTGCGGTATATTGTGCATTCCCTGGTGGAGCAGCAGTTTTAGCTGCTCAGTCAATTCGAAAAGTCGAAGGAGTAGAATGGCTTGATTTGGGCATGCCTGAGGCGATGTGGATTTTTAAAGTGGATATGTTTGGTCCTCTAATTATTGCTATAGATTCTCATGGAATTAACAAGTATGATGAGTTAGCAAAAAAAGTTGAAGTTAATAAGCAGAATATTGTGAAAAATTTTTCAAGAATTTGATTGCAGATAATACCTAATACCAAAAGTCTTATGAGAACAAGACTTAATACGTGAGTTAAGCAGGCAGGTGAGAATAGAATGGTTTACTGCGCTAAGTGTAGAACATTGAATTCTGTTGATTCCTCTTTCTGTATTAAATGCGGCGCCTCGCTCAAAGATCAGATGGAAACAAATGCGTACTCGCGATATGGACATTATGATAAAGAGCCTCAGTATCAGAGAAAAAATGCGGGCATGAGTGTTCTAATTTTCGGTATCATAATCATCATAATTGGTTTGAGTCTGTTGTTTCCGGAAGTTAGTAGTAAAATACCATGGTGGCCAATTATTCTGATTCTAGTCGGATGCTGGTTAATCTTTGTTGCGTTACGTAAAAGGGCTAGGTTTACTCAGTCTCAAAAAAAGCAATGCTGATTTTTCATTTTTTTATGTCTATTGTTTAAAAACGGGCATAGGAAGGTTAGGCATATTTTACTCAAGTTGGTGCACAAAAGAGTTATATTAAGTCTCGTTGAAAGGAGTAGCTCATAATGGGGAGCATGGGCATGGTGAAGTATATTTTCGTTACAGGCGGGGTTTTAAGCTCCGTAGGCAAAGGCATACTTACAAGTTCAATCGGTAAAATGCTTCAAACAAGAGGCCTAAAAGTTAATGTTGTAAAAATTGATCCCTACGTTAACGTTGATGCTGGAACTATGAATCCATATATGCACGGCGAAGTTTTTGTTACGGATGATGGGGGAGAAACTGACCTTGATTTAGGTTGGTATGAACGCTTTCTTGATTTAAGTCTAAAACAGGAAAATAACGTCACAACTGGACTTATCTATAAATCAGTTATAGAAAAAGAACGCCGAGGTGACTTCTTAGGCAGATGCGTCCAGATTATTCCACATGTAACCAATGAAATCAAAAATCGCATAAAAGCTATTGGTAAAACCAGCAACGTAGATGTTGTTCTAACCGAAGTAGGAGGAACAGTCGGAGACATAGAAGGCTTACCTTTTCTTGAAGCTATTCGACAAATGCGACTTGAAGAAGCATATAATAATACACTATATGTACACGTTGCATTAGTGCCAATTTTAGATGTCACATCTGAAATGAAAACCAAACCTTTGCAGCATAGTGTAAATGAATTAAGACGTATCGGTATCCAACCTGACACGATAGTTGCACGTAGCCAACGTATGATAGATGCTGAAGTGTCAAGAAAAATAGCACTCTTTGGAACTATACCTGAAAACGCTGTGTTTTGCAGTTTTAATGCTGAGTCAGTCTATCAGGTTCCACTTCTGCTAGACAAACAGGGCATGGGCGATTTTATATGTCAAAGATTCGGGTATAATTGCGAGCAACCGCCTTTCACTGAGTGGAGACATTTTGTTGATGCAATAGTAAAACCTACATATGAAGTAAACATTGCATTAGTAGGCAAATATGCAGGTTTAACTGACAGTTATGTAAGCATGAGTGAAGCGTTACGACATGGAGGAGCAGCAAATAAAACTAAAATTAACATAACTTACCTTGAAGCTGAAAAATTTGAACAAGATCCAAACAATATAGAAGAACTTAAAGCATATGACGGCATTTTTGTTCCATATGGTTTTGGTCCGCGTGGAACCGAGGGGAAAATTGCAGCTATAAAATACGCACGTGAAAACGATGTCCCATTCTTAGGCATATGTTATGGTTTTCAACTTGCTACTATAGAATTCGCCCGAAATGTTTGTGGCCTTGAAGGAGCTAACAGCACTGAAATTGACCCCGGCACTCCGTACCCAGTGATTGCACTTATGCCTGAACAAAGAGGTATAGAAGCAAAGGGTGCTACAATGCGATTAGGAGAGCACAAAATAGTTTTACAGAAAGACTCCACAGCGTATAACCTCTACAAATCAGAGGAAATTTATGAACGACACCGCCATCGCTTTGAAGTAAACCTTGAGTACATCAATATCTTGACAAAAAATGGGTTGCTTTACACAGGTAAAAGCACTGATGGCCGCCGCATGGAAACTTTAGAATTACCCAGCCGATACTTCCACTTTGCATCACAGTTTCATGGAGAATTCAAGAGTCGACC
>CAZQTZ010000118.1:0-6770 GCA_964596465.1 uncultured Candidatus Bathyarchaeia archaeon | reverse complement strand
TTTGACAGTGGATTTCCACGGCATGAGCTATTTTGCCGATTTGGTTATAGGTTAAAGGTAAATCTAAAGCCTCTTTTAGAGCTAAACCAGCTGTTAAGGCGCCTCCTGCGCTGGTGCCAAAACCCGCACCAACTGGCACATCAATTGTGTGAGAAACGTTAACTTCGTAATTTCCCTTAGTCATTGCTAAGATAGAATTTATTGTAGAAATTGTTGTTTCAGCATCTTGAGTAGGTTTTTTATTTATAATAACATGAACGGAACTTTTTTGTGCTAAGGATATAGTAACTTTTGTTCTAATTCCTTTTTTAAGTCCAAAGCCTCCCCCGCGAGCTCCTATTAATTCTGGATTTGTGATAGGCTGTCCATCTTTTTTTGTGTCGCAGATCTCAAAAAAACTTGTGAGACCCGCGGGAGCAAAAGCTTGAGCGGTTTTACTCAAGATAATTCCCTTGGGGCTTTTTGTGTCTGAGGTTTGGAAATGCTTTGTGAACTCCACTGATTATCGGCGGACCAAGAACCAGCATGAAGGGTATTTCGGTCGCGAAGGTCCAAATAAAGTATGCCATACCACCTCCGATTGTTATAGGCGTAGCAGTAGGCGCGAAGTATTGGAAGTAAACTGGAACCATCAAACCGATTATTGCACTTCCAACAAGTAAACCCGTTACGGCTCCGACGTTGTAGCTTTGCCATATTATTGATGTTCGCTTTCGAGCAATTAAAGCAAGAACTAGGAAAATGACGTAGCTTGCAACTATAATCCCTACATATACTATGTCAGTATAAGCATATGCTATTCCAGCAAGCAAAACGGTAACTAGACTATAACCGATTACTGATGGTAGCCATCTGATTCTCTTTTTTGATATATACCCAATTAGCCAAAAACCAACAAAATTGGATGTTACTCCTGCAAGCAGGCTTAACAGAGGGTTTCCATTAAGTATAATATCGTTTAAGAAAATGCCTAAAGCAGCTCCTAAGCCACCTACCCATGGGCCAAAGAGGGCTGCAAAAACTGCTGGAATAACTGCTTGAGGCCAGAATCGTACAGGACCAAAGCTTAAAGGAACAACAGAAGAAAACAGAATTCCTGTAGCAACATATAACGCCGCATTTAACGCAAAAGCTGCAACATGCAATGCTTTCATGGTTATCACCTTATAGTATTTAGGTACACATTGCTGCTTTGTGCTCCAATTAAGCTTTATGTTACATCTGTTTAAACATGTTTAAACTTTATTTGTTGAGGTTCATCTCTATTGAATATAGGCATTTAGAATTATTCATTAGTTTGTTGGGGAAACGAAAATTATTTAATAGATTCTAGGTACTACTTCTCTAAAAAGGGGCTTTCATGGTTTTTAAAAAAAACCTAGTCTTTCTCGTAATCGGGTTTACAGTACTGTTGATTATTTTAGTTGCTTTTTGTTTTACAGGATTCTTTAACCCACTAGTAGATGTTAGTCCCTCTCCAACTATTAGTCCCACGGCGTCAGCTACAAATTCGCCTACTCCTGATCCCACAATTAGTCCCTTAGATTACGATGTTGAGGCTCAACGGCTTTTCAATCAAGCTCTCACGATTATGGAGCAGTTGCGAAATGTTTCAATTCCCCAGGTTAATCTGAGGGTTGTTACAAAGGATTGGTCGATTCAGACTTGGGGTGTTTCTAGCGCTCAGGTGGATCAAAAAAATATTCAGATTCAGGAGAATATTTACAAGGCCTTATTGTTTATCTCTCAAAATGAGAGCTTTTATGGCAGTTACTCAAGCAGGCACAATCTACATTGTTAAAGAAAACTTTAACATAACCAACACTCTTGATGCAGCCGCAACTATGGCTCATGAATTAACCCATGTTATGCCAATCACATACAACATACCCCAATATTATTACAGTTACGACGCTAGTAAAGCCCGATCGGCGCTAACTGAAGGCGACGCATGTTTTACCGCAAACTTCGTTAAAAACTTGATTTTGACAGGCAACACGCCAAATCCAGAACCCGATTCTGTGCCTCAGAATAAATTGCTTACCAATAATCCAAATGATGAGAGTTTATTTGCCTCTATTCCCGACTCAGTTTATGATTTAGATTATTTTCCCTATAAATTCGGAGAGAAATTCGTACAAGCTCTATATGAGCGGGGTGGATGGGAAATGATAAACCAGGCATACAAGAATCCTCCAAACTCTACTGAACAAATTTTGCATCCCGAAAAATATTATGCCGCCGAACTTCCAGATACAATCAGTGACACCAAACCATTAGGAGGAAACTGGACTAAAAAATGGGGCGCACAATACGGAGAATTTTTCATCCAAAATATGCTATCCACAAATTTAACAGAATATGAAGTTGAAAAGTCATCCAGCGGCTGGGGCGGAGATAGGTTAACCTATTATGAAAGTCAAGACAACAACTACCTAATCACTTGGAACATAAAATGGGATACATTTACTGACTCAGCTGAATTTCTAGTAGGTTTCACCAATTACATGAAAAACGCTGGCGCTCAAGAAATACAATCTAATCAGTGGCAATCAAACCTAATCCATCAAAAAATTGTTTGGGACCAAAAAGCAAATTCAACTCTGATAATTGCTTCAACTGATTTAGCTGCTCTTCAACTATTCAAATAATCTAAACGATTAAGAAGCATGAAAAAGAAATGGAAGTGGTTGTTTTATTCATTATAGTTTTTTGCGAAATTCCATATTTTATCGCTAACGTAGTGTTGTGTCTTGACAATAGGGCCTTGTTTGATGCTTTTTACTTCGTCTGAGTTAAAAAGTACTTCACCTAACGCCAGAGGTTTCCCGTGCTTTATATCTACTATAATGGCTAAATCATTTTTACTAAATGTTCCTTCATATCGTACAATGCCTGGCGCCATAACATCAGCCCCGTTACATACAAAGCGAACAGCTCCCATGTCCACTACGACTTTCGGTACTTCTGATATAAGCTCGTTGGCCATCAGTGTAGGTAATATTGATTCAGGTGATTTGAATAGGAGTGGTTTACCATTAATGAGTAATAATTCGCCAAACTCAGCCTCAACCACTTCAACAAGTGCTTTTGGTCCAAAAACATCTTCTAAGTTGATTTTCAATTTTTCTGAAGCTTGCATAAGAATTTGCTTAGACTCTTTAGATTTTAAAGGATATCTTCGATGTTTCTGAGACATTTAACCTCTCCATTGTACTTTTGTTTAGGTACTGCGTGATAGCGCCGAACCTATTTAGTTTTCCTTAAAAACTCAATTATTAATTATTGTTAAGTGCTTTATTGTTTGTGTTTTCAGTTTTCGGCTTTTTTCCTAGATGTTTCTCTGCAAGTTTGCCGAAATCAACTTTTAACAATACAACAGTAATGATTATTGTTAAGACAATAGATAACACAATCATCGCAGTTTGACTTAATATACCTGAGAATATGCTTTCAGTCCAATTACCCAAAAATGCCCCTGCTATACCTATTGTGAGCTTACCAACAAAATAAGCCGCAAAAAATTTTGTGGGGCTGTACTTCATCAAACCTAATGGTATAATTATGGGCTCATCAGGAATGGGCGTTGCAGCCGCGAGAAAAAGCAATGGCAGTGCCCATTTTTTAACTCTAACTGCTTCAGCATCTAAGCGCTCACGCCTTTTCTGGCTTAAATGTTTACTAACAAAGAACGTTACTAAGTAATGGATACTTTTTGCAAGTGCCGCTCCTGTTGCCACCAGAAAACCTAACGTTAGAGGATTAGCTGAAGGTACCAGTAATGCAGCGTTAGAAGCTATGAACAAGTTTGATGGCCCAGCAAAGGGTATCAAATTGAAGCTAAACGAAGAAAGAAAAATGACTATTAATTCAATGAATGACGCCATCAGGTTTCCACATGTTTCAAAACAAAAGAATAATGCTAATTTATAAGTCTACGCATAGGGCATATTAAATTTTTTATTGTACTAAATTTTATTCCTTTTGATACCTTGCTTTTTTGTTTTTTAATGAACCAAAAAGGACCAAATTAATAGTACTATGCCCAGCGGCCAAGTGTAGAATGCAAAGTAATGGAACTTTTTGCCTTGGACCACTTTTGAGACTATTTTTAATGAGAAATAACCTACTATAAACGCAGCAATTAAACCTAATATGATATTCACCTCATTTAATCCAATTGCTGCAAGTGCTTCTCGATCAGTATACGCCTCAAGAATGAAATCCCCTATTATAGCCGGTATTGAAAGTAGAAATGAGAACTTGAACGCTTTCTTTCTTTTTTGTCCTAACAATAAACCTGAGGATATAGTCACTCCGCTTCTAGACAATCCGGGGAAAATTGCAAAACCCTGCGCGGCACCCATAAGCAAAGCTGTTTTGTATGATAAGTCTTCAGCTTTTTCTTTTGCAAACTTAGTTGTATAAACAAAGGTGGCGCCAATTAGGAATGTTACGGCGATAATTACCATTGTTCCAGCGGTATCTTGTAGAAATGTTATGTATGCAAAGCTGATTAAGGCCGTCGGTATGCTGGCTATGATTATTAGAGGAATTAGTTTTCCATTTTCTGACTTAAAATCCAGATGTACTAACGCAATAAGAATGTTTTTTATGTCTTCTCGGAAAAAGAAAAGTAACACTGCTAGCGTACCTAAGTGAAGTATAATGTTAAATAATGGTGTAACGGTGAAGCCAAAAAAAGTTCCAACTATTTTTAGGTGGGCAGTGCTTGAAATCGGAAGCCATTCTGATATTCCCTGGATTATCCCCAGAATAATGTTTTGAAGCATTTGTTCAATCAAGCGAGCCAGCACCAAACATTAATGCTGTTTACACAGCATTTTTCTAATTTATAGGTTTTTACCATAAAGCGCAACTTTTGCCTCTGTACCTAAATTTTCTCGGTTAATGTGTTTGTAAAAGTTCTTAAGCAAATTGTGTATCTTTTAGTCTTGGATGATGAACTCTAGAGTCACTGAGCCCTTTGGGGTGTTGATACTGACTCGACGGGCAAACTGACACATAAAGTACTCTGGCTGTCAAAACTATTAGTCAATAAAACAGTTTAGGGTTAAATAAGATAACAGCTATTAAATGCGGAAAACTTATCAGTATAAGTGTAATGAAACATGGCTGTAAACTGATACTTGAGTAATTGGTGAATAGTTATGGCTGAAATAAAAATTAATGTTTCCGAACTTAAAAGTGAAGGAAAAGATATCGTTAAAACTCTTACTGATTTTCTGAAAGAAAAAACAAATGCTGATGTAGCTACTGATGGCAAAATGCTTACAGTAAAAGGCGAAGGTGAAGCTGTTAGTAAGAAATATTTACGGGTGCTTCTAAAGAAATTCCTACACAAGAATGATATCAAAGATGTCTACAGGGTAATTGGAGGAGAAGAAGAAACTCTGACTGTAAAAGAACGCAGAGTTTACGAAGAAGACTAATTTTTCTCCTCTTCACTAATTTTCTAAGAATAGTTGACTCATACGAATTCGAACTCGCAATAGTGATTAGTCAAAAAGCCAAGCATGTTTACGAAGCGCAGGCTGATAAGTTCATTTTTAGTTATACTCTCTTTAATAATATTTCCGCGCGCGAGTTTCAATTTAAGGATAAGCAGTAGATTAGAGACAAAAGGTTTGATACATTTGCTTCTATCGAATTTTGGATTACTATAAAGAATCAGATGCACAGCCTTGTTAATCTGGATTACGTACAGTGGGTACTCTGATGGGCTTCGTTAAAATTGCTCAACCCAAGATATGATCTTTACCATAGAAAAAATCACCTAGCAAGTAAGTTAAGTGATGATCTTTGAGCAAGAAGATATTACAGCTACCTTTACGCCCTGAGAGTTAGGAATAGCCAATAAGCCTTAAGTCTGGCTTAAATCTACAGATACAGTTTGTATAGAAATAGACGGTTTAAGGACATTGGAGAATCAAGTTCAACAAGGAAAAATATGCAAAGGTTTTAGTTATTTAACCTTTTAGATTCCTGAGAGCTGGTAGTGATATTTATTGTACGAAATCTTTGATGAGATATTCAAATACGCTGACATATTTAATCCTGTATCCCAGCAAACCTTATTAGCTGCGGGTAAGCTGGCAAACCTAAGTTCAGGAAAAACGTTGATTGATTTAGGATGCGGAAAGGGTTTTCCAGCGCTTTTTCTAGCGGGAACTTTTGGTGTGCAAGTTGAAGGTTTTGATTTAGGAAAAATCAACGTTAATTATGCTAACGCCAGAGCTAAACTTCTGAACCTATCAGGTCAAGCTCAGTTCTATTGTCATGATCTAAAAGGGTTTATACCCGATAAAAAATATGATGCTGTAGCTTCATTAGGTATTGAACCCGAAGTTTACGGCGGCAGGGAGGCGGGATTCAAACTTTTCCGTAATTCCCTAAAAGAAGGCGGGACTCTACTATATACGGAGCCAGTATGGAAGAAAAGACCTGTGTCCTCCGAAGTTCTAAAGGTATTATGTTTTAAAGAAGAGAGTATACTTAATATCCAAGAAACTAAGGAACTGATGCAGAAAGCTGGTTATGTAGAGTTAGGACATTTTGTTTCCACAAAAGAAGACTGGGATGTATATACCCGTTCACCAATAAGACGTCTACAAGAACTAATTAAAACCAATAGTCCCTTTGCAGCTGATGCAAAAGTGATGCTTGAGGATTTCAAAATGGAATATGAAGCAGCGGTTAGAGACTGGGCTGTAATTTTATGGGTTCTAAAACCAGTCTAACCTTTTTTT
>CAZQTZ010000117.1:0-6787 GCA_964596465.1 uncultured Candidatus Bathyarchaeia archaeon | reverse complement strand
TATTAAAAGCCTCACTTATCAAACATGATTTCTAGAAATTTTTTTATTTTGACGACTCTCTCTCCTCTATTTGAAATATTCTTTCTAATGTTTACTTCTTAATCAATTTCATAGTAGAGAAAGAGCAGAGATGTGTCGTAAATGAATAGGAAAGGCCAGTCATTGAGAAGTAAGGAGGAGCTTTTAGTAGATTTGACATTTTATGATATGTCAATCAATCTACTAAGAGAATTTACTTTACAAGTAGTCAGACCTTATTACGCTGGAAGCCTAATTATAGCTGTGAAAGATTTGATGGAGAAAGCAGTTGTTGACCACGAATTTTTAAATAATCATATAAAAAAATAGTAAAATAAGAAAAATTTGATTTTTTGCTTATTTTTTACTCTTTCTTTTCCGATTTCTTCGTCCCCGAAGGAACAATACTACAACTAGAACTACCACAACAATTATTATAATTACCATTAAAATATCAAACCATGATAATGGCTTTGGCGTAATAGTCCAAGCGTTAGTCTCTATTAATTTCCAAGTAACGGAACCAGTTTGATCAGGGAATTCGGTGTAGTCAACACGTTCTACAAGAACACCTGTTGCTCGATCTATGTAATAAGTTATTGTCTCGGTGCCATAACTGCTGTTATAATAGTCGGTAACTTGGTAGCTGACGCTGACTAAGTTTGTTTCTCTATTTCCGCTTGCATATTCACGGTTTATTGTTTGATTAATCCTAACATCACTGTCTGATAACGGGTACAGCAAATCATTTACGCTTTGATTAGCGCTAAAAAAGCCTAAGAAAGCGGGCAAATACTCCAGAGCAAAGTAGACGGTCCCATTTTCAACTTCCATTTGCACTAATGAATTACCGGTTGTTCCATTGACGTATTCCCAAGTGTCAGTAGAAGTGACGTTAGCTCCTGAAACCCAAGATACGCTGACATTGAACCATTTTGTATTGTTGGTCTCAACCAAATATTCCGGGACGGTGCGACTGGAGTTTGTAGTACTCCACTGGGAACTTACAGAATAAGTGAAGTAATCTCCTGATTTTACTCCAGGTGAAGAGGTAGCTGCTAAAACCTGTCCTCCTAGACTTGAACATAAAATAATTATTAATGAAAGTGTGATGGCGAGTTTTGTTTTCATGGAAATCATAACTAATGTTTAGATTGAGCTTTTATGGTTTTTCCCAAAATACCTCTGTTATATCCAGTTGGCATATTTACTTGCTTTTTTTATATGTAGAAGTTAAAAATCTTTTAAAATCCCCATAATCAGCGGAAATAGTTTATTGGTAATGTAAATTTGTGCTTATGATTTGCTTTTCATAAGTGATAAAAGATTTTGGAATTTATTAGAATTGATGATTATGAGTCAGAACGAAGAAATCCCTTGTGCCGCTTGTCAATTATGGAATGCAAAAACCAAAAGCTTCTCGTGTAATCCTAATAGTTGCAGCAAACTTTCAGAATGGCTTATCGAACGCACTCCACAGCTTAATGTAGAAATTACTGAAAAATCGAATATCCCAATCCAATATGTTGTATAGAACTGAGATGCTGGATATGTATTAAAGATTAGAGTATTTATTGGTTAGTTTTAGAGGCAAGTTTAACGAAGTAGAAATCGTAATGGCCTTCTCCAAGAGATTTTGTCCAACCTGCCATGAAATATTCAGTTTTGTTAGCGGGAATTATTGAGTATGCTTCTTCGTAGTTACTTCTGCCAACTGTTGTGCTTAATTCAACTTCGCCCAAATTGTTTATTCTGAATAGCCAGAAATCTCTTTGGCCGTTACCATACGAGAAAGTGGTTCCAGCTACTAAATATGCTTCATCTTCTGCAAGGGTAATATAAGTGGGAGAGTCAAATTCGATTCCTCCTAATGTTCGATCCCAAATTAATTTCCCATTCAGATCAATTTTTATTACCCAGGCATCGCTATCACCTGATCCTTTCGAACGAGTATCACCAGCTATAATGCAATTATTTTGAGTTGAGGCAATTGTGTAGGCTTTATCGCTTTGTATTCCACCATAAGTTTGATTCCATAACATATTTCCGTAGGAATCTATTTTGAGTATTAGAAAATCATAATCGTTATTTTTGTTCTGGTCAGTATATCCTGCAATCATAAATGTGCCATCTGGATTTACAGATATACTTCGTGCTGCTTCGTTTGAGGTTTCACCGTATGTCTTATTCCATATAACATTGCCAGAATTATCTATTTTTATAATCCAAATATCAGAATTTGAATTTTCACTATTTGGGGTAGCTAAACCTACAGCAATAATTGTTTCTTCAATAGTTATTGCTGAGAATAGTTTATTTATACCATTTTCAGCGCTGCTGAGCGGGGTTATTGTTAGATCCCAAATCAGATTGCCTTGATTATCAACTTTCATCAGGTATCCCTTAACATCTCCTGAAGAAAGAAAAGTGTTCCCTACTAGTATGAAGCCATCAGCTATACTTTGAGCGTATCTAAATTCTGAGCCATCATTTTTAATGTAGGTATTATTCCAAATTACGTTGCCTTCGTTATCTAAGCGAACTATGCATGCAGCTGTTTTTCCGTCGTTAAACGAAGCAGAGGAACCGACCACTAAATAACCTTCATTTGCCGCTGTTGCATAGAAGGCTCTATCGTCACCAGATCCCCCAAAGGTTTTTTCCCAAATCAGATTTGATCCCTGAGCAATTTGTCCAGGAGCTAATATTGATGAAAGGAAAAACATCGTGCAAATTGCCATTATCAGAATAGAAATTGTCAGGAAAAAGAAGGATGGACGTTTTTTTACTCCTTTCAACGGCGATTTCTTCCTTCGGAGTTTAGCATAATTAATAATACGAGGAAGGATTAGTTTTGGCTTGATATTTTTTCAGTTTTGCTAAGTTTAGTGTAGAGCATTTGCAAAGTCCAGATGAAGGCGTTGTAGTTGGTCCATATAGCGGCAGTTTTGAATTTCTTCTTATCTCCCGAGTTACTTGTGTCTTCTTCGTGAAATGCTATGAGTAGTTCTTTTTTATCGGATATCATGAAGCAAGGCAGATTTGCATCGTCTACTAAGCCTAATTTGTTTTTTGGCCAATCCATTTGTTCTACGAAGAACAAGCTTTTTGGCGAGTTTTCGGTCAGTAAAGTAATGTTGAATTTTTCTTGTTTGCTTCTAAGTTTGTCAGTAAAGTCACTATAGTAGAATTGTGCTAGGTAAGCACTTGGGGCAAAGATTTGGAATTCGTGCTCTGTTTTTTCCAGTAATTCATCAGCTTTTAGGATTACTTGTTGTTCACCTTCGAGCATTTGGAAGAGTTCTTTTTTAGCTTTTTCAATTTTTACTTGTGGCACGGATAACCAGAGTTCTACAAGACTTGCTTTTTCTTTCTCTAATAGTTTAATCTTCATCTTCTGGGCATCTACGAGGATATCTATTGCTTTATCTAGAGGTACTGCGGTGAATTTGAGGGGTTTTTCAAATACTGAGAAAAGTATTCCTTTCTTTTCTAAATCACGAAGGATACGGTAGGTTTCAGTGCGATGTAGGCTTATTGCTTCTGCGATTTCACCTGCTTTCTTTTCGCCCACTCGTGCTAAGTAAAGATATACTTTGATTTCGTTTTTAAGTAGCCCATATCTTGAAAGGGTTTCTTCTATAGTTGAGAGTTGCTTGTTGAAGCCCTTGTCTCTCTTTACAAATTTTAACGAATCAGTCTTTTCATCGTAAACCTTTATCAGGTCACTGTTTTGGCTTTCAACTGCGAGTTCCATTCTATGTTTCTCCTTTAGTTTCTAAGTATGTATCTTGGCTACTGATTCTGCTGACTTAATATTAGTCAATTGCGACCTTACAATCTTGCTTCAAAATATGAATTCAAAATTCACATTCAAGATTAATCAAATATTATCAATTACAAAGTAATATAGTAAAAAGAGTAAATGATTATTGTTGAGGGCACGTTGTATTTGCCATCACTACTACTCCTCTAGTATCTTGGCAGTAAATCGAAACTGGCAAAGAGTTTTCTGTCAGTTGCTTTTGGATGATAAATGATGTTGTGTATGTTCCATTCCCATAGTCTATGGTGTTTGACGAAGGGGCTTCCACCCATATTGTTGGATTTTTTTGCTGATAGTAAACTAGCAAGTTTTTTGATAATGCCGGCATACCTTCATTAAAGAGAGTAGAAGTAACTGTAACTGTTCTATCGGTACCTTTTACGATATTGAATATTCAGTATAGTAGTTAGAAGAAATTCCTGAGGTATTCATCGAAAAATCTACTGAAATGCTCGTAATTCCCTCTCCATTAGAATTCCATGAGATTAAGACACCATCAGTGTAAGGTGATGTATTGGAAATTGTAAAATTGAAATTGATTAATGAATTATAGGAGTTATCCGAAATAACTGATTTTAGGCGATTTAGATTATTTGATATTATGGTTGGATTACCCCCATTCGAAATGTTAGCCATAGCACTGATAATAGTATTCGTAGCAGCTTGTTTTACCGCAACTAGATCCTTATTTGAATCTGTATAGAATATTGGGCAATTTTTCTCTACTTCTGACACACAAACAATAGTAGATAAAAGAAGTAAAATCACCACAAGTGAGGTGACTATTAGCACTTGTCCAGAGTTCTTGCGGTTAGGATACTTAGATCGCAAAGCTAATTTAGTCCTCCTAACTGCAATCTAACAACATAGACCGCATAATTCACGTTAGCACTTGCGCAAACATAGTCGGCAACTTCAATATGATCGCCTATTGCGCTTCCACTTGAGAGTAAAATATCGTTAAGAGGATCCATTTCTTCGTTAAATACTGTTATATTAAACCATAATGTGGGCGAGATGCATGATTCGACAAGGTCTTTAATAGCGCTCCAGTTACCTTGATTGATAAGTTCGGCTAAATGACCATTGTTATCAATGCTTGTGAGCACATTAAGAGCTATTGAAGAAAGTGTTCCCTCAGAAGTAGATGAATATGATTCAATCGCAGGAACTATAGCTATTGAAGAAATCATAAGGACCGCTGCGAAAAAGGCTTCAATAACGCGAATCTGCCCTCGGTTATCATTTAAAATCCGCCTCAATGCGCTACATCTCCAAAACGAAAAGTTAGGCGGTATAATACTTTATCAATGGTTACCGTGTATACAAAAATATTTGCGGGTGAATTTGTAAAATCGCCTCCAAATGTTAGGGGAATTTGCGGATAAGCTACCCATTCGATAAAACTAACCGTATTATTATAACCGTGTAATACCATGACAAGAGGGCTGCTATCTACAAAGTCAGGGACAATATATGTTTGACTTGACGTTGAAGTGAGATTTGTCGCATAAGAAAAAGAAAGAGCATATGCTTTCTCAACTAACGCACTAGAGTTATTGAAAGTTACATTTAGAGAATGATTAATCGGACTCAGATTTAGATAAGTACCATTAGGCTCAGAGGAATTTGATAAATGATCAAATGCTATAACATTATACGCGCATAGACGTTGATCTAATAATGCTTGAGCAAATACAATTAGTATTGCAGGCCCAGATGAAGAATTAGGAATTTCAAAAGTAATTAAGCTATAACCCACATTTGAAGTTGAATTTGTAACCTCAATTAGGTAGTCAGTTGCTAAGACATAACAGTGTAGATTTGCCTTTACTGCTCCGACATCTTGACTAATAAAAACCTGGAAAGTATATTCTGTATTATCGTTTATTGTAAAATTAGAAGCGAGCATTACATCAATAGATAGCATTTGTGATAGAGATATCCCAAAAGCTATGTTACTTAGTTTAGCGGCAGTTAAGGCTTCGATATAGGAAAGCGAATACTGATTTTGGCTGTTTAATAAACTAATTTTATCCACATCAATCGTGTAAAAACCATCTGAATCAGATGATGCCAATCCAAGATTACTTGGTGCAATACCAGCTGATCCCCAATCTACGGGTGTTCCACAGCTGCTTACAATTTTATTAGCTATCCCTCGAAGATAACTTTCCTGATTAAGGTTCTGAGTATTCCCTATTTGAGTCGTTGTTGTGCCAACTACATAAACTGTTGAGATTATAGCAATCGCTACAATTAATGTGCAGGCAAAGAAAGTATCGATAGCAGTTGTTGGCGTTTAATTCTCCTCCAATAGCTCAACCCATTGACGATGTGAAGGCGCTTACATCAAATATGCTACCAAGCACAACTTGAGACAAAATCAATGATACATAAGCTGTTCCAGCTAGTAAAGCAGCATGTTGGAAACCAGCCCCAAAATTACCTTCGCTTATTTTTCCTATAAAGAAACCAGATATCCAGCATTGTAAAATTATGCCTACGGAGAAAACTTTCATTTGCTCACTCATCGCTAAGGTAGCAACGCTTGATAGACTACTACTAGTTACGCTGCCCATCATAGTGGTTGTTATAGCTACTATTGTCGTAGTTGCTGCGATAAGTACACTCCAAACGAAAGCAAGTACAATGTAGGGCTTTAGCAATGCACGTCGGTTGATTTGGAGTTCACGTTCTTTTTCGCTGTAATCTGAAAGAATTTCCAATGATTGGGTACTGTCACCGCCGATTTCGATGGTTTCGATCATCATAGCAAAATTCATAATGACAAACCAGCTGCGTATCTGCTTATTTACGCTAGCGAAAGTCTTTCTCAGGGGGATTCCCCACTCAATTTGGCTACGGACTAATTCGAGGAATTTTTGGAAACCACCATATTCTTTACGTTTTGTCGCTTGTACTATACTTTTTTCAGGGGAG
>CAZQTZ010000116.1:0-6803 GCA_964596465.1 uncultured Candidatus Bathyarchaeia archaeon | reverse complement strand
AGGACATCAGCCTGCCACGTTGACGACCCGGGTTCAAATCCCGGCAACCGCACCATGATTGTTTTTGAAAATTAGTTGTTTTTGTTTGTTTTTTTTTAAAGTTGTTTTTGTTTTTGGAAATTGTTTTTTGTTTGTTTTTGGTTTGGTTGTGGTTGTGGGTGTGGGTGTTTGGGTTTTTGTTTT
Organism: uncultured Candidatus Bathyarchaeia archaeon; assembly: GCA_964596465.1. Classification (GTDB taxonomy): domain Archaea; phylum Thermoproteota; class Bathyarchaeia; order Bathyarchaeales; family Bathycorpusculaceae; genus JADGNF01. Next base: position 6,620 of record CAZQTZ010000116.1, on the reverse strand, counting down.
TTTGGTTTGGGTTTGTTTTGGGTTGTTTTTTTGGTTTGGGGTGTTTTTTGGGGTTTGTTTTGTGGGGTTGTGGGGTTTTGTTGTTGGTTTTTTGATTTTTTGTGTTTATTTTGTTGTTTTTTGATTTGTTGATTTTTTTTGATTTTTTTACTTTTTGATTTGTTGGTGGTTTTGTTTGGTTTTTGGGTTTTGGTTTTTGGTTCGGGGGTTTTTGGGTTTTGGGGTGGGTTAGGTTGTTGGTTTGGTGTTGGGGAGTTGGATGGTGAATTGTGTGCCTTTTTGGTTTTGGGTTTGGTAGGTTATATTTGCGTTGAGGGCATCGGTGAGGCGTTTGACGACTGCTAGGCCTAGGCCTTGACCTTTGGCTTTGGTGGTTATCATGGGGGTGAAGATTTTGTTTTGGATATCTTTGGGTATGCCTACGCCTGTGTCTGCGACTGTGATGTAGGTGTGGGTGCTTGTGGTGTGGGTGGTTAAGGTGAGTTCGCCTCCGTTGGGCATGGCTTGGAGGGCGTTGTTTATGAGGTTAGTTAGGATGCGTCTTAGAAAGGTGAGGTCGGTTTGGATCTTCGCTGGGGCGTCTTCGCGGGTTTGCGTTTGGGTTGGTTTGGCTTCTGATTTGGTTTTGGGTGTGTTATTGATCGGGGTTGGCGTGGTGGTTGTGGTTTGGGGGTAGGTTTTTGAGTTCGTTTCTTAGCAGGTAAGTGTCGCCCATGATGGCTTGGAGTGGGTTGCGGATGTCGTGGCCGACCATGGCTGCTGTGGCTCCGATGGCGGCGAGGCGTTCTTGTTCTTTGAGTTGGGTTTCCATTTTTTTGCGTTCGGTTATGTCGGTGTAGAGGGCCATGTCGGCTATGTGTTTGCCGTCTTTGTCATAGAGGGGGGATGCGTTGAAGGCGGTCCAGAGGGGGGCGCCGTCTTTTCTTTTAAAGACGCGTTCTCCGAAGACGCATTGTCCGCTGTAAAGTAGTTTTCGGCTGTTTGTGATTTGCTGGGCTTCTTTTTCGTCGTTGGCGAAGTTTTCGCCTGTTTTGCCTATGATTTCTTCTGGGGTGTAGCCTAGCATTTGGGCGAATCGGTTGTTTATGAAGGTGTATTTGCCGTTGGGTTTTGCTAGGACTATGCCTTCGGCTGCGGTTTCGATGAGCATGCGGTATTTGTTTTCGCTTTCGGCGAGGTCGTCTTGGGCTTTTTTGCGGTCGGTGATGTCTTCTGAGAAGCCGATTATGCCGTTTACGTTGCCGTTTTCGTCGTAGCTGGGGATTTTGTCGGTGCGTATCCATCTTAGGCCGCTGGGTGCGTTGTAGGGTTCGATGATGTGGAGTTTAGGCTTTTTTGATTTCATGACGATAAGGTCGTCGTTTCGCATGGCTTGGGCGATTTCTTTTGTGTAGAGGTCAGCTACGGTTTTGCCGATGATTTTTTCTTTTGTTGTGTTGAGGGCTTTTGCGAATGCCTGGTTTACTTGTTTGATTTTCCCTTCTTTGTCTTTGTAGAATACTATGATTGGGGAGGAGTCTAAGATGAGGTGGAGTTCCTGTTGGGCTCTTTGGGTCATTTGGATGCTGGCTTTTAGGGTTTCTTGGGTTGATTTGAGCTCGGTTAAATCGTAAAATACTGCTAGTAGGTTGGTGAGTTTGTTTTTTTGGTAGTAGGGTTTTATGGTTAGTGCGGTGAAGACTTCGTGGCCGTCTTTGGCTTTTAGTTTGTACTCGACGGTTTTTTGGATTTTTTCGCCTGATAGGATGCTTTTGATTCTTGCTTTTTGGAGTTCTGCTTCTTGTTGATTAAAAAAGAGGTCAGATGGGTTAATTTTAATGAGTTCTTGTTCTGTGTAGCCGATTATTCGGCAGGCGATTTTGTTGATTTTTTGGATGTGGGGTTGTTCGTTTTGGAATTTTATAATCGCCACAGGAGCTATCTGTTTAACTGCTTCATATAGACTCTCGATGCTTGGTTGTTTTGAAGCTTTATTCATAAAATCCGAACTTAGTTTGTTGCTATAATTATAAAAAATTTGCGAAAAATTTTGTCAGGGCGGGGGTTTTTTGGGTTTTTGTTGCTTTTTTGTTTCTTTATTGTGATTGCTGGCGGGGGTTGGTTTTGGGGGTTGTGTTGTTGGTGTGCTGGAGCTTCGCCGGGGAAACTTAGGAGAAAGTTTGGATGGGAGGTTATGCCTTTTTCGCAGCTAGGAGAATGAGGGCGAAGCTCATTCAGCCCTTTAAGCGTTTTAAGGTAGAATTCTTCGAAAAGTAGCTGGATTCTATATTGGGTTTTTTGTTAATAAAATTTTTGTGACTTTCTAAAATTTGATGGTGGATGATGGATTTTGTTTATTTTTTTTTTTGTTTCGTTTAGTTTTTGGTTGTTGGTGGGGTGGTTGTCATGATAAGGTCTCTGCTGATGAATCCGTCTGTGCCTGGGCCTTGGTATTTTGATTTTGGGTGCAGAAAGGTTACGAAGGCATTGTAGCCGTTTCGTTCTATTTTGACTTTGTAGCCTGCGGGTAGGGTTATGGTGAATGATTTGGTGTTGAGTTTGCCTATTGCTTCGAGTGTTATGGCTGCGGGTGGTAGGATGAGTTCTGTGGGTAGTAGGGGTATGGGGGTGGTCCAGCCTGCGAAGAATGTGTTTGCGTGTAGTTGGATGTGGAGTTGGGATTTTTTGACGATTTTTATGTTTTGTGCGGCGGGGGTTCCTTGCCAGACTTTTCTTAGGCCGTTTTCGCCTTTTTTGACATCGCCTACTATGGCAACTGGGACAAATGTGGGTCCTTTGGGGGTTGACAGCCACATATAGATTACCATGTAGTCTTCTACGCCGTAGGCGGATTGTTTGTCGTTGTGGAAGGCGTGAATCATAATGTCGGGCAGGTGAAATGCTGGGGGTGGGTGTATGACTGCTTGGCCGCTGAATCCGTAGACATGGGTTAGATCTTTTGTGGGGTCTTTTACTCGGATTCTTTTTGCGTTGAGGATGCGGTTTATGATGTCTTTTTCTATTTCGGGTTGTTCGTCGGAGACTTTTAGGCCATTAACTTTTTTGACTACGTTTAGTCCCTCCTGTGAGGGAAGTTCCTTTTGTGCATTAGCTGCGAAGCTGAGGATGGAGTCTAAGGTGAGAAATGATGGCGGTTGAGAGCTATCCCAGAGTTCTTCTAGTAGTTTTTTTGTTTTTTGGACTTGTTGGGGATTGTTGGTGTAGGAAATATCTTTGGATTGTTTTGATTGGGATATCTCGGTTTCTTCGTGGTTTGATTGGGGGTTTGTGGATTGGAAGAGGTATTGTCCATCTATGAGGGTGGTTTTTTGGTAGCTGGTTGTGATGTGTTTGATTTGGCAGTATTTTGATAGTTGCTGTGTGATTTGCAGGTTTTTGTCGGTTATAGGAGCCATGATTTTTATGTTTATGTTGTTTTTTGTGCGTTCTTTTAGTTGGGGGAGGATTTGGGCGAATTCGTTAAGTCCATCAGAGGAGGTAACAGCTATGATTTCTGTTTTTGCTGCTTGTAGGGTGTTTTGGTATTTTGTTTGGATTTGGCTGATTTGGTCAGTTGAGGTGATTTTTGGGGTTTGGAGTTGTGTGATTTTGTCTGCTATGTCGGATGCGTTTTGCCAGAGGTCTTCAAATACTCTTTCGAAGGCTTCGACTAGGTCTTTACAGTTGGTCCAAAGGCAGAGGTTGTCTTCTTCGGTGTTGTAGGTGTTTCTGGGGGTTATGAAGAAGATTGCTTCTTGGTTATCTTTTATGACCATGCGGGGGAAGATGTTGAAGCCTATATCGGGGTTTTTTGCTTGGAAGTTGATTTGTTTTTTGGTTATGTTTTTGATGATTCGTTTTATCGTTGGGAGGTTTTGGTTTGAGAGTTCGGTTAGGAGTCTGAATTGGACTTGCTGTTTTGGTTTTAGAGTGGTAAATATGCCGAATTGTTCAGCTCGCAGCAGTCCATTTGCTGTTGAGGCGGTGTGCAGCTGAGTTTTTGCTTCGGTTATCATTTGGGCGATTTTGGAGTATACTTTGTGTCGACCTTCTATGATAACGAATTTTTCTAGCGAATTGTCAAGTTCTTTTTTGTTTAGGTTTTTCCAGTAGGCTAAAAGTTGTTCTTTAGATTCTTCTATGCGTTCTGCTTGTTGTTTTTTTTCGTTGATGGTTATTTCTAGGACTTTTTCGAATGCTATGGGGGTGAAGCGCGTGGGGATTTCGAGTGTGGCTTCTATGAAGCCTTTGGTTTGGAGGTTTTTTATGGTTCGGAAGATTTGGGCTTTATCTTTCCTAAGCAACTGGGCGGTGTCTGTTCCGCTTATCGGCGCATGTCTTGAGATGCATAAATAAACTTGTACTTCGGTTTCGGTTAAGCCAAAATCTTTCAGAACACTCTTTAGTGATTCTTCTCCCAAAAGTAGTCCATCCTAGAAGTAGTGATTGACTTTTGTTGTCACTAGACCTAATATGCGTTTAGAGCTTAACAGGTTTTCGTATAATAGCTGGTTTAGAAAATTTGGAGTGGAGGTGAAAATGGTGAACAGAAAGATTGGTGTTTCATTTGTGTTTGCTTTAATCTTTGTAATCGGAGCTGTTGGTTTGGTTAGTGCTACTCCGCGACTTATGAAGGAGTGTAATATGGTTTATTGGACTTCTGATGACTCTACGCTTCGGGGGGTTGCTGGGAATCAGGTTTCTGGTTTTAAGCTAAAACTTGATGGAGATCCGGATACGTGGTTTTATCTGAATATTAAATTTATCAAACCGGATTTGCCTGAGGGGGTGTACATGTTCTGGATGACGCCTCCGTCTGAGAGTGACACTGCGTTCTGGGATTACTGGGCTGTTAAAGAGGTGACTGCTACTTCTTCTTGGGGTAGTAATCCATCTTGGCCATCTTGGCAATGGATAATGTGGCGAATAATACATGGAGAATCTGGACCGTATGGGTATCTTCCTATGTTTGGTTTGGTTAGTGATGGAGCTGGGAATTATGAATTGCATGACGGATTGGTCCATTTTGCTTCGCAATTTACTGTTGAATCTCCTATGCGGCTAAATGGAGATTATCCCCATGGCACCTATACATTCACCTGTCTTGGCGCGACTGGCACGGTTTATCCTTATCCGAAACTTTCAGAGAATGCCCTAGAGGGGGTTGTAATGACCATAACGGTCAGGTAGACTATCTACTATTGGATGCGTCTGCCTAACCCATTTTTTATTTATTTGGTATGGAAGGTGGTGTGTTGACTTCGGAGTGGATGTATAAGATTCTGGTTGATTTGGGATTTGAGAGGTTGGAAGCTGAGGTTTATGTGTTTTTAGCGTTTAATGGAGTAAATGATGTTTTGGCTATAGTAGAGGCTTTAGGGGTCAATAGGCAGCATCTTGTTCGTGTTCTAAGAAGGTTGGAGAATAGACAGATAGTTTACAGAAGTCAGAGTTTTCCGGAGCGTTTTTCTGTTTTGCCGTTTGATAGGCTTTTGGATTTGTTGGAAAAAGCTAATTTGTTGGAGACTAAGCGGATTGAACAGAATAAGGAGAGTCTTGTTGCTCTTTGGAATTCTTGTGTAAAAAATAGTGGTGAGAAGAGATGTGATTTTAGAAATGGCTGATTTATTGCGGATGTTTTTGTTTTTTGGTTCGTTTGTGGGTTTGGGTGTTTGGTTTGAGAAGGTTTTTTGGGTGGTTGTTAGGCAAGTTTGTGTTCGTTTATGCAGGTTAATGATGCTTTAGAGCTTTCGGCGATTGTGCGCAGAGAAGGAAAGCTCTATGTTGCTTTATGTCCCGAGTTTGATGTGGCCAGTCAAGGCAAGAGTGTTGAGGAAGCTCTGAAGAATCTTAAGGAGGCAGTGAAGTTGTATTTGGAAGATGAAGATGTTGAGAAGCCCTCCAGATCTGAAGCACCAATTGTGACGATAATGAAAATTGATGTCAGTAGCTCTACCCGTACCGCCAGTAAGAAAGATAATTAAGGCCTTAACCAAAGCAGGTTTTAGTGTTCAGGGCACAAAAGGTAGCCATGCTAAGTTAAAAAAAGCTAACGGTAAAGTTTTTGTCGTAATTGTTCCGATTCATCCCGAAGTGGCAGGTGGACCTATAAAGGCAATACTTAGGCAAGCTAATTTAACCAGAGAAGAATTCTCAGAATTAGTCTAATAGAAAAAGAGTTTTTTCTCCAATTTACTAACTATACTAATTTCTGACCAATCAATAGATAATTATACAATTTTAAATAATTATTGTTAAAGGATATATTAGCAACCGAATTGGTTTAGCTTGTTTTTATGTTCATGTTTATTTATTTTTGGTTGTCAACCATTTGATTGCCTCAGCTGCGAATTCGTCAGGTTTTCTGGCCATATTTCTACTTTAACGATGCCACAGTATTTTTCTGCTATAGACTCAGCTGATTTTATAATTTGAGTTTGGTTTTTTGCTTTTATTTTGATATGGGTTCTTTCTTGAGTTTTTTTAATTTTAATTTTAGGGGTTTATCTTTCTTTGGGTTGGTTGTTTTATTATTTTAGTTTAGTTTGGGATTATCATTAGTGCTGGTTCGGGGTTCATGTTTGTGGTTGCGTAGACTGCGAGTGCGATGGCCCACCATACGTCGTCGTGGGTGCCTGATG
>CAZQTZ010000115.1:5183-6904 GCA_964596465.1 uncultured Candidatus Bathyarchaeia archaeon | reverse complement strand
TCCTAGGGGTGCTTCCTAAATAGTTTGTTGACAGCTATATCTGTTACGTATTTTATGCGTAACTTCTACGGCTTCAGCTATAAAAAATAAAATATCGTTTGATTATAAAAAATTATTATCCGATGATATTCAATGTCGTTTATGTATTAATTCAGAATAGATACTATTTAATTGGGTCATACGCATAGGTTGTTCGCTGTTTTTCGTTGGTTAACTTTGGTATGTCTCTTTGGGTTTTAAAAATTAATTAGCAAGTTGCGGGTAAGCAGTGAGTGTGGATAGTTATGAATGGGAAAGCCGTTATCGTGATGGGTTCAGAGAAGGATTTGGAGTTTTCAAGAGAGATAGCTAAACACCTAAAAAGTTTCAGCGTTAATTATGTGCTTAGAGTAGCTTCTGCTCATAAAACGCCCCAGAAAGTTCTAGAGATTCTTAAGGAATTTGAAGATGAAAAGGTCGTTTACATCACTGTAGCAGGGCGATCTAACGCTCTAAGCGCTTTTATTGATGCTAGTACTTCAAAGCCGGTAATTGCTTGTCCGCCGTATTCGGATAAGTATGGTGGAGCAGATGTGTATTCGTCGCTAAGAGTTCCTAGCGGCATTGGATGTGTTGTTACTATCGAGGCGGAGGCGGCGGCGATTGCAGTGGCAAAGATTTTTACCTTAGAAGACAGGGAACTGAGGAAAAAAATTGTTGATTATCAGTTGGAGAAGAGGAAGGATATAGAAAAAGCTGACGAAACAATCAAAAACATGAAATAGCCCAAAACCTACGATTTAGACGTTTCTATCCGCCTACAGGTTGGAGAGTAACTATGACCCGTGAAGTTGAAGAAAGAAAAATCCCCGCAACTATGTCCACTCAGCACCCTGATAATGTTAATGTTCCTCAGTGGAGTACTGACAAAATTATTGATGGTAATGCCGAGGTCTATGAGGCTTATTATGCTTACGAGGAACTGGGTTGCGAGGAGGTCATGTGGGATTCTGAAGGTAAAGACGCGGATACTCACGTGGTTAGAAAATTACTCAACAATTATTGGGAGTATTTTTCAGAGCACAGAATTGGCAAGGACCTATACCTGACTTATCGTATACCGAACCCGAAAATTGAGACTGTTGAGAAAAAAGTAGTCATTGAAACACTCCACAATATCCCCGTTACCTATGATGTTGCGTCTTCATGCTATAAAAAAGACATCACACCGATCTTCGAATTAATTTTACCTTTTACCACCAGCGGCACTGAACTCATCTGGCTCTACAACTACTATAAACGAGCTATCGTGGGAAACGAAGATATCATGCTAGATGAGCAGGCGAAAGCAAAAGATTGGATTGGCACTTTCAAACCAAAAAGCATCAATGTTATTCCGCTGGTTGAAGATTTTGACAGTATCTTATCTATTGATAAAATAGTAAAACCTTACATAGAAACTGTCAAGCCTAAGTACCTGCGAGCCTTCATTGCACGATCAGATCCTGCGCTAAACTATGGTTTGCTATCAGCTGTTTTACTGTCTAAGATTGGGCTTTCAAAACTTAAGAAGATAGAAAAAGAAAAAGATCTGCCCATCTATCCGATTATAGGTGTTGGGTCTAAGCCTTTCCGCGGGCATCTTTCACCTGAGAACCTTGACAAATTTTTACAGGAATATCAAGGAGTATCAACCGTTACTATTCAATCTGCAGCACGTTATGATTATCCTCTTGAGCAGG
>CAZQTZ010000115.1:0-5159 GCA_964596465.1 uncultured Candidatus Bathyarchaeia archaeon | reverse complement strand
AGAAGTTGCCCAATGGATCTCCAACTATTATTGATGCTGAAGAAGAAAAAATCTTAGCGAGTATTCTTCAAAAAGCTAAGCATCAATATGAAATCGTGGCAGAGGTTTTTGCGCCGTTTATAAACAGCATTTCTCCTTATGTGCCTCCGCGCAGAGCCCGAAAACTGCATATTGGCTTGTTTGGTTATAGCAGAAACGTAGCGGGGGTTAGCCTCCCTAGAGCAATCACCTTCGCGGCTGCCCTCTATAGCATCGGCATACCCCCCGAATTCATAGGTGCGAAGGTTTTAGAGGATTTAACGGATCAAGAAATGTGCACTCTACAGAAGCATTATGTTAACTTGAAGCATGATTTCGCTACCGTCAGCGGGTTAGTTTCTATGGAAAACATCAACATGCTCATGTCCATGCACCCAAGAATCGCTAAAAGAGCAAATATGAACGTTGATAACCTTAGACTCGCCTTGACTAGAATTCTCGCTGATCTTAAAACTGTGGAAGAGGAACTTGATCTTAAGCTGGGTCCGCGGACTTCAGCTCAGCGTAAACATGAAAATTTCACTAACAATTTTCTAATCTCCTATCTGGAAAATGAGGAGAAGGAAGCTAAGAAAGCCTTAGTTGAAGCTGCCAAACTTAGGAATTGCTTAGGATAAAAGAATAAGCTGATATAGGCTAAGCAGAATAAATCTTTTCAGCAAGCATAGTTACGAAGGGTTAACAATGGGCAGTGTAAAAGATCTAGAAATAATAAAAAACCCAACTCCTAACTCGATGGGTACTGGAAGATTTCACTTTTCAGACCGCTACTCTGTTTTCGACTGGGGCGAAATGCCTGACCAGATACCTGGAAAGGGCGCGGCTCTATGTCTAATGGGAGCTTATTGTTTTGAACGCTTAGAAGAAAAAGGCATCAAAACCCATTACAAAGGTCTGGTTGATATCAATGGAAAAACCATAGGCTTCAAACAGGCAAATCAGCCCATAAATGTGATGGAAGTCTCCAATGTTAACATCTACCGACCTGAAAGCCGTGTAAGCGAAGGAAAATTAGAATACGATTATAGCCTCTATACGCCAAAACTTAAGAATTGTCTTATCCCCCTTGAAATTATTTATCGTAACGGATTACCTGAAGGCTCTAGTGTCTTTAAACGGCTTGAACAGGGTAAAACAACTTTAAAAGAGCTGGGTCTAGATCACCAGCCTAAGCCAGGAGAACGCTTCGACAAACCTATTTTTGACGTTAGCACCAAACTTGAAAAGACCGACCGTTACATCAGCTGGGATGAAGCAAAAAAGATAGCGGGTTTAACGGATGAAGAATTAAATGAAGCGAAAAATGTGCTGTCAAAAGTCAATGATATTATTACTGAGATGGCATCTCGCGCAGGACTGGTCAATGAAGACGGAAAGATAGAGTTGGCCTTCGATGACCAAAGAAGAATCATGGTCGTTGATGTCGTGGGCACTCTTGATGAGTGCAGATTCACCTTTAACGGAATACATGTTAGCAAAGAGATTGCTAGGCAATTCTATAAGAAAACATCTTGGTATCTGGATTTAGAGGAAGCAAAGAAAACCGCTGAAGAAGAAGGCATTAAAGACTGGAAGTCACTTTGCAAGTCTGAGCCGCCGAAGCTGGATTCTAAACTGCGAACCATCATTAGTGAAATGTATATTTCTACTGCAAACGAGTTAACGGGGCGCAGATTATTCAATGCCCCCCATTTAGCTGATGTTATTAAGAAATACAAACAGTTAATGGACGAGAAAGCATGATAGAAAAAAAGCAAATTAAACAGATTCTCCGAAAATATGATCCTAAAAACATCTGCATCGGCGTCTTAGGTAGCCACTCTGCACTTGAAATAGCTGCAGGGGCTAAGCAGGAAGGTTTTAAAACCTTAGTTGTATGCCAAAAAGGTAGAGAAAAAACCTACACCAAATACTACGGTAACCTCTTTGATCAAACCCTTCTTCTGGACAAATTCTCAGAAATCATCGACGAAAAAAACGTTAAAAAATTAACCGATCTAAACACAATTTTTGTACCTAACCGCTCTTTCAGCGTATACGCAAGTTATGAGGGTATAGAAAACCACTTTACAGTTCCTCTAATGGGTAACCGTAGCATATTAAGAACAGAAGAACGCAACACCCCCAGAAACCAGCTCTATCTACTTCAGAAAGCTGGGATAAAGACTCCGCGAACCTTCAAATCGCCAAAAGAAATCGACCGACTAGTCATTGTGAAGGTTGCTGAGAAAGAACGTGCTATAGAACGTGCCTTCTTCTATGCTTCAACTCCAGAGGAATATGAGAAAATAGGCAAAGAACGCATAAAACAGGGCATAATCACCAAAGAAGCCCTAAAAGAAGCAATAATAGAAGAGTATGTGATAGGTGCAAAGTTTAACGCTAATCTATTCTGGTCCCCCATAACCGATGAAATAGATTTGCTGGGTTTTGATAGACGGATTCAAACCGATTTAGACGGCATTTTGGATTTGCCCGCTCAGGAACAAATGGAGATAAAAATCCCCACTCAGAACATCGAAATCGGTCACCAGGGTGCAACTATGCGCGAGAGCCAAATCGAGAAAATTTTTGAAGCCGCCGAATTGTTCGTTGAAGCGTGTAAAAAAGAGTACCCTCCAGGCATGATAGGACTTTTTGCTTTACAGGGCGCAATCACTAAAAATCTGGATTTCTATGTCTTTGATGTTAGCCCTCGTGTACCAGGCTGCCCATGCGTTGAAGCCACCTCACCATACATGAAGTATAAGTATGGCGTTGAAGTCGGTCCTGGAAAACGCGTCGCCATGGAAATTAAGCGTGCTCTCAAAGAGGACAAGCTGGCTGAAGTGGTGACATGAGAGCCAAAGATGACATCGGTAAAATCGTAGAAAAATACAGCCTCAACAAAATCGCAATCGGAACCTTAGGTTCTCATTCTTCTCTTAACATTTTCAAAGGCGCCAAAGAGGAGGGCTTTCGAACCGTCTGCATCTGCAAAGAAAAAGACGCAATAATGTATCAAAAATACCCCCTTGTAGACGAACTGATAATTGTGAATGACTTTACTGAATTGCTAACTGAAAGTCTACAAGAGAAACTGCGAAAACTGAATATTGTTTTGATTCCTCACGGATCCTTTACAGCTTACCTAAGTACTGATGAGTTAGTCAACAGTTTGCATGTGCCAATGTTTGGTAACCGTCAGCTGCTTCATTGGGAAGCGGACCGCAAAGAACAGGAGGAATGGCTTCGCCAAGCAGGACTACGCTTACCCGCAACTTTTAAGACTCCTGAAGACATCGACCGCCTCATAATCGCCAAACTTCCAGGCGCCAAAGGCGGCAGAGGCTACTTCCTAGCTGACTCCCCTAAAGCCTTCCATAAAAAGTTCAAAGAGATGGTCAAACGTGGCTTACTACAAGAAAGCGACGTAGATAAAATCCATCTTCAAGAATATGCATTAGGCGTGAATGTTTACCCTAGCTATTTCTCATCTATAATTCAAGATGAGGTAGAACTTTTAGCTATGGATCGACGCTACGAATCCGCAGTCGATTCCATAGGTAAGATTCCGGCAAGCCAACAACTAGACATAGGCATCAACCCCACCTACACAGTCGTAGGCAACTTCCCAATAGTACTACGCGAATCCCTGCTACCCGAAATCATGCGTATGGGCGATAACGTTCACAAGAAAGCGTGCGAACTCGCACCCCCAGGAATAATAGGTCCCTTCTGCCTAGAAACGGTCATAACAGAAGACCTAAAAATCTACACCTTCGAAATCTCCGCGCGCATCGTCGCTGGAACAAACGTAGGCATCGGCACCTCACCATATGCCTATCTAAAGTACGGAGAAAACATGTACATGGGCCGACGCATCGCAATAGAAATCAAAGACGCCATCAAACAAAAACGACTCCACGAAATAGCCGTATAATCCCCATTTGTTCAAGATATCTGTCTTGAATTATATTCACCCATACTTTTCATTCTCTTTCTGAACACAGTAAGAAATACCACTACCGCAAACAGCACAATCAGAATCATCCATGAGGGAAACTCGGGAACTGACGGACTTAGATTTATTGTTTGAGAGGATGTTGGGTTTGGGGTGTGGGAAGGCCTTGATGAAGGAGAGGGTGATGAATACTGTGAAGGTAAAGATGGACTAACTGTCCCGTAGCCAGAAGGTGTATACTCCTCAACTGCTCCTATTACACTAAGCCATCCAGTTGTACCGCCATTTGTGTATAGTAGATCATTTTCGACGGTTAAGGTCAAGCCATAACGAGAAGTTGACATTGGAGTCCCAATATGGCATGAGTTGTTTTCGGGGTCATAGCGGTAATTTTGGTTCACAGGCTCAACAAAACCTGCGTCTCCGCTTATGACATAAATTCGTTTCGGCGCCATTGTTCCTGTCGTCGCGCTTGAAGCGGCATTTAGCGTTGGGGATGGGATTTGAGCGCCTTGGCTCCAAGTGTTTGTTGAGGTGTCGTAGATTTGGTTGAAGGCTACATTCATGTTCTCATTTAGGAATTCGTCTTGACCCCCTACAACATATATTTTGTTTTCGATAACTGCTGAGGCATAATTTACAACTTGGTAGGGTATTGGCGCATTCGTACTCCATGAATCAGTTGTTGGATCGTAAACTTGGTTTAAGGCACTGGTAGTGTATTGAGCTCCCATTCTGCCGCCGATAACGTAGACCCTGTTGTTAACAGTGTTTGCTTCCATGTAACTTCGGCTGGTGGGCATTGGTGCTTTAGTCTCCCAGGTGTCTGTTAGGGGATCGTAAACTTCGTTGATTGAGCAAGTTATGATATCGCCACTGTTCGGATTCGAACTAATTACCCCGCCTATGACGTATATCTTGTTTTGGCAGGAGGCAATTGCAAAAGAGGTTCTTGGTGTCGGCATTGGGTTCTTTATTGTCCATGTATCTGCAGAGGGGTTATATTCATAATTGGTTGAATTTCCAAGTAGGTATATTTTGTGATCTGCTGTGGCAGCCTTGAAATTGCCGGTTATGGGTGCAGTGGTTTTGTTTGTCCAAGAGTTTTCAGTTACAGCAACGGCAAGTTGTAAAGTTGTAATATTCAATACTAATATGCCGATGATGATTGCGCTTA